>JAHCID010000005.1 GCA_026129405.1 bacterium
GCGGTATCGCTGCCGGGAGGCCCCGGCGCCGGACCCGGCGGCGCGGGCGGCTTCTTCGGGCAGGGCCAGGGACCGCCGCCGGTGTTCCGCGAGGAGGTCCGCATCGTCGCCGACGAGGTGACGAACTCGCTCGTCACGCTGGCGACCAAGCGCGACTATCAGCTGATCCTCGACGTCGTGCGGCGCATCGACGTCGTGCCGCGGCAGGTGCTCCTCGAAGTGACGATCGCCGAGGTCATGCTGACGAAGGACCTCGAGTTCGGCATCCAGTGGGCGATCGCCGAGGGCAACCTCAAGACGTCGAACCCGGCCAACAACAAGCAGGGCGACATCTTCTTGAACCGCGGCGGTCCGGCGTTCCCGGGATCGCGCGGGCTGGGCGGCTACATCGGCGACGCGGTCCGTGTGCCGTCGCAGGGCGCGTTCGCGGTCATCACCGACCGCGAGAACTTCCAGATCTTCATCAACTCGCTCGCGACCAAGACCGACGTGAAGATGCTGTCGGCGCCCCACATCCTCGCCGCCGACAACCGCGAGGCGCACATCCTGGTGGGCCAGTCGATCCCGATCCTCACCTCGACCGCGAGCGCGGTTCTCACCGGCACCGCCGGCTCGACGGTCAACTCCATCCAGTACCGCGACACCGGCAAGATCCTCACCGTCCTCCCGCAGGTGAACTCGAAGGGCCTCGTCAACCTTCAGATCCGCCAGGAGGTGAGCGCCGTGGCGTCGCCGAGCTTCGGGGCGACGAACTCGCCGTCGTTCAGCACGCGCGAGGCCGAGACCACGCTCGTCGTGCAGGACGGCAACACCGTCCTCATCGGCGGCATCATCGACGACACGCTCAGCCGCAACACCTCGGGTTTCCCGTACCTGATGGACGTCCCGGTGCTCGGTCGCTTCTTCCGCAGCGACAGCGACAGCATCCAGCGCACCGAGCTGCTCATCACGATCACGCCGTACGTGATCCTGAACCGCGAGCAGGCGGTCGACGTCACCGATGACTTCTCCTCCCGCATCCACGGTCTCCAGGCGCTACGTCGAGCCATGGCGGAGCGCCGGGCGCGTGGGCGCAAGGCGCGTCGCGGCGACATGCCGCAGCTCGTGGAGCCGCCGCCGTTCGAGGACATCCCGGTCGAGACGCCGCCGCCGGGCGCGTTCGACGCGGAATGAGCCGGTCCACTGCCGTGGGTCCGCGCGGCTGCTAGGCTGGCCGGACCGGATGGCGGTCTACCGGCACGAGCGCGGCGCGATCGTCCTGCGTCCGATGACGCAGGCGGACCTGCCCACGGTGATGACGATCGAGCGGCGCGCGTTCGCGCAGCCGTGGTCGCAGGCCTTCTTCGAGAAGGAGATGCAGACCACGTGCGCCCGCCTCACCGTCGCGGTCGACCCGGCCGCGCCGTCGCCGGCCCTCCTCGGCTACACGTGTCGCTGGGTGGTGGCCGACGAGGTGCACCTGCTGAACGTCGCCGTGCACCCGGACCGGCGCGGCACGGGCGTCGGCCGCCGGCTGGTCGAAGAGGTGATTGCCGAGGGCCGACACGTGCGGGCGCGGGCGATGTTCCTCGAGGTGCGGGCGGGCAACGTCGTGGCGCGGCGTCTCTACCGCACGCTCGGCTTTCGCGACCTCGGCATCCGGCGCGGCTACTACGGCCCCGGGCAGGACGCCATCGTGATGGAGCTGCGGCTCGATCTGCCGTGAACGCGGGCGACGTCGACACCCGGGTCACCATCGGCACGGTGACGCTTCCATCGCCGGTGATCGCGGCGTCGGGGACCTTCGGGTACGGCCTCGAGTTCGCCGGCCTGCTCGACCTCGGCGCCATCGGTGCGATCAGCATCAAGGGCGTCTCGCTGCGGCCGTACGCCGGCAAGCCGCCGCCGCGTCTCGTCGAGGCGCCGGCGGGCATGCTGAACGCCATCGGCCTGCAGAACGTGGGCGTCGACGTCTTCCTGCACGAGTACCTTCCGCAGCTCCGCGCGCGCGGCGCCCGCGTGGTGGCGAACTTCTGGGGCGACGACGCCGACGAGTTCGCCGCCTGTGCCGAGCGTCTCGACGGGCAGCCGGGCATCGTGGCGCTGGAGCTCAATGCCGCGAGCCCGAATCGCCCGGAGTGGGGCGGCATCATCGCCTCCGATCCCGTCGCGCTCGCCGCGCTGGTCCGCGCCGTCCGCCCGCGCGTCCGCTCGCCGCTGTGGGTGAAGCTGTCGCCGAACGTCACCGACGTGACGGCCGTCGGGCGCGCGGTCGAGGCGGAGGGGGCCGACGCGGTGTGCGCCATCAACACGCTGCGCGGCATGTCCGTCGACCTCGCCGCTCGGCGCCCGCGGCTCCGTGCCGTGACGGGCGGTCTCTCGGGACCGGCGATCAAGCCGGTCGCGCTGGCGATGGTGCTCGCGCTGTCGCGCGCCCTGCGCATCCCGGTGATCGGAATCGGCGGCATCCGCACCGGCGAGGACGCGCTCGAGTTCCTCTGCTGCGGGGCGCGGGCGGTGCAGGTGGGCACCGCCACGTTCTACGATCCCCAGGCGCCGGTGCGCATCGCGCACGAGATGGCTGCCTGGTGTGCCCGCCACGGCGTGGGGGCCGTGGCGGAAACGACGGGGACGCTCCAGACGTGAGGAGGCGTCCCGTTCGGCTCGAGGCGCTGCGGACGGCGCCCCGGCGACTACTCGGTGACTTCGACCTCGATGTAGTCCGAGTCCGAGTCGCCCGCCGAGTCCTTCACCTCGAGGTCGGCACGGTACTTCCCGGGCTTCTCGTAGGTGTGCTTCGGGTTGGCCTCGGTGGAGTCGGGCGAGCCGTCGCCGAACTTCCAGACGTACGACAGCGGCGCCTTGCCGCCCTCGATGTCGGCCTTGAACTGGATCGTGAGCGGTGCCTTGCCCTCGTCCGTGTCGGAGTCGGCCCAGGCGAGCAGCGGGGCGCCCAGCTCGTCGTCGTCGGCCGCCGCGGCCGGGACCGTCGTCGCGGTGGCCCCGGGGGCCGCCGGCGTCGTGGTCGCGGTGGTAGCCTCGGGAGCGGGCGCCGTGCCTTGGGGGCTCTCGCCGCCGCCGCACCCCGCGAGCGCGACCGCGACCAGTGCACCGAACATGGCTGAGCTGCCGAGTTTCCGCATCGTGTGTCCTCCGGATCGAAGTAGGGGCAAACGGTCGCGGATTGTCACAGAGGCCGTCCGGGCTGTCAATTCCGCGAGGGGTTCGCTGCGCGCGGCGGTGCTGCTGCTCGCGGCCCTGCTCGGGTCGGGACGCGCCGCGCACGCGCATGTCCCGGCGCACGGCGACCTCGACGTCCTCGTCGTGCTGGCCAGCTTTCCTGATCGCCCGCTGACACGCCCGCGTGCCGACCTGGAGGCGCTACTCGCCCGCTTCGTGGCCTACTGGACGGAGGTCTCGTACGGCCAACTGCGGCTGCGGCCGCACCTCGCGACGGTGACGGTGACCGTCCCGCAGCTGCGCCAGCGTTACGTGCAGCGTCCGGCGGAGCTGGCGACGGACGCGCTGCGCGCCTTCGCCGCGGCGGCCGGCGGCAGCGACCGCGCCGCGCTGGAGCGCGGCGGCGCCGCGCTCGTGATCTTCGCAGGGACGGGACGGGAGTCGCACCTCGGCGGCGGTGATCCCGGCGATCCGTGGTCGAACTACACGGGGCTGCTCGAGCCCGTCGCAGGTTTCGACGAGGCCTGCGTGCTGGCCGAGGACGAGGCGCCGCCGTTCGGGCGTCTCGGCGTCATGGCGCACGAGTTCGGCCACCTGCTCGGGCTGCCCGAGTTGTACGCGCCCGGTGGCCGCCCGCAGGAGGGCATCGGCGTCTGGGGCCTCATGGGGCAGGGGACGTGGGTCGGGCGCGGCGACTGGCCGCCGCATCCGGAGGCGTGGTCGAAGCGCCACCTCGGCTGGGTCGCGACCTGGGACGTCACCACCTCGACCACCGGCATCGTGCTGCCGGCGGTCGAGACCGTGCCGCTCGTCGTCCGCATCCCGCTCGCGCCCGAGCGGCCGAGCGAGTACCTGCTGCTCGAGAACCGCCAGCGCATCGGCGCCGACGCCAAGCTGCCCGGAGCCGGCCTGCTCGTGTGGCACGTCGACGAGGGCGTCACCGGGTTCCGGACGGCGCAGAACGACGTCCGGCGCAAACTGCTGCACCTCGTCGAGGCCGACGCCCGCGGCGACCTCGATCGCGGGCACGCCGCCGGCGGTAACCGCGGCGACGCCGGCGATCCCTGGAGCGGCCCCCCGGCTTGGCGGCGGATCCTCGCCGCCGTGCTGGCGGCCGTCGCCGTGCTGCTCGTCGCCATGGCCGTGCGCCGCCTCGGGCGTCCCGGCTGGCCGCTCGCGCTGCTCGTGGGCGTCGGCGTCGCGGGTGCGGCGCTCGCCGGCGCGGCGCGACTGCGTCAGGGCCCGATCTGCGGCCCCGAGACGCCGGGGATGACGCCGTACGGCGGCGGCCCCGGGCGGGTCATGCTGCGCAACTTCTCGGCCTCCGGGCCGGTGATGCGCTTCGACGTCGAGATCGCCGGCGCGGCGGCGCCGGAGTGATCCCGTCGCTGCTGGCACCCCGAGGGGGCGGGCGTTAGTCTGGGTCGGCCGCGGGGGGACATGCGCAAGCTCATCATCCAGATTCCCTGCTTCAACGAGGAAGCGACGTTGGCCGAGACCCTGGCCGCCCTGCCGCGTGAGATCCCGGGCGTCGACGTCATCGAGACGCTGGTGATCGACGACGGCTCCACCGACCGTACGGGCGAGGTCGCGCGCGCTGCCGGCGCCACCTGGCTGGTCCGATTGCCCGCGCACGCCGGCCTCGCGCGCGCCTTCTCGGTCGGGATCGACACGGCCCTCAAGCTCGGCGCCGACCTGATCGTCAACACCGACGCGGACCACCAGTATCCCGGATCGGAGGTGCGGCGGCTCGTGCAGCCGATCCTCGACGGCCACGTCGAGATGGTCGTCGGTGATCGCATCCCGACGCGCTCGCGCCACTTCAGCCCGCAGAAGCGCGCGCTCCAGGGGCTCGGGAGCTGGGCCGTGCGCAAGCTGTCCGGCACCACCGTGCCCGACGCCACGAGCGGGTTCCGGGCCTTCTCGCGCCGCGCGGCGCTGCGGCTGAACGTCTTCACCAAGTTCACCTACACGCTCGAGACCATCATCCAGGCCGGCAAGAAACACATCCCGATCGGTCACGTCCCGATCGCGACCAACGCCGAGCGCCGGCCGTCGCGCCTGTTCGGCTCGATCGGGCTCTACCTGCGCCGCTCGCTCGCGACGATGCTGCGCATCTACGCGCTCTACGAGCCGTTGACGGTGTTCGTCGGGCTCGGCGGCCTCGCGGTGCTCGTGGGCAGCGTCCTCGGCATGCGCTTCGCGTTCGACTGGCTGCTCGAGGGCGGATCGGGCCACATCCAGAGTCTCATCCTGGCCGCCGTGCTCGTGATCGTCGGCTTCCAGACGATGTTGATCGGCCTCGTCGCCGATCTGATCGCGTCCAGCCGCTCGCTGCTCGAGGACACCCAGGTGCGCATGCGCGAGCTGGAGCTGCGTCTCGGGGCGCAGCCGGACGTCGTGCGCCTCGCCGCCGTCGACCCGCATGCGCCGCGTGCCGACCTGGCGCGCGGCCTGCGATGACGGCCTGCTGGTTCGGGACGTACGACCGCGGCCATAGCGCCAACCGGCTGCTGCGCGCCGCGCTGGCCGAGGCGGGCTTCGTCGTCGAAGAGCTGCACGCGCCGCTGTGGGAGGCGACGCGCGACAAGGATCGGCGCTACTTCGGCGCGGCGTCGCTGGCTACGCTCGGGCGCCGTTGGACGGCGGCGATGGGCGGCCTCGCGCGCCGCTGGCGTGCACGCACGGGGCCGCCGCCGCTCGTGGTGGCGGGGTTCGGCGGGCAGCTCGACGTGCTGGCCGCGCAGCGCATCTGTCGCCCGCGCGCGGCGTTGCTCTTCGCACCGCTCGTGAGCCTGACCGAGACGCTCGTCGACGACCGCCGTGTCTTCGCGGCGCACGGGTTGCGGGCGCGCGCCGTCGGCCTGCTCGATCGCGCGACGCTGCGGGCCGCCGACCTCGTCCTCGCCGACACGGCTGCGCACGCCGCGTGGTACGCCGAGCTGGGAGCTTCCGCGGCGCGACTCGGCGTCTGGCACTTCGGCGTCGAGCCGGAGTTCCGCGCGGCGCCGTCGCCCGCGCCGGAGCCGGGACGCGTCCTCTTCTACGGGCGCGGGCTGCCGCTGCACGGGCTCGGCACGATCGTGGCCGCGGCCGCGCGCCTCGGTGCGCGGGCGTCGGTCACCTGCATCGGTACGGGACCCGAGCGGGCGCGCGCCGAGGCGCAGGCGCGCGCGCTCGGGGCCGCCGTCACGTGGCGCGACGAGATCCCGCTCGCCGAGCTGCCAGGCGAGCTCGCCCGCGCGTCGGTCGTGCTCGGCGTCTTCGGGGGGAGCCGCAAGGCCGCCGTCGTGGTGCCGAACAAGGTGTACCAGGCGGCCGCGGCGGGGCGTCCGCTCGTCACCCGCGACGGGCCGGGTTTGCGCGAGGTGCTCGTCCCCGACACGCACTGCCTCGCCGTGCCGCCGGACGATCCCGTCGCGCTCGCCGCCGCCGTCGCGCGGCTGCTCGACGACCGCGCGCTGGCGGAGCGCCTCGGCGCGGCGGCGCGCGCACACGCGCTGGCGCAGCTCGGGCCGACGGCGACTGCGACGCGGCTCGGGGCGCTGCTGGCCGAGCGACTCGGCCTGCGGCCGGCGAGCGCTGCCCTGGTGGGAGCCGGATGACGAGCGCGTCGCGCACGGCGGCGGTGGTCGTCACCTGGGAGGGCGGCGAGGCGACGGTACGCTGCGTCGACTCGCTCCTCGCGCAGACGCGGCTGCCCGCCGAGGTGCTCGTCGTCGACAACGCCTCGAGCGCCGCGGAGCGGGGGGCGCTCCAGGCGCGCTTCGGCGGCGAGCCGCGCGTGCGACTGCTCCTGCTCGACGAGAACCGGCAGTTCGCCGGTGGCTTGAACGCCGGCGCGGCGGCGGCCGGACCAGGCGTCGAGCGGCTGCTCTTCCTCAACAACGACACGCGCCTCGAGCCGGACGCGCTCGCACGCCTCGAGGACGCGCTCGACGCCACGCCGGGCGCCGGCATCGCGGGGCCGCGGGTCATGGACGTCGCGAGCGGTACGGTGCTCACCGCGGGCGAGCGCCATGGGCTCTGGCTCCTGTGCGTGCCGCGCACGCTGCTGCGCTACCGCCGGTCGCCGACGGCGCCGTATCGCGTGAGCGGCGTCATGGGCTGCGCGCTGCTGGCGACGCGCGCCTGCTGGCGCGCGGTCGGCGGCTTCTCGGAGGAGATCGCCGTCTACTACGAGGACGTCGACTTCTGCCTCGCCGCGCGCGCACACGGCTACGGCGTCGTGCTCGAGCCGCGCGCGGTGTTCTGGCACGACGGCATCCGCGGCTTCGCACGCGGGCTGACGCCGTGGGCGGCCTTTCTGAAGGCGCGCAACCCATGGCTGCTCATGCGCCGCCGCGGGGCGCGTGCGGCCTGGCTGGGCTTCGTGCCGACGTACGCCGCGCTGCTCGCGAGCAGTGCGGCGCTCTGGGCGCTGCGCGGCCGCGGCGACGTCGTGCGTGCGCTCGGCCGCGGCGTCGGCGCCGGGTTGCGGACGGCGCTGGGTGCGCCGGCCGGTGCGGTGACGGCGCCGCGCCGGGTGGGGTGAGCGTGCGCGTCGGCATCGGGGCGCTGGTGGGCATCGTCGGCGGGCCGGCGACCTACGCGCGCGAGCTCGTGCGTGGTCTCGCCCGCGTCGGCGGGCACGAGTGGGTGGTGTTCACCGACCGCCCGGACCAGTTCACCGGCGTCGAGGTCGTGTCCGTGCCGCTGCGCGGCACCTGGCACCAGGCCTTGTGGGACCACGACCGGCTGCCGGGGCTCGTGCGCCGCACCGGCGTCGCCGTCTACCACGGTACGAAGAACGTGCTGCCGTGGCGGCTGCCGGTGCCTGGCGTGGTGACGGTCCACGACCTCGCCGTGTACGCATGTCCCGAGACCTTCGCGTGGCCGCAGCGGCTCCACTTCCGCGCCACGGTGCCGGGCAGCGTACGCCGTGCGGCGCGCGTCATCGCCGATTCGCGGCACGCCCGCGACGACCTCGTCGCCCGCTTCCGTCTCGATCCGGCGCGCGTGCCGGTGGTGCCGCTCGCGATGGCGCCCGAGATGCGCGAGCCGCCGGCGCCGGAGGCGGTGGCGGCGTTCCGCCGTGCGCACGATCTCGGCTCGAAGCTCGTCGCCTGTGTCGGCACGGTGCAGCCGCGCAAGCGCGTCGAGCGCGTGATCGACGCCTTCGTGCGCGCCGGCGGCGCCGCGGACGGATGGCAGCTCGTGGTCGCGGGACGGCTGCGGCCCGGCCATCGGCCGTCGTGGCTCGACGCGCTGCCGCCCGGCGTGCGCTGGCTCGGTCCGCTCGACGACGCCTCGCTGCGGGCGCTGTACGCGGCGGCCGACGTCGCCGCGACGGCGTCGGAGTACGAGGGCTTCGGCCTCACCGTGCTGGAGGCGATGGCCGCGGGCTGCGCGGTGGTGGCGGTCGGGGTGACGTCGGTGCCCGAGGTGGTCGGCGGGGCGGGCGTGCTCGTGCCTCGCTCGGACCCGGGGTTGCTGGCCGGTGCGCTGCGCCCGCTGCTCGCCGACGACGCGCTCCGTGCCCGCCTCGGCGCGCAGGCCCGCGCACGCGCTGCCGGCTTCACCTGGGACGAAACGGCGCGGCGCACGCGGGCCGTCTACGAGGCGGTGGTGGGATGAGCGCCTCGCGTCGCACCATCGCCGTCGTCGTCCACTGGCAGGACCCGGAGGACACGCTCGGCTGCGTCGCCAGCTGCGCGGGGGAGTGCGATCTCGTGGTGGTCGTGGACAACGGCTCGCGCGAGCCGGTCGGAGCGCGGCTCGCCGCTGCGGCGCCTGCCGCGATCTGCATCCGGACGGCGGAGAACCTCGGCTACGCCGGCGGCGCCAACGTCGGCATTCGCGCGGCGACCACGCGCGGCGCCGGCGTCGTCCTGCTCCTCAACAACGACGTCCGGCTGCGTCCAGGGGCGACGGCGGCCGCGCGCCGGCTGCTCGACGCCGATCCGCGCGTCGGCGTGGTCGGCGCCAAGGTCCTGACGCGCGAGGATCCGTCGCGGCTGTGGCTCGCATGGGGCGAGGTGACCTGGCGCCAGAGCCTCGTCGCCCTGCAGGGTGCCGACGCGCCCGACGGTCCGCGCTGGAACGCGACCCGCGAGGTCGAGTGGGTCGGGGGCTGCACGATGTGGCTGCGCGCCGCGGCGCTCGCCGACGTCGGCGGCTTCGACGAGGCGTTCTTCGCCTACCACGAGGAGGTCGAGTGGTGCGTACGGGCGGCCGCCGCCGGGTGGCGCGTCGTCTACTGCCCCGACGCCGTCGCCACCCATACCGGCCGGGGCAGCGCCGGCGGCACGCGCTCGGTGCGCATCCGCAAGTACTTCGCCGCCCGCAACAGCGTGCTCTTCGCGCGCCGTCACGGCTCCCCCGCCCAGCGCCTGCGCCTCGGTGCCTTCCTCGTCGCCACGCTGCCGTTCCAGCTGGCGTGGAACGCGCTGCGTGGCCGCGCCGGCGAGACCTGGCTCAAGGTGCTCGGCCTGCGCGACGCGCTCACCGGCCGCCGCCCGCCGTTCGAGCGCCTCGGCCTCAAATGACGAGGGCCTGGAGCCGTTGCCGGCTCCAGGCCCTTCGCTCGCCGCGCGGCTCGGGCCGCGGCTTATGGACGCAGGATGAAGTTGCCCGCGAGGACCGTGGCGCCCGGTCCGGGCAGGTTCGCCGCGAAGTTCACGAGCGCGCTGCTGGTGACGGGGACACAGAAGATCGCGGCCAGCCGGATCGGCGACGGGGCGCCGATGGAGAGCGCACCCGCCGGGGTGCCGTTGGCCTGGATGCGGCGGCAGTTCGCGCCGCCGATGAAGCAGCCGCGCTGTCCAGCTCCCTGACCGGAGCAGAAGATGCCGTTGTTGCCGATGGTGTTGCCGCCCGTCGGGTTGTCGAGGGCGCTGCGCTCCACCGCACCGGTGGTGAGCGGGTTCAGCGACACCGGGATGACGCCGAGGTTCTGGCTGCCGTCGGCGCAGGTCGAGCCGACCGCGCAGGTGTTGCCCGGAGAGGTGCCGCCGGGGAGGCAATCGCTCGAGAGGTTCTGCGAGTTGGTCGTGCGGCAGCTCTGGCCGGCACGGGCGCCGCGGTCACAGGTGCCCGTCCGCGGGTTCTCCGGCGACGCCGGCGGGGAGCCGGTGTTCGGCACGCAGATCGGGCAGGGCTGCGCCGCATTGCCGGTGAGGAACGTCGCCGAGCCGAGCGGGATGTTGCCGTTCGTCATGACGCCCGTGACGACGTTCAGTGTGCCGCTCACCGCACCGCTGATGCGGTTCACGACGCAGCTGCTCGTCCCGGCGTTCGGGATCGGCAGCGGCGTGCCGAAGAAGCAGTCGGTTGCCGTGCACTCGTAGTCGTTGGTGCGCGGGCCAGGGAGCGGACCGAGGTCGCACGTCGTGCCGTTGCAGCCCGACAGCGTGAAGCGGTTCGTCGCGCCGTCCGGCGTGATGTTCTCGAGCACGGTCGATTGGCCGCCACCGAGGCTGAGTCCGCCGCAGGTGATGGTCTTCAACGGTGCCCCGGCGTTGGTGAACGTGGAGCCGCACGAGCCACCGCCGGGCGTCGTCCGGAAGTCCAGGAACCTGGGAACCGCCGGCACGGTCGTGGTCGTCGTGCTGGTGGTCGTGGTCGTCGTCGTGCTGGTGGTGCTCGTCGTCGACGTGGTCGAGGTGGTGGTGGTCGACGTCGTGGTGGTGGAGGAGGTCGTCGACGTGGTCGTGGTCGGCGCCAGTGTCGTAGTGGTGCTGCTCGTGGTCGACGTGGAGGTGGACGTCGTCGTCGTGGAGGTCGTCGACGTGGTGGTGGACGTCGTCGTCGATGTGGACGTCGTCGACGTGGTGGTCGTCGGCGGGACGGTCGTCGACGTGGTGGTGGTCACCACCAGGGTCGTGGTCGGCGTCTCGACCGTGGTCGTGGTCACCGGCTGGCAGACGCAGCCGCTGGTGCAGAAGCCGCAGTCACCGCCGACGAAGCCGCCGCTCGGGGAGCCCGAGTCGCACTCCTCACCGGGCTCGACCACGTCGTTGCCGCAGACACCGGGCGTCGTGGTGGTCGTCGTGGTGGTCTCGACCGTGGTCGTGGTGGTTTCGACCACCGTCGTGGTCGTGAAGTTCTCGCAGGTGCAGTTCGGCAGGCAGACCCCGCAGCCCTCGGGGAAGGCGCCGCCGACCGAGCCGGAGCCCGGATCGCATTGCTCGCCGGGATCGATGACGCCGTTGCCGCACAGGCTGGGGGCGGTGGTGGTGGTCGTCGTCGTGGTGGTCACGGTCGTCGACGAGGTGCTGGTCGTCGTCACCGTGGTGGGCGTGGTGGTCGTGGTGGTGGGCGGGAGGTCGGGGGCGCAGGAGAGACCGACGTTCTTCCCGAAGACGAGCACCTCGGCGCAGGCGGCGCCGGTGACCTTCGAGCCGTTGCCGACGCTGAGCCGCGCCTCGGGGGCGGAGATGAAGGCGCGCAGCGTCACCTTGGAGCCGAAGCGCCCGCGGTTGCCGGCGATCACGAGCTTCGGCGTCGGCGTGCCCGCGGCCGGACGGAGCGCGCTGCCGTTGCCGAGGCGGATGGCGTCGCGCACGAAGACGGTCGACTGCGTGCCGCCCGTGGTGACGATGGTCGCGTTCTTGCCGGTGCGCACCGAGCAGAACGTGTGCACGCCGGCGGCGAGCGTGAGGGTGGTGCCGTTCTCCATCAGGACGACGCCGTGGTTGCCGGGGGGCAGCGTGAGCGGCGCGGCGCCCTTGCGCAGCACGACGTTGTCGTTGCCGCACGAGACCGGCGGAATCCAGCAGAAGGGCGACTCGAGCGGCAGGTTCGCCGGGCTGGTTTCACCGATGCTGGCGTTGGCGCCGACGTTGAGGAAGTTCGCCTCGACGGCGCTGATGTTCGAGCCGTTGCCGATCGCGACCTGGTCGGCGGTGAGGGTCGCCCCCGAGCCGAGCTTGACGTTGCGGCCGACGCGGGCCCGACCGCCCTTCTCGTTCGCGCCGACGTCACCGTCCGAGGTGGATCCGTTGTTGAGGCGCACGCGCACCTCACCGATGAACGCACAATCGACGCTGCTCTGCGCGTTGGCGAGCTGCGGCGCGATCGTACACGCCAAGACGGCGACGAACGCGGCGACGCGTCCCTGCAAGGTCGAGAAATTTGCCATGATCCTCCCCCCGAGCGAGATCCTGCTCACTGGCTCTATGGCGAGCGCTTACGCGGGTAACACAGTGCGCATGGGATGTGAAGGAGAAATCGGCGGCCTGGCACACTCGAGTCACGGTGGAATTCCGCGAGCGCGGACGCGGGCTTCTGCCGCGGTGCGCATGCACGACGGAGGACCGGGGGCGGGTCGGTGTCGTGCAAGGCTGCAACGGGTCCGAACGCCGCCCCGACACCCTCGGCGGCGCCTGCGTCGCGCAGTGCGTTGCTTGACTCCCTCGCGCGCCAGCTTCTAAGCTCGATCGACCCTCTCGCGGACGATCTCCTCCATGTCGGCTCATCGGATCTGCTTCGTGGAAGCGAGCATCGGCGGCGTGGTCGGCGGCTCGCTCACCGGTATCCTGCACCTGATCGAGCGGCTCGATCGTCGTCGCTGGGCTCCCAGCCTGGTGCTCTACGAGCAGAAGGCCGTCGTGCCCGAGCTCGAAGCGGCCGGCATCCCGGTCCACGTCCTGCCGCCGCTGCCGGCGCCCTCGGCCGACGGCAACCGCGGCCGCCTCGGGCGGGCCGTGCTCCGGGCGAGCGACCTCGTCCGCGTCGTGCGCCCGCGCGCCAAGGCCCTGCGCGAGGTCTTCCGGCACGAGAAGCCGGACATCATCTACCTGGCCAACGGCATCACCGCGAACCTCGACGGCCTCTTCGCCGCCGCCGGCAGCGGACGCCCGGTGATCGCGCACGAGAAGGGCTTCCGCCGCGTCGGACCGGTCGAGCGCTTCGCGTCGCGCTGGGTCGACATGTGCGTCGGCATGACCGAGGAGGTGACGCAGCACTACCGCGACCGGCGGGTGCGCGCGCGCCGCTTCGGAACCATCTATGACGGCATCGACTGCACGCGCTTCGCGCCCGGCGGGGGCGGTGCCGTGCGCCGCGAGTTCGGCATCCCGCCGGCGGCGCCGCTGGTCGGCATCGTCGGCCACATCCAAGAGTGGAAGGGCCAGCTGCTGGTGGCCGAGGCGGTCGCGCGCGTGCGCCGGCGCTTCCCCGACCTGCGCTGCCTCATGGTCGGCGGCGTGCACCGCGAGGGGCAGGCGTACGGCGACGAGCTCCAGACGCGCATCGCCGCGCCCGACCTCGCCGGCCACGTCCTTCTCACCGGCGCGCGGCGCGACGTCGCCGCGTGCCTCGACGCCATGGACGTCGCGATCCACGCGTCCGTGCGCGCCGAGCCGTTCGGCCGCGTGATGATCGAGGCGATGGCGCTCGGCCGGCCGGTGATCGCGCCGAACGAGGGCGGGCCGCGCTTCATCGTCGTCTCGGGTGAGACCGGCCTCCTCGTGCCGCCGCGCGACGCGGCCGGCCTTGCGGACGCGATCGAGGCGCTGGTCGCCGATCCCGCCCGCCGGCTCGCGATGGGACGTGCGGCGCGCACGCGCATCGATGCGGTGTTCGACATCCGCCATCACGTGCAGGCGATGGAGTCGCTCTTCGCCGAGCTGCTCGGGGTGGAGGGACCGGCGGCGGCGCCCGGCAAGGCCGTCGCCTGAGCAGACCGCTCAGCGCAGCCCGAGCTCGCGCAGCGGCAGGGGCCGCCCGAAGAGCCCGTCGCGGTAGCCGCGCCACAGGAGCGCCGTCACCGCGCGATCGCCGCGCACGGTCTCGCGCGCGAGGCTGGCGCCGATCGTGACGCCGAGCCGCAGCCACTCGCGCGCGCCGGCGTGCTTGCGCGCGAACAGCATCGTGTTGCGTGCCGAGAGATAGCGCGCCGGGTTCGCGAGGCCGCGCCCGCCCTCGCCGCGGTGGACGACGCGCGCCGCCGGCGCGAACAGGATGCGGAAGCCGGCTGCGCGCGCGCGGACGCACCAGTCGACGTCCTCGTGGTAGGCGAAGAACGCCTCGTCGAGCGCGCCCACCGTCGCGATCGCCTCGCGCGTCAGCAGCATCGCGCAGCCCGGCACCCACTCGACGGCGCGCACGTCGTCGAACGCCGGCCCGTCGGGCTGGCCGCGGCCGACGCGCTCGACGAGCGCGGCGCGCCAGGTGACGCGGCCCCAGGCGAGCCAGAGCCGCGTCGGATCGGCGGCCGAGAGCACCTTCGCGCCGACGGCGCCGACGCGCGGCTCCGCGGTCGCCGCGCGCACCAGCGCCGCGATCGCGTCCGGCGCGACGGTGGCGTCGTTGTTGAGGAGCAGCACGTGCGTCGCGCCGGCCTCGAGCGCACGGGCGAGGAGCAGGTCGTGGCCGCCCGCGAAGCCGAGGTTCTCCGGCACGCGCACGAGCGTCGCCACAGGGGCGACGTGCGCGAGCGCGCCGGCGTCGAGGGTCCCCGTGCCGTTGTCGAGCACCGCGACGAGCGCCGGCGCCGGCGCCGACGCCGCGACGCTCGCGAGGCAGCGCAACGTATCGGCCGGATCGCCCCAGTGCAGGACCGAGACGGCGACGCGGGGCGCCGTCGTCGTCAGGCGCCCTCGAAGCGGAAGTGCTGCGAGCGCGGGTCGGCCAGCCACTCGGCGAGCGTCGGTGCCACCTGGTCCTTCTCGGAGACGATCGGCGGCATGTCCGGCCACGCGATGCCGAGCGCCGGATCGTTCCAGCGGATGCCGCCCTCGCGACCGGGGCCGTGCGCGCCCGTGCACTCGTAGAGCACGATCGAGTCGTCCGCGAGCGCGAAGGTGCCGTGCGCAAAGCCGGGCGGCACCCAGATCACCTGATGGTTCTGGTCGGTGAGCTCGACGGCGACGTGGTCGCCGAGCGTCGGCGAGCCGTGCCGCACGTCGACGACGACGTCGATGATCGCGCCGCGCACGCAGCGCACGTACTTGCCCATGGGCGGGTCCCACTGGAAGTGGAGGCCGCGCACGACGCCGCGCTTCGACCACGTCTGGATGGCCTGCTCGAAGCGCCGCGGGATGCCGAGCGCGTCGAGGTCCGTGCCCACCCACGATTGCAGCAGGAAGCCGCGCTCGTCGTGGAAGTTCTTCGCCGTCACCACCTGCACGCCCGGCATGCGGGCGGGGTCGATCTTCATTGCAACCTCCGGGCGGGCGATGCTACGGTTCGACCTGTTTCGGAGTCAAACGCAGTCTCCGGAGCACCCACCACGGCGCCTGCTCGGCCGGGCGCGTCCAGCTTCATTTTCCTGGAAATCCAGCGAGGGTACGCATGATTCTCGTCACAGGCGGCGCCGGATACATCGGTTGCGTCGCGGTTCGCCAGCTCCTCGACAAGGGGGAGACGGTCCGGGTCTTCGACAAGCTCTACTTCGGTGACGAGGGTCTCGCCGACATCCGCGACAAGATCGAGCTGGTGCAGGGCGACATCCGCACGTTCGATCCCGCGGTGCTCGACGGCTGCGACGCGGTGATCCACCTCGCCGGCCTGTCGAACGATCCCACCGCCGAGTTCAATCCCAAGGCCAACGAGGAGATGAACACGCGCGGCACCGAGGTCGTCGCCGAGGCGTGCAAGCAGAAGGGCGTCAAGCGCTTCGTGTTCGCGTCGACGTGCTCGATCTACGACCTCGGCTTCTACGCGCCGGACTTCCTCCGCGACGAGGAGTCCGAGGTGAAGCCGCGCGCGGCGTATGCCGTCTCCAACTACGACGCCGAGCGCATCCTGCTCGACATGGCCGACGATCGCTTCTGCCCGGTGCTGCTGCGCCAGGGGACGGTGTACGGCTGGAGCCCGCGCATGCGGTACGACCTCGTGGTCAATACCTTCATGCGCGACGCGCTCGCGAAGGGCTTCCTGACGGTCCACTGCGGCGGCGAGATGTGGCGGCCGCTGGTCGACGTCGCCGACCTCTCGCGCGTCTACATCGCCTGCATCGAGGCGCCCGACGACAAGGTCTTCAAGCAGATATACAACGTCGTCGGGAAGAACTACCGCATCCTCGAGCTGGCGCACTGGGTGCGCGAGGCCCTGAAGCCCGTGAAGAAGGTCGAGATCGAGGTCGACTACACGAGCCACAAGACGCGCTCGTATCGGGTCAGCGGCGAGCGTGTGGAGCAGGCGCTGGGCGTGCGCGCGATGGTCCCGGTGAAGGAGTCGGTCGAGAACATGCTGCGCAAGATCGCGGAGAACGGCCAGCAGGACTTCTTCAACCCGCGCTACTACAACATCGACTGGATGACGCTGCTCGCCGACATGGAGCAGACCATCAAGCGCATCGGAGGCGTGTTCTGAGCACCGTCGCCGTCATCGGCAGCACCGGCCAGCTCGGCAGTGACTGCGTCGAGGCGTTCGCGGGGTTGAACGTCACCGGCCTGTCCCACGACGACCTCGACATCGGCAACGCCGAGGGCGCGCGCGCGAAGCTCGCCGCGCTCCGGCCCGACGTCGTCGTCAACACGGCCGCCTTCCACAACGTGCCGAAGTGCGAGACCGAGGTCGCGCAGGCCTACGCGCTGAACGCCGCCGCGCCGGGCACGCTCGCCGCGATCTGCGACGAGCTCGGCGCGCGCCTCGTCCACGTCAGCACCGACTACGTCTTCGACGGCGCCAAGCAGACGCCCTACGTCGAGACGGATCGCCCGGTGCCGCTGAACGTCTACGGCATCTCGAAGCTCGCCGGCGAGTACGCCGTGCTCGCGCGCGGCGGGCGCCATCAGGTCGTGCGCTCGTCGGGCCTCTACGGCGTGCGACCGTGCCGCGCCAAGGGCGGCAACTTCATCGACACGATGTACCGCCTGGCCGGCCAGCAGCCGGTCGTGAAGGTCGTCAACGACGAGATCCTCACGCCGACGTTCACGGCCGACCTCGCCGCGCAGATCCGCGTGCTTGCCCTCGAGGGCGAGCCGGGGCTCTACCATGCGACCAGCGGCGGCAGTTGCTCCTGGTACGAGTTCGCGCGCGCCATCTTCGAGCTGGGTGCCTTCACGACGCCGCTCGAGCCGACGACGGTGACGGCGTTCGCCGCGCCGGTGAAGCGCCCGTTCTACTCGGTGCTGGAGAACGCCGTGGCGGCCCGCCAGGGCCTCGATCGCATGCGGCCCTGGCGCGAGGCGCTCGCCGACTACATGACGCGGCGCGCTGCCGCCTGAGCCTTCGCGTGCGGCGACGCTTCTCGCTCGCGGGCATGCTCCTGCTCCTCGTCGGCGCGGGTGCAGCGGCCGTGTGGTGGTCGCGCCGTCTGCCCGACGTCGTCGTCGTCGTCGTCGACACGCTGCGCGCGGACCGGCTCGGTGCGTACGGCAATCCGCGCGGCCTGACGCCGTACCTCGACGCGCTCGCGACCGACGGAGGCCGCTTCGCGCGTGCGTGGTCCGCGTCCTCCTGGACGAATCCGGCGGTGGCGAGCCTCTTCACGAGCCGGTACCCGACCGAGCACGGCGTCGGACGCTACGACTCGCGCCTGCCGGCCGAGGAGGTGACGCTGGCGGAGCGGCTCGGCGAAGCGGGGTATATCCGGCTTGGCTTCACCGCGAATCTGCGCCTCACGGAGGAACTGGGATTCGCGCAGGGCTTCCAGGCCTGGTTCCCGTACGTCGGCGACGGTGACAAGCCGCGCGTCGGCCGCCTGGTGCACGACGCTCTCGCCCTAATCGACGAGCTCAAGATCGCCCGGGGGCCGTTCTGGCGACGCTGGGTGCGGCCGCCCCTGTTCCTCTACCTGCAGTTCATGGAGCCGCACGGGCCGTACCTGCCGCCGGAGCCCTGGCGCAGCCGCTTCGGCACTCCGCCGCCGCCCGGCGCCACGGACCGCAGCGTCAACGACGACATGATCGACCCGTCCCGCTGGTCGCAGATCGACGAGGCTGCTCTCGCGCTCCTGGAGTCCCTGTACGACGGGGAGGTTGCGGCGCTCGATGCCGGGCTCCTGCCGCTCTTCACGGGTCTGCGGGAGCGCGGATTCCTGCGCGACGGCATAGTCGTCGTCACGGCGGACCACGGTGAGGAGTTCCGTGAGCACGGCTTCCTCGGGCACGGGACGAGTCTCTACGATGAGCAGCTGCGCATCCCGCTCCTGATGCAGGTGCCGCGCGGCCGCGCGGGTGTCGTCGTCGAGGAGCCGGTCTCGCTTGTCGACGTGGCGCCGACCCTGCTCGATCTCCTCGGTCTCGCGCCCGAGCCTCGGTTCGAGGGGCGCTCGCTCGCGCCGGCGCTTTACGGCCACGGGGTCGGGCGTCGTGACCTGCTCGCGGAGCTGCTGCCGAACAGCCCGAAGGGCGACATGGGTCGCCACGACGCGGCGCTTGTCCGCTGGCCGGCGAAGATCCTCCTCGACCGACGGCGCCCGGACGGCAGCCAGCCGGTAGAGCTCTACGATCTGGCCAACGACCCCGGCGAGCACCACGACGATCCGGCGACGCTGCGGCCCGAGCGCAACGCACTGCTAGCCGCGATGCAGGCGTGGCGGATGGCGTTGGGAACGCGCATGTCCTTGCACGAGCAGGGCACGGTCACGCCCGAGATGCAGGAGCGGCTGCGCGCGCTCGGCTACGCGCACTGACGCGCGCTCGAGTCAGCGGCCGCGTCATATATATCGACGTCGCAAGATTCCAGCGCCGGTGGATGGTCGCACTCAAGGCTCGCCAATCACCACCACCTCCGCAAGATTCAGCGCGTACGTAGTGCCGAGTAATTGCACGCGTACGTAGCGCCCCGTGCGAGTGATGGGCGCCGTGAAGCGACGCCCAGGTGGGTCGACCTGATGGATGGTCAGCACCCCGGGTGTCGCTGCAATCACGGTCGGGTCGTTCGACACGAACGGCGTGTCGGACACGAACACGTTGAAGTTCTGAAGCTGATTCACGCAGCAGGCGTCAGTGCGGTTCCATATCTCGATGTCGTGAAGGACTCGGACGGCGCCGAGGTCAACTTGCCACCATGGCCGGTTGGTTCCGGTGTGTGAGACGGACCCCGAGAAGAAGTCGCCGCTGATGTCACCATCGTTGGCGGCGCTCGCGTATCCGCACACTCCGAGGAAACAGAAGGTTGCCGATTGTGTCGCCGGTTGGGCGAGCGCGAGATTGACGGCTTTGGGTTGTAGGCGGCCGATGTGCTTGCGGCAGTAGTTCCCGAACCACACGTGACCGTTGGATCCGTCAACGGCGATGCCGGAGCCGGAATCCCCAAGTGTTGCACAGGCTTGGGTCAGCGTCGTCTCCAGTGGGAAGAGCGCGAGTGGGGGGAACATGACGATGTCCTTCCAGTCGCGTTTCACGTAACCGATCGCCGCGCGTGACGCTTCGGGATGAAGCCCGCCCATGGTGAACCAGACATTGTCCTTTTGGTCGGCAATGATGCTGTGCTGATGGTACTCCGACGCCGGGCCGGGAAGGTGTCGAGCGACAGTACACGGATTGCGATAACCGTCGAGGGTGAGGCATGTCGGGTCGCCAGCGCGCGAGACGTCGAAGCGATTGATCGTGCAATCGCTGTATTCGTTGACCACGATATCCTGCCCGAACACTGTCGTGAGTTCCCACGGCGATGAGCCGATCGTCCACTGCTGGCCGCGGGTCGGATCGTCGCCAAGCGGATAGACTGTGACCTCTCCGGTATCGGTAGCCAGGCGACCGAGGCTGCTGCCTCCGAGGTTCCGGAGTGCGTCATCATTCCCTCGTCCCCAGTAGGACGCATACCAGATCGCTCCGTCCGGCCCCAGCTGTATGTGAGATGGCATGAGGACGAACGCCGGTAACTTGTACTCGTGGAAGATGCATCCAGGACGATCCTCGCCGAAGTAGCAGACCGACGAGCTGAGGTTGCAGTCGGTGTCCCACAAGCAGCGTCGCGTCGAGTTGTCTGAGCAGCACGCACCGAACACGTCGCTGCATGACCATGAGAGGCATGCTCCCGAGGGCGAGAAGACGCGGGTGCCATCGTGCGCGAGGCCGGGCTCGTCTGGATCGAACCAGCCGATCCGCGCCGGAAGGGTATCGAATATGCCACCCCCGCGGGCTTGTGCGGTGTACCAGACGCGGTCGTGGCCCTGCCCGTCGTAGTTTGCTTCGTACGCCATGCCGCGAACGCCGGGGTCCTGTCCTGGCATGTTGTACATACGCATCTCGACGATGTCCCCCTCGTGTCCCGGCGTCGAATCCCAGCGATACATAGCGATCCGGGCATAGTTCCATGCCTGAGGCTGCAACAGCGGAGAGGCCTGGCCCGTCTCGGAGAACCAGACCCGTCCATGAGGATCGACCAGAACCTCCTCGCTTTGACCGCTCATGATCGTCTGGGACCCGTTGAGCACTGTATAGAAGGGCGGTGGGTTCGGATGATTGAAGGGGAGAGCCGTGACGAATGATGGGGATCCCGGTGTGACCGACTTGAAGTAGAAGCGGCTTTCGTCGTTGAGCCAGACTCGGTGCAGGGGGTCGGAGCCGTCGACGGCAAGCGCCAGGGGGTGGGGATTGACGTTCAACGGTGGGATGGGGCCGAGCTGGCTCGGGGTATAGTCGAGCGCGTAATACTGGATCCGTTGCATTTCGGTACGATCGATAGCGTTCGGGCCGGTTACTACCTGAACGGATGCTGCAGACCATGCCGCCGGCAGCTTGGCCGTGATCCAATCTGAGTCCCAGAAAACGATGCATGATGACGTCAGCACGTCGTTGCAGACGTCCATGGAGCCTACGATGAGCGTGTCTGGCCCTTGCGTGAAAACGAGCACACCGCCATCCCCGAAACCGATTCCGGTGATCGCCACCGGCACGACTCCCGCATCGCGCTGAGCCGCCAGCGGCGGATGGTGTGCGCGGGGCGAGGCCGCCACTACCTGAAACTCCTGTTGCTCATTCGCGGTCGCGAGATAGGCGATCCCGTCCAGCAGGCTCACGGCATGGGCCGCGCCGTTCGTACTGAAGGTCGTGAGCTCCACCGGCGCCGCTGGGATACGGATGTCGACTATGGCAAGTCCGCGTTCGGGAGTGGTGCTGGTGACGTAGGCACGGCCGCTGGCTGCTGCCACGCGGCGGTTGTTGCTACCTAGGTTGAGGGAGCCCACGGAGGTCAGCGCACCGCCCGCGCCGATGCTCCAGGCGAAGAAGTCTGCATTCGCCCCGTTGTCGTCCGTGGTGCCGTAGAGGCGCCCGCTGTCGATGGCCAAGCCCCTTCCAACGGTCGATCCCGCCACGTTCACTGACGAGGCGATCGTGATCGCATTTGGGACGGTCACGTTCAGTGCCAGGAATTCGCTGGTTCCCTGCGCCGTCGCGAGAAACGCTAGGCCCGCGGTCGCCACCATGTCATTTACCGCCGCCCCGACGTCGAACGATCCAAGCAGTGTCGGATTCGCCGGGTTCGCGGCGTCGACGATGAAGAACTCGGCATCGGCACCTGGGTTGTTCGATGTACCGACGAATACGGTCGTTCCGATCGCCGTCACGGCGCTGCCGTCGCCCGTCTGCGGTAGATCGAAGGTGCCTACTAGGGCGGGCGCGCTCTTGTTCGTCAAGTCGACGATCATCAGCTCGGCAGCGTCGTCGGCAGTGGCCAGATATGCGCGAGTTCCATCGGTCCATATGGAACGGACATCGGACCCGACGTCGAGCGATCCTACGACGCCCGACGTGCGTGGAGGATCGATGTCTACGACGAATAGCTCTGGGGCTGTGCCACCGTCGGAGTCGACCACGACGTAGGCGTATTGACCTACTGCCACGACGTGGTTTGCGTGGCGGGCGCCGTCGAAGTCGACGGTGCCGACGAAGGCTGCATTGGCCACTGCCACAGTCGTTGCGCCAAGCGCAGCCACTAGTCGAGCCGTACGGATGGTGGCGAGCGTCTTCATCGTGACGTCCTCCGTGACGGGTAGTGCGGCACTGGTGGCGCGAAGGTGGAGCGAATGTCAATATATAAACACGTTGATTAACAGACGCAATGCATGAAGTGCTCTCCGGCGTATATCGGAAGTGATCATGAGACGATGCGATCGGGGGGCATCGTGGTGTCTTGAGGCGCGGGGAGGTCTCGATGCCGTGTGCCGAAGGGGCGAAGAGGCGGTGAGCGGTCGGGATGATGGCCGCTGCCGGTGTCCGCGCCTCGTTAAATTCGGACCAGCCGCTGCTGCACGCTGACGGGCGCCCCGATCGAAAGGCTCCGGCGATCGAACCGGCGTCCCGGAATCTTCTCGCGGTCGGATCGAGCCCCGGGTGATCGGTCGCTCCCGGATGCTGCCCGAGCCCTCTTGTCACTCGCAGGATCGTCGACTTAGCCACGGGCGGCCGCCCATCACGCGCCGAGGCGCGTACCACCAGTCGTGCGGCGGCGCGAGATGGCTTGGCTACACGCCGAGCCAGCGCTTGATGCGCGCCTTCAGCCCCTGGGAGAGGTTGCGCTTCATCGGCGGCGGCCACTGCACCGTGATCTCCGACGGCGTCAGCCGGCCGCGCATGCCGTCGACCATGCCGCGCACGAACGCGCGCTGGCCGAGGATGGCGTGCTTGGCGTTGTCGAGGGTGAAGAAGGTGATGCGGCCGATGACGCCGGCCCACATGGTCGTGAACAGGAACGCCTGCTGCGCGAACGTGCCGTGCTTCTTCGCGAAGGTGAAGGCGTTGCGGCCGATGAAGTAGCCGTACGAGAAGACCTTCTTCTGCGTGAGGTCGGCCGACGAGCCGCCCTTGTGCAGGATCTTCGCGCGGTCGACGTACACCACGCGGTAGCCGGCGGCGCGGGCGCGGTAGCACCAGTCGACGTCCTCGTTGCACTGCCAGAAGAACTCGTCGAAGAGGCCGACCTTCTGCAGCGACTCGCGGCTCATCATGCAGGCGTTGCCGATCACCCAGTCGACGTCCAGCGGTGCGGCTTCGAGCTTGTCGTCGGGGACGAAGCGGCCGATCGTCTTCACCAGCATCGGGCCCCAGGTGACGGTGCCGTACTTTCCCCAGGTGTACTCGGGGTTCTCCATGAGGAGGTTCTTCGCGCCGCCGACGCCGATGCGCGGATCGCTCTGCATCGCGCGGACGAGCTCGGTGACGAGCGTCGGCGTGCACAGCGTGTCGCTGTTCAGCAGCATCACGTAGTCGATGTCCGGCTGCTTCAGCGCCCACTCGAGGCCGACGTTGTTGCCGCGACAGAAGCCGAGGTTCTCGCCGTTCTCGATGAGGGTCACCCAGGGAAACTGCGCACGCGTGGTCGCGACCGTCTCGTCCTCCGAGCCGTTGTCGAGGACGACGACCTGGAAGTTCGGATAGTCGAGGACGGCGAAGCTCTCGAGGCACGGGACGAGCTCGTCCACCCGGTTCCAGGTGAGGATGACGACCGCCACCTTCGGCGCGGTGCTGGGAGCGTTCACGAAGTGCCCTCCTGCAGGCGGGGGACGCCGGCGTTCGGATCGTCGGCGGAGGCGATCGCGACGTGCAGCTCGGCGCCGAGGTCGGCGATGCCTTCCCCACACGCGCTGCCGTCGACCGAGAAGGTGACGAGGTGATTGATCCAATCGTGGACCGTACCGTCGCGCGAATTGGCCATGGCGACGGTGAGCGAGTAGTGGCCGTTGCCGAGTGCGACCAGGAACGGGACCTCGATGCGCAGCCGGGAGCCGGCGGTGAGCGCGCCGAGCGGGCGGCGGAGCAGGACGGTGTTCGTCGAGTAGACGACGTGGCCGCCGAGCCAGATGATGATGCCGAACACCGTATCCGTGCAGTCGTCATGGACCTCGGCGTCGACGTGGAGCACCGCGCGCACGCCGGCGCGGAAGCTGTCGGTGCGGCGACCGGCGGCGTCGCGCAGCTGGATGTCGCCGAAGCGCACGGCGCCGTCGCCCCAGCGGTGGTCTGCGTCGGCCGGGGCATCGAGGAGCTCCGGCTTCACGGGCGAGGTCTTCATGACGGTGAGATAGGTCTGCACCACCTCGGCCGGGTCGCCGGACATCACGATGCGGCCGCGGTCGAGCCAGAAGGCGCGGTCGCAGAAGCGCTGCACCGACGCGAGATCGTGGCTGACGAGGACGATCGTCTTCTTCTCGCGCTGGAGCGCCTCGAAGGTCTCGACGCACTTGCGCTGGAACTGCGCATCGCCGACGGCCATCACCTCGTCGAGCAGCAGGATGTCGGCGTCGGCGCGAATGGCGGTCGCGAAGGCGAGACGCACCATCATGCCGGACGAGAGGCTCTTCAGCTTGGCGTCGCGGAACTCCTCCAGCTCCGCGAATGCGACCACCTCGTCGATGCGGCGCGCCATCTCGGCGCGCGGGTAGCCGAGCACGGCGCCGTAGAGGGCGACGTTCTCGCGCACGGACAGCTCCTGATGGAAGCCGAGCCCCAGCTCCAGGAGCGGTACGAGGTGCCCGTCGACGCGGATGGTTCCGCTGTCGGGCACGAGGATGCCCGCCATCAGCTTCAGCAACGTGGACTTGCCCGAGCCGTTCGAGCCGATGACGCCGACGAAGCTGCCCGCAGGCACCTCGAACGACACGTCCTGCACCGCCTGGAGGACGTCGACGGCGGAGGGGCGGAAGAGCCCGAGCAGGCGCTCGAGGAGGGTCGTCTGACGCTCGTGCGGGATGCGGAACGCCTTGGAGACGTCGCGGATCTCGATCGCCGCCATCTAGAAGTACTCGACGACGCGCTCCTGGAGACGTCGGAACGCGAGTATCCCGAGTCCGAGCACGCCGAAGGCGAGGATCGTGGTCTTCATGATGCCGACCATGTCCGGCCAGTAGCCATAGATGACCGCCTGGCGGGCGTACAAGATCAGGCGCGCGAGCGGATTGTAGGTGATGAGCCAGCGCCACTGCTCGGGCATGAGCATGTCCTGATAGATGATCGGCGTCAGCCAGAAGCCGACCTGGACGCCGATGCCCCACAGGTAGCCGATGTCGTGGAAGCGGACGTGGAGCGGGGCGAGCAGCAGGGCGATCCCGAGCGCGAGCACGACGAGGTCGAGGACGAGGATCGGCAGCACGATGACGGGCCAGCCGACGGGGACGTCCGTCGCCCAGAGGATGATGCCGAGGACGACGGCGCTGATCACGAAGGTGAGGAACGCGTTCACCACCGCCGCGCAGATCGGGATCCAGCGCGGCATCGGCACCTTCCCGATGATGCCCGCGTGCGTCATGAGCGCGCTGACGCCGTTCGTCGAGGCCTCGGCGAACAGCCCCCACATGGTGATGCCGAGCAGCAGATAGCCCGGGTAGTGGGGCACGTCGAAGCGGACGAACACGGAGAAGACGAGGAAGTAGATCAGCGAGAAGAGCAGGGGGTTCAGGACCGACCACGCGTACCCGAGGACCGAGTGCGTGTATCGGATCTTGAAATCCTTGAGCGCGAACTGGGCGATGAGATGCCCGTGGCGGGTCATGCGAGGTGGTGCGGCGCGCGGCGGGATGGGCGGGGTGGCGGCCGCTCATCACCAGGGCGGGGACGCGCTGCCCTCCCCGGCGACACGGCTCTGCGACACGCGGCGGACCCTACCAGAGCGCCGCATTTGGCTGCAACACGGAACGCCCTCGCGAACGCCATCGCGGGCGCTGTGTCGCCGACCCGTGCGCGCGTTGACGGTCGCGGCTGCGCGCGGCTAACATCCCGCGCCTTCCGTCGTACGTACCCATGGCCCTGCCCACACGACTGCGCTCGCTGGTGACCCGTGCGCGGTCCCGCTGGAAGGAATCGACCGACCCGCGGATCGTGCGCCCGAGGGACGTGGTCATCGTCGTCCTCAACTGGAACGGCCGCGAGGTCACGCTGAAGTGCCTCGAGAGCCTGGCGGCGGCCGACCTCGGCGGTGCCCGCGTCACGGTGGTCGACAACGGCTCGCGGGACGGCTCGGTCGAGGCCATCCGCGCCGCGTTCCCCGACGTCCCCGTGATCGCGCTGCCGCAGAATCGCGGCTACGCGGGCGGCAACAACGCCGGCATCCGCGACGCGCTCGAGCGTGGGGCGCGCGCCGTCCTGCTCCTCAACAACGACACCAAGGTCGCCACCGACTTCCTCGGGCCGCTCGTGTGGCTGCTGAACGAGTGTCCGCGCGCCGCCGCGGTGGCGAGCGCGATCTACCGCTACGACGTCCCCGAGGTGCTGACCGAGGCCTGGCTCGAGGTCTACTGGGGCTTCGGCATCGTGCGTCGCAAGGGCGTGAACGCGCTGCCGGGCGAGGGCTTCGACGCGGTGCGGCCGGTCGACGCCGGCGTCGGCTGCTCGCTGCTCATGCGCGGCGAGGCGCTGCGGCGGTTGGGCCCGCTCGACGAGGCCTACTTCGCCTACCACGAGGAGGTCGAGTGGTGCGTGCGCGCCGGACGCGCCGGCTGGCAGGTCTTCTACCAGCCGTACTCGCGGGTCTGGCACCACATCTCGAAGAGCACCGACGTGCCGCGTGCCCCGGCGCGGCGCCGGCGCCCGCCCGCCGGCGAGGAGCTGCCGAACCCGATCCCGCTGCAGTGGAACCCCGTGCGCACCTACCTCGGGGCGCGCAACTCGGTCCGCTTCATGCGCACGCACGGCTCGCTGCGCCAGCGCGTCTACTTCTGGGCGTCGACGCTCTACAACATCCCGCTCGAGCTGCTGGCGATCGTCTCCGGGCGCGAGGAGGAGCTGAAGCTCGGGCTCTTCGGCTACCGGCGCGGACTCGCGAGCTGGTGCTACGACGTCGCCGGCGTGCCGTCGGAGACCTGGCCCGGCAAGGAGCCGACGCGATCGCAGCGGCTTCGCGCCCTCCTGGTCGCGCCCTTCGCGCTCACGGTCGCGCTGCCGCTGGCGCTGTGGCGTGCGCGGCGCGACGGGCTCACGCGACAGGTCGAGGCGTGCGTGGCCGGCCACTGGGACGGCATCCTCGGCCGTCCGCTGCCGCTCGAGCGCCTGGGCCTGCGATGAGCGACGCGATCGACGCGGGGCCTCCGCCGCTGGCGCCGGCGCAGGTGACGATCGTCGTCCTCAACTGGCGTCGTGCCGACGACACGATCGCCTGTCTCGCGAGCCTGGCGGCCGCCCGGCTCGACGGCGCGCGCGTGCTGGTCGTCGACAACGGCTCCGGCGACGGCTCCGTGGCGCGCATCCGCGCCGCGGCACCGGCCGTGCCGATCATCGCCCTGGCCGAGAATCGCGGCTACGCGGGCGGCAACAACGCCGGCATCGAGCAGGCCCTCGCCGACGGTGCGGCGGCCGTGCTCCTCCTCAACAACGACACGCTGGTGTCGCCGGACTTCTTGGCGCCGCTCGTCGAGGCGCTGGCCGCCAGCCCCGAGGCGGCCGCCGTGTGCGGCGCCGTCCATCGTCACGACCGGCCGGAGCTGCTCGACGTCGCCTGGTCCGAGGTGCGCTTCGCCGACCGTCACGCGGTGCAGTTGCGCGGCGTCAACGCCGTGCCGGGCGAAGGCTTCGACCAGCGGCGCAACGTCGAGATCGCGGTCGGCTGCGTGCTGCTCCTGCGCGCGACGGCGCTGCGGCAGATCGGGCTGCTCGACGAGACCTACTTCGCCTATCACGAGGACGTCGAGTGGGGCCTGCGCGCCCGCGCCGCCGGCTGGCAGCTGTTCTACGAGCCCTATGCGCGCGTCTACCATCGCGGCTCGGCCAGCACCGGCGTCGGCGGACGCACGGCGGATCCGGGCGCGACCGACGCCGTCAACCTCGCGCTGCCCAACGCCGAGGTGCTGCGGCCGAATCCCGTACGCGCGTATCTCGGCGGCCGCAACGTGGTGCGACTCCTGCGCGCCTATGCGACGCCCGAGGAGCGCCGCTCGTTCGTGAAGCAGCTCGCGCGCCGCGTGCCGCTCGAGCTGGCGGCGCTGGCCCTCGACCGACAGGGCTGGCTGCGGCTCGGGCGCTTCGACTGGGCCGAGGCCGCGCGCGTCTTCTTCCTCGATCGGCACGGGTTGCCGCGCGGCCCGCTGGCGGGGGCGGCACGACGCCGGCGGGCGCTGCGGCTCGCCGTGCTGGCGCCGGTCGACGTCGTCTGGGGCGCGCCGCACGCCGTCTGGAGCGCCTGGCGCGCCGGCCGTCTGTCCGAGGCGACGGCCGAGCTGCGGGGTCTGCTCGACGGCTGGCGCGATCGCCCGCTGCCGCTCGTCCGTCTGGGGCTACGTCCCGCCGCGGGCGAGGAAGGCGCGCAGGGACGGTAGGCCGGCGATCACGTCGACCAGCGCCTCGGCGATGATGCGATGGCCGGCGCGGCTGGGGTGGGTGCGCTCGGCCATGAGGAACAGCTGCCCGAACTCGGCGACCGGCGCGCGCCGGGGTCCGGGCATCTTCTCGGCGCGCACGCCCTGGGTCGACGGGAGCGGGAGGTGCGGCAGGAACTCCGGCTCGTCGTCGCGATGGAAGCGGTAGCCGACCGACGGCACGCGGGGCGGCACCAGCACCGTCGCGGTGTACACGCCGTCGCCCGCGATCTCGTCGCCGTCCGCGCCGTCGTCGTGCATCGGCGTGTCGAAGCGGAAGGTGCCGAAGAACTCGGCCTCGCCGGCCACGGTCACTGCGCCTCCGGGCGGCACGCCGGTCACGCGCAGGACGAGCCGCCGGCTGCCGTCCTCGTGCGGGGGGTCGTCGAGCGCGCCCGCCGGCGCGAGGCCGAGCCGCTCGGTGCGGGCGGTCTCGTCGGTGACCCGCAGCGCGGCGAAGCGCTCGACGAGGTCGACGAACGGGATGCCGTCCGCCTGTACCGCCGGGCGCACGCCCTGCACCGCGCGCGTGGCCATGAAGTCGACGTTCAGCACCACGAGATCGGCGCCCGCCGCGCGCGTCGCCTCGCGGGCCTCGTGGATCAGCTCGCCGATCTGCGGCAGCGACACGCGCCGGCAGCTGCCCGGCGCGGTGCTCTGCGCGCGGCACCCGGGACTGGGCTCCTCGCCGCGCTCGGGGCGGTGGTCGGCGAGCAGGCGGGCGATGGCGGTGCGCTGGACGAAGCCGACGACGGGCGCGACGAGACGGCCGACGCTGCCCGGCGCGGGCCCGAGGTGCTCGAGATCCGTCGTCGTCACCGGATAGAACTGGTCGTTCGTGCCGTGGGCCATGACGACGACGTCGGGGGCGAGCGCGAGGCCTTCGGTGCGGAGGTAACGAACCCCCTGGGCCCAGCTCCACCCCGGGACGCCGGCGTTGATCACCTCGAACGTGCGGCCCGGCCAGCGCGCGGCGAGCAGGTGCTCGAGCTGGCGCGGGAACGGGTCGTCCTGGTCGACGTTGAACCCGAAGGTGATCGAGTCGCCGATGCAGAGCACGCGATAGTGGCTCGGGTCGCGGGGGCCGACCGGCGGGCTGCGGCGGCCGGCGGCGTCGGTGACGAGCGTCCACGTCGCCCCGGTGCCGGCCGGCGTCGGGTTCACGGGCTGCGTCTTGGTGGCATTCGGCGAGCTGCGCCAGAGGAGGACGGGACAGGCGCGCAGCGGCGTCGGGTTGATCTCCGGCGCGAGGTCGATGCCGGCGAGCGTGCGCGACACGAAGTCGGTCGGCACCTCGGCGGCCGTCGGCTCGGCGCGGCGGGCGAGCAGCGCCGCGGCGCCCAGCTCCAGCGCTCCGAGCATGCCGACGAGCAGGACGAGGGTGACGACGGTGAGAGCCACCGCCCCGCGCCAGCCGCGCAGCCGCGCCGGCGCGCCGGACGAGGGCAGGGCAGGCGAGGGCACGCCTGCTCCGTTCGCATGGCCCGTCGTGACGCGCAAGCCGCGGCCGGCCGTGCGTTGCCACCCGGAAGCCCCCCACCTACACTCACGGGATCGTGGGTACCGCCTCCGCCGCGACGAGCGCGCAGGATCTGCGTGCACTCTACGATCAGCGGTTCCCCCCCGCCGAGCGGGCGGCGAAGGCTCGGCTGTGGGCCGTGCTGTGCGCGGACTTCTTCCAGCGCTACGTGCGCTCCGACGATACCGTGCTCGACGTCGGCGCAGGGCTCTGCGAGTTCGTGAACCACATCCGCGCCGGGCGGCGCATCGCCGTGGACATGGGCGAGCACGTCGATCAGGCCGCGGCGGCGGGCGTCGAGGTGCACCGCGGCTCCGCCGGCGATCTCGGCTGGCTCCCCGACGCCAGCGTCGACGTCGTCTTCGCCAGCAACGTGTTCGAGCACTTCCTGGCGAAGACGGACGTGCTGGCGGCACTGCGCGAAGCCCGGCGCGTGCTGCGCGTCGGCGGGCGGATCGTCGTCCTCCAGCCGAACGTCAAGTACGCCTACCGCGAGTACTGGGACTTCTTCGACCACCATCTGCCGCTCAGCGACGGGGCGATGGCGGAGGCGCTCGGCCTCGCGGGGCTGCACGTCGTCGAGGTGCGGCCACGGTTCCTGCCGTACTCGACGAAGGGCCACCTGCCGACGTGGCCGTTCCTCGTGCGGCTCTATCTGCGCATGCCGCTGGCGCAACGGCTCCTGGGCAAGCAGATGCTGCTGGTCGCCGAGAAGCGCTGAGCGCCGCCCCTAGTGGGCGTAGCCGAGCGCCTTCAGGCGCTCGCGGGTCTCGGCGTCGAGCTCCATCGTCTGCGCACTGCCCGCACGGGGCTGGAGCGTGGCGATCAGGGCGTCGAGGCCGCCGCTCAGCGTCTCGCGCTCGGCCGGCGTCAGCGCGTCGGGATCGGTCTCGCCCGGATCGGCTCGCTGGTCGAACCACAGCGGCGAATCGTCGAACGGACGGATGATCTTGCGGCGCTCGGGATCGAGCAGCGCGCGATGGTGCTTCGTGGCCACGTCCGACCTGATGAGACGCTCGAGCTCGCTCAGGGCCGCGCGAGCCGGCGGTGGCTTGCCGGCGAACCAGGCGCGCCAGCCGCTCACGGTCCACGGCCGCAGCGAGTGGCCCTCGTACGAGGGCGGCCGCTCGATGCCGGACCAGTCGAGGATCGTCGGCGCGACGTCGACCAGCTGGACGACCTCGTCGCGGGCGATCGGCGTCGTGCTGCCCGGCGGCACGATGACGAGCGGCACGCGGACGACGGTGTCGTAGAGCGACTTGCCGTGGCCCATGATGCCGTGCTCGCGAAACTCCTCCCCGTGGTCGGCGGTGACGACGATCAGGGCGTTCTCGAGCAGGCCGCGCTTGCCGAGCTGCTCGAAGAGCGCGGCGATCTGGGCGTCCATCGCCATGATCGAGGCGTCGTAGTAGTCCTGGATCGCCTCCATCATCTCCGGTGACGGCGGGAAGAGGTCGCCGACCCAGGCCGCCGCGTTGACGTCGTCGGCCGATGGCGTCTCGCGGTTGCCGCGCAGCCGCGCGAGCGCCTCGGCGGGCGGGTCGTAGGGCGTGTGCGGCTCCATGTACTGGAGGTACAGGAACAGCGGGACGCCCTTCGGTTGCTGGTCGATCCACTCGAGCGCCTTCGCGTTGACGGTGTCGGCCCGCGCCGGGAACCAGAGGTACTTCGGCTTCTCGTTCTTCGCGAGCGGGAACGCCTGGTAGTGGTCGTAGCCCTGCGCGAAGCCGAGGCTGCGCGTGACGAGCGCGTTGGCGGACAGCCCACAGGTGCGGTAGCCGGCGAGCTGGAGCACCTCGGCGAGCGTCGATTCGTCGTCGGCCAGCTTCTTGTTGAAGCCGGTGACGCCGTGCTGCAGCAGGTAGCGCGAGGTGATGATCGACGCGACCGAGCCGCTCGTCCACGACGTCTGCGCGTAGGCGTGGCGGAAGGCGGTGCCGCGGGCGGCGAGCGAATCGACGAAGGGCGCCACCGTGCGCTTCGCGCCCCACGCCGCGAGCCGGTCGGCCCGCATCGTGTCGAGCACGAGCACGATCACGTTCGGCGGGTGGGACGGCCGCCCGCAGGCGGCGAGCAGCGTCAGCGCGGCGAGCAGCGGCCAGAGCGCGCGGCGGACGGGCGTTCCCACGTCCGCGCTCCGCTCACTTCCGTGCCCGGGCGACGTAGAAGATGCCCTCGCAGGAGTGCCAGATGCCCGCGCGCTGGATGGTGCGGATGACCGTCTGCCCGAAGCGCCCGAACTCGTACGGCGGCTTGTGCTCGTAGTGCACGAACGAGCCGACGTCGCAGAGGTCGACGAACAGCCCCTTCGACCAGGGCAGATAGTAGTCGTCGGGCGCCACGCGCAGGACGTCGAAGTCGGTGGCGCGCAGGAAGCCGTCGACTTCGGCCTGCGTGTAGCGGAACTCGGTGAAGCCGAGGCCTTTCCCGCGCAGCTTCCAGATCGCGTAGAAGGCCCGCAGCATCGGGTTGGTCACGAAGCGCCGGAAGGTATTGTTGAACGGCACCACCATGAAGAAGAGGCCGCCGGGCTTCAGCACCCGGTGGATCTCACGGAACAGGATCTCGGGCCCGTCCTCGAAGTGCTCGGCCACGTACGACGAGAAGACCGCGTCGAAGACGCCGTCGCGAAAGGGCTTGTGCAGCACGTTGGCGCGCGCGAGCAGCATGTCGGGATCGTGTTCGCGCGCGACGCGCAGCGGGCCCGGGCTGTCGTCGACGCCGTAGGCCCGGTTCCCGAGCTTCTCGAAGAACGCCATCCAGCGGCCGGTTCCGCAGCCCGACTCGAGCACGCGCATCCCGCCCTGGCCGAGGAACTCGCGGAAGAGCGGCGCCGCCATCTCGTGGTTCTCGATGGTCGACAGGTGGACGTCGTAGTACGCCTTGCCGGGCGTGCTCTTCGCCCAGTGCTCTTCGGTGTAGGTCTCGTCGAGACCGTGGGTGATCTCGGAGCGCAGGTACTGCTTGAAGGGCATGGGGGGATGGCGAGGGGCGGCCGCTGGTGGCCGGGTCGTGATGACAGGCGGCGACCGAGGGCGTCAAGCGCGCCGCGGCCGTGCGCGGCAGTCAGGGGGCAGCGGGCGTCGGGGGCGTGGCGTCGGCGTTGGGCTTCGCTGCGGGCTCGGCCGTGTCGTCGGAGTTCGCTTCGGGCTTCGCTTCAGGCTTCGCCTCGGCGGCGCCCTTCCAGCGCACGACGAGCGTGGTGGTCTTGGCGCGCGCGAACTCGTCGAGCGGGAAGCGCCACCTGACGGTGTCGCCGTTCGTCTCGGCGTTCGCCTTCGGCTCGGCGGCCGTCACCGGGCCGGGAAGCGTGAGCGTGATGTCGGGGCCCGGCTGGCCCGGCGGCAGCTCGATCGGCTTCTCCTGCGTGACGACGAAGGTGAGCTGCGACTCGTCGCCCTCCTGTGTCCGCGTGACCGCGACGTTTTTGAAGAACGGCACGCTCGAGAGCTTGGTGGCTTCGTCGAGGGTGCCCTTCACGTGCGCTTCCTTCTTCACCGTGTCGACGGTGACGTCGGCGAGGGTGAAGTGCGGCGACGTGAAGCGTGCCTTCTCGGTGGCGACGGTCGCCTCCTCGGGCAGACGGTAGCGCAGGTCGATGGTGCCGGAGCCATCGGGGCGCAGCGTCGACGTGAGCGTCAGACAGCCGGAGGCGAAGACGGCCAGGAAGCACAGGACGGGCCACGCGAGGCGTGCCCCGCGTCGACCGGGCGCATGGCGCATGACGCAGGTGTTAACCGGGGCCTTCGCAGACTGTCAAGCCGGCGCGGGCTTTCTGCACCTCGCCGTGGCGCCCGACACGGGGTCCGCGCGCCTTTTGCCGCTCGGGAGCGTGATGCGGTAGAAGCCACGACCCTCGCCGATGACGCTGCCACGACTGCTCTTCGCCGCCTGCGGCCTCGTCCTGTCGCTCGTCGTCGCCGAGCTGGCGGCGCGCATCCACGGCGACCGCGTCTGCACGGCGGCCCCGGGACTCTTCTACACGGACGACGCGAGCCTCGGCTGGCGCCACCTGCCCGACCTGACGGGCTGGGCGCGCGTCTGCGAGATCGCGGCGATGCGCGCGGCCCCGGTCGCCGTCACGGCCGACGGCGGGCTCGATCCGGCGCGGCCGCGCGCGAAGCCGCCGGGCGTCGCGCGCGTCCTGCTGCTCGGCGGCAACGGGCCCGAAGGCGTCGGCGTGCCGCCCGAGCTGCGCATGGCGCGGGTGATGGAGGAGATGGCCGACGCCAACCGCGGCGACCGCGTCGAGGTGCTGAGCTTCGCGACCGGCGGATACGCGCTCGACAACCAGCTCGCGCTGCTGCGCGGCGGCGCGCTCGAGTACCAGCCGGACGCGGTCGTCGTCGTCGTCACGCCGAACTTCGAGACGGCGGCGCTGTCGCCGACCCTCCTCGCGGCGCACAACCCGCGCGTCAACCGCAAGCCGTTCCTCCAGGTGCTCCAGGGGCGTCTCATGCCGTATCCGCTGCCGGCCGCGTCGCGCGATCCGGCGCCGGCACCGCCACAGGGGCTCGCCGCGGTGTCGCAGCTCTGGCGCCTCGTCACCGGCACGCCCACCCGGGTCGGCTCGCCCATCCCGTACGTCAACCTTCCGCTGCCGAGCCAGGTCGACCTCGATCTCGAGAGCCAGCGCGTCCACGACCTCGTACCCGCGCTCCTCGAGGCGATGCGCGACGAGGTCGCGGCGGCGGGCGGGCGTCTGGTGCTCGCCATCGGCCCGGTGCCGCCCGCGTCACGACCGCTCGACGACGTCGAGCGCAGGCACTTCGTCGAGGTGGGCGAGCGCCTCGGCATCCCGCTCGTGCACCTCGGCACGGCGTTCAACGTCTCGCGCACGAAGGGCTACGTTCCCGGGTCCGCCCGCTGGAGCGCGTTCGGGCACTTCATCGCCGGCAGCACGGTGTGGACGCAGCTCATGGTCCAGGGGCTGCTGCCGCCGACCGTGGTGACGGCGCGCGTGTTCGGCACCGGCCAGCGGGCGCCGGACCTGGCGGAGGTGCCGGGCGCGCTGCTGGCCCGACTCTGGGAGATGCGGCAGGGCCCCGTCGCACGCTTCATCACCTTCGCGCTGCTGGCGGCGTTCGTGTGCTGGATCGCGGCGCTCCTGCCGCCGGGCGGCCGCGACGGCGTGCTGCTCGTCGTGAGCCTCGCCGTCGTCGTCGGCATGGTCGGGCCGGCGCTCGCGGGCGGGGCGCTCGCCTTCGCCGTCGTCTTCCATCTCGTCGTCGACGCGCTGCCGCGCCGGCCGGCACTTCTCGCCGCCGTCGTCCTGTGCCTGATCGTGGTGGCGGCGCCGCTCGCCCTACCGTTCGAAGGCGTGTTCGGCGAGGCGTTCGACCAGCGGCTCTTCCTCGCGCTCGCCACCCAGGTCGTCCTGCTCCGGCTCTGGGCCTATGCCGTCGAGGTGCCGCCGGCGGGGCGTGCGCTGCGCGAATACCTCCTCGCGCTGTTCGCCTTCCCGACCGTGCAAGCGGGGCCCGTCGAGACCCCGGCGTCGTTCGCCGCGCGGCACACGCCGGGAGGGCACGTGCCGACGACGTGGGCCGGGCTCGGGCAGCGTCTGGGCGCGGGCGCGGCGGGGCTCGGTCTCGTCGCGCTCGGCGCGGCCGAGATGGTGGCAGGCCCGCTGCTCTTCGGCACGCGCACCGGCGACGTCTTCGCGACGCGGGGCGCCGACGTCTCGCGGCCGATGCTGTGGCTGTGGGCGCTCGGGCTGGTCGCCAACGTCGGGCTCATGGCCGCCGGCGTGGGACACGTCGCCCGTGGGCTCGGCCTGCTGGCGGACACGCCGGTCCCCGCCATGTTCCGCCGCCCGTGGCAGCTCGCGGGCCCCGCCGACTTCTGGCGCCGCTGGCTGGCGCCGTTCCACGACTGGGTGCACCGCTTCGTCTTCGTCCCGCTCGGCGGCGGCGTCGCGGCCGTGCTCGCGGTCTTCCTCCTGAGCGCGCTCTGGCACGCATGGCTGCCGATGAAGGTGCTCGGCCCCGCGCTCTTTGCGCCTCCCGCCGCGGCCGGCTTCGTCGTCTGGGGGCTCGTCGGGGCGCTGCTGCTGCTGGTGACGCGTGCGGCGGCGCCGCGGCTCGCCGGCTTCGCCGGGGGACCGGTCGCGCGCGTCGGCGGCGCCCTGCTGGCGCTCGCCATGGCGGCCGTTCTGTGGGTGGCCTGGTCGCTGCCCGGCTATCGCAGCGTCGGCGATCTCGTCGCCGTCTGGGCCCGGATGTTCGGTGGCTGACGCGCGGCGCGAGACTCCGGCGGCGAGGGGCGACGACGGCGGCGCGATGTCCGGCCTGCGCCTGTCGGTGATCGTTCCCGTCTACAACGAGGCGGGGACGGTTCGGACGCTTCTCGACCGCGTGCTCGCGGTGCCGATCCCGAAGGAGCTGATCGTCGTCGACGATTGCTCGAGCGACGGCACGGCGGCGGCGCTCGCCGCCTTCCGCGCCGAGACGCCCGACACCCCCGACGCGCGCATCGTCTTCCTGCGCCACGACGTGAACCAGGGAAAGGGCGCCGCGATCCGCACCGGCGTGGCGCACGTGACCGGCGGCGTGGTGATCATCCAGGACGCCGACCTCGAATACGACCCGAACGAGTACCCGCGCCTGCTCCAGCCGATCGTCGAAGGGCACGCCGACGCCGTGTTCGGCTCGCGCTTCGTCGGCAGCCCGCGTCGCGTCCTGCTCTTCTGGCACACCGTCGGCAATCGCCTGCTCACGCTGCTCTCGAACGCCTGCACCAATCTCAACCTCACGGACATGGAGACGTGCTACAAGGCGATCCGGGCCGACGTCCTGCGCGGCGTCCCGCTGCGCTCGAACCGCTTCGGCTTCGAGCCCGAGATCACGGCCAAGCTCGCCCGCCTGCGCTGCCGCATCTACGAGGTGCCGATCGCGTACTACGGCCGCGGCTACGGCGAAGGAAAGAAGATCGGATGGAAGGACGCCGTCGCCGCGGTGTGGACGATCCTGCGCTTCGCCGTGGTGCCGGACATCGGCCGCGAGGACGCCGGCTTCACGACGCTGCGCCGGGTCGAGGTGCTGCGGCGCTACAACGCCTTCCTCTGGGACCTGATGGCGCCGTGGGTCGGGGAGCGCGTGCTCGAGGTGGGGGCGGGGACGGGGCTCCTCACCCGCTTCCTCACCAAGCGGCAGCGTGTGGTCTCGACCGAGCTGGATCCCGAGTACGTCGAGATGCTCCAGCGCATGTTCGCGGACCAGCCCAACGTCGAGATCCGCCGGCTGGACCTCGCTCAGCTCGCGCAGGGCGGCATGCCCCGGCAGGGGTTCGACACGGTGGTGTGCTCGAACGTGCTCGAGCACATCGAGGACGACGCGGCGGCGCTGCGTGCGATGCGCGACATGCTCGAGCCCGGCGGCCGCGTGGTGCTGATCGTTCCGGCCCTGCGGCCGCTCTACGGCTCGATCGATCGCGCCATCCATCACCACCGTCGCTACGATCGCGACGAGATCGCGGGCCGGCTCGAGGCGGCGGGACTGCGCGTCGAGCATCTCAGCTACTTCAACATGATCGGCGTACCCGGGTGGTTCCTGAACGCGCGGGTGCTGCGGCGGCGAACGGTGCCCGGCTTCCAGGCGCGCATCAACGACTGGCTCGTCCCCTGGTTGCGCGTCGAGCGGCGGTTCGGGCCGCCCGTCGGCATGTCGCTGCTCGCCGTCGCGCGCGTACCCGCGTAGCGCCGCCGCGGAGCGGCGTCGCGCGACGTTGCGTCGGCTCTTCCCCGATCGGTACAACTCGGGGGATGTCCCGACTGTGGGCGTACGTCGGCCGGTACCGCGGGCGGCTGGCCGGCGGCATCGCCTGCCTGCTGGCGGCGACGAGCCTGGCCATGGCCACCCCGTGGCTGCTGAAGGTCGTGGTCGACGACGTACAGCGCGGCGCGCCGCTGCGCGCGGTGGCCCCGACGCTCGGGCTCATCGTGGTCGTCGCCCTCGTCCAGGCGGTGGCGCGAACCTTCTCGCGTTTCATGATCTTCAACGTGGGGCGCGACGTCGAGTTCGACCTGCGCAACGACCTCTTCGCGCACCTGGAGACGCTGCCGCTGGCCTTCTACCAGCAGTGGCGCACCGGCGATCTCATGTCGCGGCTCGTGAACGACGTGAGCGCCGTCCGCATGCTCCTCGGTCCAGGCATCCTCAACTTCATCAACACGCCCGTCTACTACCTCTATGGGCTCGGGATCATGCTCTCCATCGACCCACCGCTCACGCTCGCGGCGCTGGCGGTCTATCCGCTCGCGCTCTACGCCGTGAAGCGGAGCAGCGGCATCCTCATGGAGCGGACGCTGCGGGTGCAGGAGGGGCTCGCCGAGCTCTCCAGCCGCGTGCAGGAGAACCTCGCCGGCATCCACGTCGTGAAGGCGTACGCCTGCGAGCCGCACGAGGAGGCGGCGTTCGGCGCCATCAACGCGCGCTTCAAGGACGCGAGCCTCAGGCTGGCGCGCGTGCGCGGCATCATCGGGCCGGTGATGAGCTCGGTGAGCAGCGTCGGTGTGCTGGTCGTCCTGTGGTACGGGGGCACGCACGTCGCCCGGGGCCGACTCACGATCGGCGACCTCGTCGCCTTCATCGGCTACCTCGGGCTGCTCGCGTGGCCGACCATGGCGCTCGGCTGGATGCTGTCGGTGCTCCAGCGCGGGCGGGCGGCCATGCAGCGGCTGGAGGAGATCCTCGCCGTGGCGCCGGCGATCGCGAGCCGGCCCGACGCCCCGGTCCCCGCGGGCGGGGCGGGCACGATCGCCTTCCGCGGCGTCACGTTCCGGCATCCGGGGACGGGCGCGCACGTCCCGCCCGCGCTCGACGGCGTCGACCTCGAGATCCCGGCGGGACGCACGGTCGCGATCGTCGGCCGCACCGGGTCGGGGAAGACGGCGCTGGTGCAGCTGATGGCACGGCTGTTCGACGTCGACGCCGGACGGGTCGAGATCGACGGGCGCGACGTGCGCGACCTGCCGCTCGCCTGGCTGCGCCGCCACGTCGGGCTCGTCCCGCAGGACCCGTTCCTGTTCTCGCGCTCGATCCGCGACAACGTCGGCTTCGCGCTCGACGTCGTCCCCAACGGCGCCGCCGGCGACGAGCGCGCCCGTGCCGCCCGCGTCGCCTGGGCCGTGGAGGCGGCGGGGCTGCGGCGCGACCTCGCGGAGATGCCGCGCGGCCTCGACACCATCGTCGGCGAGCGTGGCATCACGCTCTCGGGCGGGCAGAAGCAGCGCGTGACCCTGGCGCGGGTGCTCGCGGCACGCCCCGAGATCCTCGTCCTCGACGACGCGCTGTCGATGGTCGACGCCTCGACCGAGCGCGAGATCCTCGACCGTCTGCGCGACTTCTTCGCCAGCCGCACGACGGTGCTGGTGGCGCACCGCCTGACGACCGTGAAGGAAGCGGACCTCATCGTCGTCCTCGACCACGGCCGCGTCGTCGAGGTGGGCGAGCACGACGCGCTGCTCGCGCGCGGCGGCGTCTACGCCGACCTGTTCCGCCAGCAGTCGCTCGAGACCGAGCTGGAGGCCGTCTGAGCGACGGCGCGGACACCGAGCCGGCCGGCAAGGCGTACGACGGCCGGCTCCTCTGGCGGCTGTGGGACTTCGTGCGCCCCTACCGCGGCACGTTCTGGGTCGCGCTGCTGCTGTCGCCGGTGAATCAGCTCTTCAGCGAGGTGCAGCCGTACCTCATGAAGCTCGGCATCGACGCCGTACAGGCGGGCGAGGTCGCGCGCCTCCAGCACCTCGGCCTCGTCTACGCGGGCGCGCTGGTCGGCGAGCTCGTGTCGCTCTACTGGCAGTCGTACCTGACGATGGTCGTGGCGCAGAAGAGCCTCGCCGACCTGCGCACCGCCACCTTCGCGCGCCTCCAGCGCTTCCCGATGCGGTTCTTCGACACCAACCCCGTGGGCAAGGTCGTCTCCCGCGTCACCACCGACGTCGACGTGCTGACGGAGATGTTCGCGGCGGGCGCCATGACCATCGCGCTCGACGTGCTGAAGCTCCTCGGCATCACCGCGTTCATGCTGTGGATCAACTGGCGCCTCGCCCTGGTGAGCCTGGCGCTCATGCCGGTGATGGCGCTGGCGATCGACTTCTTCCGTCGCGCGGCGCGGCGCACCTACCGCGAGATCCGCGAGCGCATCGCCCGCATCAACGGCTTCCTCCAGGAGGCGATCTCGGGGATGGCCGTGGTCGCGCTGTCGGCCCGCGAGGCGCGCACCTTCGCCGAGTTCGACCGCCTCAACGACGATCACCGCGTCTCGAACCACGCCTCGAACAAGTACGAGGCCGCGCTCTTCTCGCTGGTCGAGGCGGTGAGCACCGTGTCGATCGCGCTCATGCTCCTCGCCGGCGCCGGGCTCCACCAGGCGTCGCTGGCCGACGTCGGCACGCTGGTCGCGTTCATCCAGTACATCCAGCGGTTCTTCGTGCCGATTCGCGACTTCAGCGCGAAGTACGCCGTGATGCAGTCGTCGATGACGGCGGCCGAGCGCATCTTCGCGCTCCTCGATCAGCCGACGGAGCCGGCACCGGCGCACGGGCGCGTCGCCGCCGACCGCAGCGGCGAGATCGTCTTCGACCACGTGTGGTTCGCCTACCGGGGCGAGGACTGGGTGCTGCACGACGTCTCGTTCCGCATCGCGCCCGGCGAGCACGTCGCCCTGGTGGGCGCGACGGGGTCGGGCAAGACCACCTGCATCAAGCTCCTCGATCGCCTGTACGACGTGCAGCGCGGCCGCATCCTCGTCGACGGCATCGACGTGCGCGAGTGGGACACGGCGGCGCTGCGCCGGCGCATCGCCGTCGTGCTCCAGGACGTGTTCCTCTTCAGCGGCACCGTGCACGAGAACGTGTCGATGGGGCACCCGGACATCGACCGCGCGCGGGTCGAGACGGCGGCGCGGCACGTCAACGCCGACGGCTTCGTCCAGCGTCTCGGCGGCTACGACGCGCACGTGCGCGAGCGCGGCAGCAACCTGTCCGGCGGGCAACGCCAGCTCCTGGCCTTCGCGCGCGCGCTCGCCCACGCGCCCGACGTCCTCGTCCTGGACGAGGCGACCTCCAGCGTCGATCCGGAGACGGAGTGGCTGATCCAGGATGCGCTCGAGAAGCTGCTCGCGGGACGGACGGCGCTCGTCATCGCGCATCGGCTCTCCACGATCGAGCACGCCGACCGCATCCTCGTCTTCCACAAGGGCGAGCTGCGGGAGGAGGGACCCCATGCCGCGCTACTCGCGCGCGGCGGCATCTATGCGAAGCTCTACCGGCTCCAGTACGCGGCGACCGCCGGCGGCCCCGTCGTGGCCGCCGCGCGGCCGTGATCAGGGCACGACGACGATGCCGGCGGTGCGGCGTCCCGTGGCCGCGAGCAGTCGCGCGGTCACGTCGGGCTCGACGAGGAGCACGTGCCGGCCGGCGATCTCGCCGTCCGGCTCGGTGAGCGCCAGGACGGCGGCCCATCCGGGGAAGGCGGCTTGCCCCATGAGGCCCCCGAGCCCCGGCGTAGGCTGATTCGTCAGCAGGGCGATCCCGCCCGGCGGCGCCGCGGCGATCGCCGCCGCCTCGATCTGGCGATGCATCCTCGCCAGGTGGTCGCGGGCGATCTCGCGGTGATCGAGCCGCCACGAGGTGAGGCTCCACGCGAGCAGCAGCACCGCGGTGGCGGCGAACGGCGCCGCGCGCAACACGGGCCGCGGCAGCGGCCACCGGCACAGCAGGAGGGCGACGATCTGGCAGGTGACCGCGACGAGGAGCGCCGTGCCGAGGTAGTGGTAGCGCGCGAGGGCGCCGCCTTCGCCGGCGACGCGGGCGAGGAGCGCGTAGAGGCCGCCGCGCGCCAGCGCGGTCACCCCGTAGACGGCCAGGGCTACGACGAGGAGCCCGGCCGTCGTCCGGCGCGCCGAGCTCGCGGCCATGCGCAGCGCGCCGGCGCCGGCCGCGAGCCAGGCGAGCGCGACGAGCCAGGCGACGCGCGGGGACGGATGGGGCAATGCGAGCCCGACCAGCGGCCCGGTCACGCCATGGCGCAACAGCTCGCTGAAGAGGCGCAGGCTCGCCGGCCAGTGCTTCGGAGGAGGGAGCCCGGACGTGAACCCGGGCACGATGCCGGGGAGATGCCCTGCCGCCCGGCTCGCGAGCATGACGGTGACGATGGGCAGCCAGGCCGTCGCGAGCACGGCGACGGACCAGCGCCGGGCCGCCCCGGGTGGCAGCAGGAGCCAGGCCGCGAACGGCAGGCCGAGCGCGGCCGCCGTCCCGGCGCCGTTCGCGGTCGATGCCACGAGGAGGCTCAGGATCCAGGCGAGACCGCGGGCGATCCCGGGCGGGCGCCCGGCAGACGCGACGAGGCTGGCGAGGACGCCGAGGATGCACGTCGTGGCGAGGACGTGGCCGCTCATCACGAACCAGGTCATGGCTTCCGCATGCATCGGCGCGACGGCCCAGCCGAGCGCGCCGAGGCAGGCGAGCTGCGGGCTGCCCGTCGTCCGGCGCAGCAGACGGAAGAGGAGGAGGACGTTCACCAGGTGCAGCGCGAGGAGGACGGCGAACCAACCGTCCGCGCGCATGCCGAAGAGCGCGTGGCAGGCGACCACCAGCGCGCTGAACGCGGAGTACAGGTGGCCGGCGTGCTGCTGGAGCAGCAACGCGGGCCACGGCTGATTCACCGCGCGATACAGGTGATAGAGGTCCTCCCGGTAGAAGAACTGCGCCGGCGTCGGCCAGAAGACCAGCGCGGCGAGCAGAACCGGGAGGAGGATCAGCGTCGGCTCCTCGGCGCCGGGGTCGGACGGCGGCATGCGGGAAGGGACTTGCCCCACGTCGGTCCCCAGCGCCAGACGTGCGGCGGCGAAGGCGGCACGTGTCTCGGCGCGTGGAACGCGCGGCAGGGGGTGCGGCAGCCGAACCGCGAGCAACATGCCCGCGACGAGCAGCGGCGCAATCAGCGCGACGGTGCGTGGGAGCGTCGCACTTGCCAACAGGAGGCGCAGGTCGAGAGCGGTGGCGTTGGTGGGCGCGACGGCGCGCTGCACGCGGCGTGCGGTGCGTCGGACACGAACGCCGAGCCTGGCCGGCCCGCTGCGCGCCGCCAAGGTCGCGGCGGTGCGCAGCAGCCGAACGGTCGGAAGCGGCGGGTGTGTTGCGGGTGGGAGCGCGGCGTGGCACGCGGGAGCGTCGTGCTCCGCCGTCGCGCCCCCCGGCTCGCCTTCCTGATCGGCGTGCTCGTCGTCGTCGCGGGCTGCGGCCAGCCGCTCTACGTCGCGCGTCTCGGCTGGGAGGAGGCGCGCATCCTGTGGCGCCGCGAGCCCATTCCCGACCTGCTCGCGCGCTCCGACCTCGATCCGGCGCTGCGCGAGCGCTTCGAGCTCGTGCTCGCGGCCCGCGCCTTCGCCGACGAGCGCCTCGGGTTCCGCGTCGGCCAGAGCTACGGCACCTTCGCGGAGGTCGACGACCGCGGCGTCGTGCACGTCCTCCAGGCGGCGCGGCGCGACCGGCTCGAGTCGCACACCTGGTGGTATCCGGTGGCGGGACGGGTGCCCTATCGCGGCTTCTTCGACGTCGCCGACGCGGAGGCGGCGGGGGATCGCCTCGCCGCGCGCGGCCTCGACGTCGACGTGCGGCCGGCGATCGCGTTCAGCACGCTCGGCTGGTTCGCGGATCCGCTGCTGTCGAGCACCGCCGAGGCCAGCCCGGAAGGGGTCGTCGAGACGGTGCTGCACGAGCTCTTCCACGCGACGCTGTACGTGCCCGGCGAGCCGGCCTTCAACGAGTCGGCCGCCACCTTCGCCGGTCATCGCGGCGCCGTCGCTTTCTTCTGCGACGGCCCCGGCGCCGACCCCGCCCGCTGCGCCCGCGCGCGCGAGGCGTGGCGCGCGACGCAGGCCCGCGGCGTCGTGCTCGGCCGCCTCGCGGCCAAGCTGCGACGCCTCTACGCGGCCGACCCGCCCGAGGCGGAGCGCGAGCGCGTCCGCGCACGTCTGGCGCTGCGCGCCGGCCGTGCGCTGGAGGCGCAGCGGGCGGGGCGCGCGACCGAGCTCGTGCCGCCCAACAACGCGCGCCTCCTCGGCGCGCTGCTCTACGTCACCGACCTCGACGCCTTCGAGGCGCTGGCGCCGGGCGAGAGCGATCCCGGTCCGGCGCTGCGTGCGCTCGTGGCGGCCGCGAACGGCAAGGGCGATCCGTTCGCACAGGTCCGCGCCCTCTCGCCGGACGACCTGCCGGGCTGATACAGCTCGGGGCATGGGCCCGGCGTCGCAGCCGCACGTCGCCGCCGATCCGGGCGGCCCGCCGGCGACCTTCGCCGTCGACCGTATGCTCGGACGCCTGGCGCGCTGGCTGCGCGTGCTCGGCCACGACGTCGCCTACGGGCCGCACCTGCGCGGGCGCTCGCTGCTGCGCCTGGCGAGGGCCGAGCACCGCTGGGTGCTGACCCGCGACACCCGGCTGCGTCGCGAGACGCCGCTGCCGCCGTTGGTGTTCATCGCCAGCGATCACCTGCGCGAGCAGCTCCAGCAGGTCGCAGCGGCGGTGTCGCTCGACGGCCGCGACTTCCTGCGCCGCTGCCTCCTCTGCAACCGCCTCGTGGAGCCGATCGCGCGGGACCAGGCCCGCGCGCGGGTGCCGGACTACGTCTGGCAGACGCAAGCGACCTTTCACGCCTGCCCCCGCTGCGGGCGTCTCTACTGGTCGGCCACCCACCGCACCCGCATGCGGGCCGAGCTCGAGGCCCTCGGGCTCGGCGGCCTGGTGGAGCAGGATCGATGACCGACGGTGCCATTCCCATGACCCGCTGCATGCCCTGCGGGCGTGACGTCGTCGTCTGGATCGGCCTCGACGAGGCCGGTGCCGAGCGCTCGCGTTGCATCCACTGCGACGCCGAGATCGACCCGGAGCTGGTGCGCTGGGTGCCCGAAGAGGGGCTGGACGCCGCGGGATACGCCTCCTGGGGCGAGGCCGACCACTGCGGTCGCCCCGATTGCGGCGGCGGCCGCTGCGGCCGCGGCTGAGCAGCGCGCTGCGGCCGGCGCGCCGAGCTTGCCACTCGCCCCGCTCGGACGATAACTGATCGGGTCTGGCATCGGCCTTGCTCGACGGGGCCGAGGCGACCCCGGGGGGAAACACGGACGTCGGGGAAAGGGGACCGGGAAATGAAGGAGCGAGTTCGCGAGATCCTGAGCTGGTACGGGAGCGACAACCCCGGAACGCTCACCAACCTGGCGCGCATGCTGAACCACGGCCGGCTCGGCGGGAGCGGCAAGATGGTCATCCTGCCGGTCGACCAGGGCTACGAGCACGGTCCGGCGCGGTCCTTCGCGCCCAACCCGGCCGGCTACGACCCGCGCTACCACTTCGAGCTCGGCATCGCGGCGGGTTGCAACGCCTACGCCGCGCCGCTCGGCTTCCTCGAGGCCGGCGCCGCCGAGTTCGCGGGCGACATCCCGCTCATCATGAAGGTGAACAGCTCCGACTCGCTCTCGCAGGGCGAGCCGTGCTCGGCGATCACCGGCAGCGTCGACGAGGCCGTGCGCATCGGCTGCGTCGCCATCGGCTTCACGATCTATCCCGGCTCCGAGCTGCGCAACGTCATGGTCGAGGAGCTGAAGGAGCTGACCGAGGAGGCCAAGCGCAAGGGCCTCGCCGTCGTCGTGTGGTCGTATCCGCGCGGCTCGAGCCTCTCGAAGCAGGGCGAGACCGCGATCGACGTCGTCGCCTACGCGGCCCAGATCGCCTGCCAGCTCGGCGCGCACGTCGTGAAGGTGAAGCCGCCGACGGCGCACATCGAGCAGGACGCCGCGCGCAAGGTCTACGAGAAGGAGCAGATCCCGGTCTCCACGCTCACCGACCGCGTGAAGCACGTGGTGCAGGCGTCGTTCGGCGGCCGTCGCATCGTCATCTTCTCGGGCGGCGAGGCGAAGGAGACGTCGGCGGTGATGGACGAGATCCGCGCCATCAACGCCGGCGGCGGCTTCGGCTCGATCATCGGCCGCAACTCGTTCCAGCGGAAGAAGGACGACGCGCTCGTCTTCCTGCGCGACGTGATGGACATCTACGCCGGCAAGTAGCCGACCGGCGCACTCAGGGGGGAACTGCATGAGCCTGGAGACGCTGTCTCGGGACTTCCTGCGCGTGTGCGAGGAAGCCGCCGTCGACGCTGCCCGCACGATGGGGCAGGGAAAGCGCAAGCATTCCGACCACGTGGCCGTGGAGGCGATGCGCAAGGCGATGGACCGCCTGCAGATGCGGGGGACCGTCGTGATCGGCGAGGGCGAGCGCGACGAGGCGCCGATGCTGTTCATCGGCGAGAAGGTCGGCCGCTGGGACGACAGCGACATCGAGGTCGACATCGCCGTCGACCCGCTCGAGGGCACGAACCTCTGCGCCACCGGCGCCCCGGGTGCCATCGCGGTGCTCGCGGCGTCGAACCGCGGCGGGCTGCTGCACGCGCCCGACTGCTACATGGAGAAGATCTGCGTCGGGCCGGCGGCGAAGGACGTCATCGACATCGACGCCCCGGTCGCGACCAATCTCCAGAACATCGCCAAGGCACTCGGGCGCGACGTCGACGACCTCGTCGTCATCGTGCTCGACCGCGAGCGCCACGCGCAGCTGATCGCCGACATCCGCGCCGCCGGCGCACGCATCCGGCTGATCGGCGACGGCGACCTGTCGGCCGGCATCACGGCGGCCGTGCGCGGCACCAACGTCCACGCCGTCATGGGCATCGGCGGCGCGCCCGAGGGCGTGCTCGTCGCCGCCGCGCTGCGCTGTCTCGGCGGCGGCATGCGCGGGCGTCTCGTCCCGACCAAGCCCGGTCAGGAGGAGCGCATGCGCAAGATGGGCATCACCGACGTGAAGCGGGTCTACACCGAGATGGACCTGGCCCCCGGGCCGGAGATCCTCTTCGTCGCGACCGGCGTCACCGACGGGGCGCTGATGCGCGGGGTCCGCTTCTTCGGCGGCGGGCTGCGCACGACGTCGGTCGTCATGTCGCTCGGCGAGCGGCTGATCCGCTTCGCGGACTCGATCCGGCTCGAGCCGGGGGTGAAGACGGTCGTCGAGTTCTGACGGCCGCTCGCTCCGGGGGGGCGAGGGCGTCGGCGGCGTGCGCGGGCCGGCGAGACCGCCGCCCGATTCAGTCGGGCGTCCGGCGTGCGGTGGCTGCGGGCCGCAGCCAGTGCCAGCTTTCGCCGGGATCGAGGACGAGGAGGCGGTCGGGCGGGATGCCGTCACGGCGGAGGGCCTGGCGGAACGCGCCGACGGGATCGTCGGCGTACAAGACCAGCGGCGGGACGCTGCTGGCACCGTACTGGGCGGGGACGATGCGCTGCGGGGCGAGGAGCTTGGCGGCGTCGGCCGCCTGCTCGGGGTCCATCGTGCGGCGGAGGCCGACGGTGCGCTTGCCGCCGATCGGCAGCACCGCGACCGAGAGGCGTGGAAACCGAGCGGCGATCTCGTGCAGCGCCGGGAACCAGGGCGCGTCGCCGACGAAGTAGAGGCTGGCGCCGGCGCCCTCGAGGACGTAGCCGAGCGCGGCCTCGCCCTGGCCCGACGGGACGCCGGTCACGCGCACGTCGCCGACCGTCGTGCTCTCCCAGGCGACGAGCGGCGTCACCTCGCGAAAGCCGAGGCGCTGGAGACGTCGCGCGAGCGACGCGGGGACGATCGCGCGCGGCGTCTTCGCCGCGAGCTCGCCGAGCGCGCTCGCGTCGAGGTGCTCGGTGGCGTCGTCGGTGACGAGCACGGCGGCCACCGCCGGCAGCTGCGACGGCACCAGGCCAAGCGGCTCGCTCTGGCGCGTGAGCAGGCCGGAGTTGAACCATGGGTCGACGAGCAGCCGCTCGCCGGCGAGATCGACCACGAAGCTGCCGTGTACGAGCCGGGTGAGGCCGGCGTCGGCGTCGGAGGCGTGGAAGCCGAGCTCGCGCGCACGCGGCAGGGCGGTGCACGCGGCGGCGAGGGCGAGAGCGACGACGGCGAGGGATCGGCGCATCAGGCGGCGAGCTGGCGGCGGGCCTCGTAGAGGGCGATGGCGACCGCGGTCGCGAGGTTCAGGCTGCGGACGTGCGGGCTGTCGATCGGGATGCCGACGAGGGCGTCGGCGTGGGCGTCACGGATGGCAGGCGGCAGGCCGTGGCTCTCGCCGCCGAAGACGAGGAGGTCGTCGGCGCGGTAGCGCACCTCGAGGTAGGAGCGTGGCGCCCGCGCGGCGAAGCAGAGGAGGCGGCCCCTCGGGCGGTCGGCCTCGAACGCGATCCAGTCGTGGTGCAGGTGCAGCCGGACGTGCGGCCAGTAGTCGAGCCCGGCGCGGCGCACGTGCTTGTCGTCGATCATGAAGCCGAGCGGCTCGACGAGGTGCAGCGGCGTGTCGGTTGCGACGCACAACCGGCCGATGGAGCCGGTGTTGGGCGGGATCTCGGGTTCCACGAGCACCACGTGCACGCGCTCAGGCTCCCGGCGCGCGCAGCGGCACGCGGCGCGTGCCGACGCGCAGCACGGCGTCGCCGTCGGCCGCGCCCGGCTCGGCGCGACGCATGAGCGCGTAGTAGGCCTTACGCAGGAAGCGGGCTTCGACGCGGCCGTCCTTCACGCGCGCGTAGAGGACGTTGTCGGGCCCGACGCGCAGCGTGCCGGCGTCGAGCGGCTCCTCGGTTTCGTCGTTGAGGTGGAGGCGGATGCCGCCGTCCGGGGCGTCGTCGATGGTGGTGACGACCCAGGGCGTGTCCTCGATCTCGACCTGGGCGCGGTCCTCGCCCAGCTCGAGGCGGGCGACGCCGTCGTCGCCGACCGTCATGGCGCGGGCGTAGAGCCGACAGATGGCGGCGTTCGGGATGCGCTCGTCGTCGCAGTACCACTGGCCGTCGCGGCCGAAGCGGATGCGTCCCGCGTGGATCGCGGTGAAGCCGGCGCGCGCCATCTCAGCCCAGCTCTCCGCTCTCGAGCAGCAGCGTCACCGGGCCGTCGTTCACGAGCGCCACCCGCATGTGGGTGCGGAAGCGGCCGGTCTCGACGGCGACGCCCTCGGCGCGCGCGTGCGCGACGAAGCGCTCGTACAGCGCCTCCGCCTGGGCGGGAGGCGCGGCCGCGGTGAACGACGGTCGTCGTCCCCGGCGGCAGTCGCCGTAGAGCGTGAACTGCGACACCACGAGCATCCCCCCGCCGACATCGGCGAGCGCGCGGTTCATCTGCCCGGCGTCGTCCTCGAAGACGCGCAGGCCGACGATCTTGCGCGACAGCCGCTCGGCGTCGCCGTCGGCGTCCGCCGTGCCGACGCCGAGCAGCACGCAGAGGCCGTGTCCGATCGCGCCCACGACCTCGCCGTCGACCGCGACGCTCGCTTCGCGCACGCGTTGCACGACCGCCCGCACGCGCCGCGTTTAAGCACGATCATCCCGGACGCGCGAGGGGCGGCCGCGAGTGGCGGCGGCGGAGAGCCTCGGCTAGGATGCGCGCTCTCCCGGATGTTCCCGGACAACCTCCACATCGGGCCGCTGCCGATCCATATCTTCGGCGTGATGCTCGCGCTCGCCTTCCTCGCCGGCGCGCAGGTTCTCCAGCGCGAGTTCGGGCGCAAGGGCTTCGATCCCGAGCTGGCGTCGTCGGTGATCGTGTGGGCGGCGGTCGGCAGCCTCGTCGGCGCGCGGGTGTGGCTCGTGCTCGAGGACTGGCCCGCCTTCGTGCGCGACCCGATCGGCTTCCTCTTCACCGGCAGCGGCTTCGTCTTCTACGGCGGGCTCGTCGGCGGCGCGCTCGCGGTGACGCTGCTCTTCCGCCGCCACGGCATCCCGTGGATGCAGGGCGCCGACGCCGCCGCGCCGGCGCTCGTGCTGGGGCAGGCGATCGGCCGCGTCGGTTGCCAGCTCTCGGGTGACGGCGACTGGGGGGCGGTCACCACGGCGCCCTGGGGCATGCGGTATCCGTACGCGGTCGTGTGCGGCATCCCGCCGGCGCGCTGCGGCGCCGACGGCCAGACCGTGTGGCCCGCCGACGTCTACGTGCACCCGACGCCGATCTACGAGACGCTCGCCTACCTGGCGGTCTTCGCCTTCCTGTGGCGGCGCCGGCGGGAACCGCATCCCGACGGCAGCCAGATCGCCTGGTACCTGATCCTCGCCAGCGGCGCGCGCTTTGCGGTCGAGTTCCTGCGCATCAACCCCGTCGTGGGGCTCGGGCTCACGGCGGCGCAGTGGACCAGCATCGGCCTCATCGTGCTCGGCACGGCGCAGCTGCTCCGGCTCCAGAGACGATGGCGGACCGCCGCGGCCTGAGGATCGCGCTCACGACCGTCGCCATCGGGGTGGTCGCGGCGGGCGTGCTGATCGCGGCGTCGCGACGGTCGCCCGGGCTTGCCCCCGACTTCTCGGTGCCCGACCTGGCGGGCCAGGCGGTGCGGCTCTCGGCCCTCCGTGGCAAGGTCGTGCTCGTGAACCTGTGGACCACCTGGTGTCCACCGTGTCGCGAGGAGATGCCGTCGATGGAGCGGCTCCACCGGCGCCTCGGCCCGCAGGGCCTCGTGCTCCTCGCCGTCAGCCAGGACGACGGCGGCAGGGCGGTCGTCGAGCCGTTCGTCCGGGGGCTCGGGCTGACGTTCCCGGTGCTGATCGACCCGGAGCACCAGGTGGGCAGTGCCTACGGCGTCTGGGGCTACCCCGAGACCTTCATCGTCGACCGTGACGGACGCATCGCCGAGCGCGTCATCGGGCCGCGCAACTGGGACGCCCCCGAGCAGGTGGTGGCTCTTGAGCGTCTTCTCGCCGCCGGCGGTCCGGACACGGGCACGCCGTGAAGACGGGTTTTCCTCTATCGAATGGCACGCGTATAGTGACGCGCATCGCGAGGTTCGGATGAACGGCAATCGACGCAGGGGTCTGGCGCTGGCGGTTCCGCTGGGTGTGCTGCTGGCGGTGCTCCTTTCGGGCGGACGCGGAGCGGAGAGGGTCGCCGGCGCGTCGTCGCCGCGCGACGCCTACGAGGAGCTGGAGGCGTTCACCAACGTCCTCGCCATCATCCAGAAGAACTACGTCGAGGACGTCGACACGAAGCGCCTCGTCGAAGGCGCCATCAACGGCATGCTGACGGCGCTCGACCCGCACAGCGCCTACCTGACGCCCGAGCTCTACAAGGAGCTCCAGGTCGAGACCAAGGGCAGCTTCGGCGGCCTCGGCATCGAGATCACGAACCGCAACGGCATGCTGACGGTCGTCGCCCCCATCGAGGACACGCCCGCCTGGCGGGCCGGCATCAAGCCGCAGGACGTCATCCTCAAGATCGACGGCGAGTTCACGAAGGATATGTCCCTTGTCGACGCGGTCAAGAAGATGCGCGGGCCGAAGAACACCAAGGTGAAGCTCACCATCAAGCGCGAGGAGCCGCAGCAGCTGTTCGATGCCACGCTCACCCGCGAGGTCATCAAGATCCAGAGCGTCAAGGCGCGGGTCCTCGAGGGCGGCTACGGCTACATCCGCATCACGCAGTTCCAGGAGCGCACCGACGACGACGTCGCGAGGGCGCTGCGCGACCTCGATCGCGAGACCGGCGGCCTCCAGGGCCTAGTGCTCGACCTGCGCAACAACCCGGGCGGTCTCCTGCAGCAGGCCGTCAAGGTGAGTGACCTGTTCCTCGACTCGGGCATGATCGTCTACACCGACGGCCGGCTCGAGAACCAGAAGCAGAAGTACTTCGCGCACAAGGCGTCGACGTTCGCGAACTTCCCGATGGTCGTGCTCGTGAACGGCGGCTCGGCGAGCGCCTCGGAGATCGTCGCCGGCGCCCTTCAGGACCACAAGCGCGCGCTCGTCCTCGGCACCACCACCTTCGGCAAGGGCTCGGTGCAGACCATCCTGCCGCTCGACGACTCGTCGGCGCTGCGCCTCACGACCGCGCGCTACTACACGCCGAACGGCCGCTCCATCCAGGCGACCGGCATCGTGCCAGACATCACGATGGAACAGGGCGCCCAGCTGGCGGCCATCGACCGCGGCGTGCGCGAGTCGAACCTGCCGCGCCACCTCGAGCGCCCCGACGGCGAGACCGATCCCGGCGCCGTCATCGGTGGCGACGCGGGGGGTCCCGACGGCCAGCTCGTGCCGATCGACACGACGCCGGCGGAGAACCCGGACCTACGCGAGGGTGAGCTCGGCAAGGACCCGCAGCTCGACCGTGCCCTCGAGCTTCTGAAGAGCTGGCAGGTCTTCAAGACCTTCGTCGCGAAGCGCGACGGGTGAGCCGTCCGGCTCCTCGCGTCCTGTCGGTCGGCGAGCTCGCCGGGCTGCTGCAGGGCACGCTCGAGCGTGAGGTCGGCTCGGTCTGGGTCGCGGGCGAGATCTCGGGGCTGCGGGTGCCGTCGTCCGGGCACCTCTACTTCACGCTGAAGGACGGGGACGCGCAGCTGCGGGCGGCGATGTTCCGCAGCGCCGCGCGCTTCCTGCCGTTCCGGCCCGCCGACGGCATGGACGTGATCGTCTGGGCTCGCGTCGGGCTCTATCCTGCACGCGGCGACCTCCAGCTGTACGTCGAGACGATGGAGCCGCGCGGGCTCGGCGCGCTCCGCCTGGCGTTCGAGCAGCTGAAGGCCCGGCTGCATGCGGAGGGGCTGTTCACCGTCGAGCGCAAGCGGCCGCTGCCGGGGTTTCCTCGCACCATCGGCGTGGTCACCGCGCTCTCGGGCGCGGTCATCCACGACATGCGCGTGGTGCTGCGCCGGCGCTGGCCGGCGGCGCGCGTCGTCGTACGGCCGGTGCGGGTGCAGGGCGCGGGCGCCGCGGGCGAGATCGCCCGCGGGCTCGCCGACCTCGATGCGTTCGGGGTCGACGTCTGCATCGTCGGACGCGGCGGCGGCTCGCTCGAGGATCTGTGGGCGTTCAACGAGGAGGTCGTCGCGCGCGCGATCGCGGCGGCGGGCATGCCGGTGGTGTCGGCGGTCGGACACGAGGTCGACGTCACGATCGCCGACTTCGTCGCCGACGTGCGGGCCGCGACGCCGACCGCCGCGGCGGCCCTCGTGGTGCCGGATCGAGCCGACGTCGGGCGCCGCGTGGGGCTGGCCCACGCCGCTCTGCGGGCCGCGCTGGCGCGCCGCGTACGCGGCATGCGCGAGCAGGTCGAGCAACTCGGGCGGCGTCTCGGCAGCCCGCGGCGCCGGCTGAGCTCGGCTGGCAGCGGGTCGACGACCTGCGCGAGCGCCTGCCGGCCGCGCTGCGCCGCCGCGCCGTCTGGGAGCGGCGCGAGCTCGACGGGCTTGCGGTGCGGCTCGGTCAGGCCGGGCCGGCGGCGCGTACGGCGTCGGCGCGCCGGCAGGTGGGCGGACTCGCCGCGCGGGTCGCGCAGGCGGGTCCGGTGGTCCGCGCGACGGCGGCGCGCCGGCAGGTCGAGGTCCTGGCCGCGCGCCTGCGCACGGGGCTCGCGGTTCGCCAGCGTGAGGCGCGGGGGCAGCTCGACGCGCGCGCCGGGCGGCTCGCCGCGCTCTCGCCGCTCGCGTGTCTCGCGCGCGGCTACGCGATCGTTCGCCGTGGAGCCGCCGATGGGCCCGTGGTACAGGATGCGGCAGTGCTCGCCCCGGGCGAACGCGTCACGCTGGTGCTGGCGCGCGGACGGGCGGCCGCACGCATCACCGACACGGAGACCTGATGCCCCGACACGACCCGATGGCCCGCACCGACGCTCCGGCGGCCGCGAACGGCGAGAGCGGCGCGCGCTTCGAGGACGCGCTGGCGGAGCTCGAAGGCATCGTGCGACGGCTCGAGCACGGCGAGCTGCCGCTCGAGGAGTCGCTCGCCGTGTTCGAGCGCGGCATGATCCTCGTGAAGGAGCTCGGCGGGCGGCTCGAGGCCATCGAGCAACGGGTCGAGGTGCTGCTGCGTACGGCCGACGGGTCGCTCGTCACGCGGTCCCTCGACGAGGACGAGTGAGCGTGGACCTCGAACGCTATCTCGCCGCGCGCCGCCGCCTGGTCGAGCGCGCGCTGGCCGCCGCCTTCCCGGCCGGCCGTCCGGCGCTCCGCCGCGCGATCCGCTACAGCCTCCTGGCAGGCGGCAAGCGCCTGCGGCCGATCCTCACCGTCGCCGCCGCGGAGGTCGCCGGCGGCACGGCGCGCGCGGTCCTGCCGTTCGCATGCGCGCTCGAGCTGATCCACACCTACTCGCTGGTGCACGACGATCTGCCGGCGATGGACGACGACGATCTGCGCCGCGGGCGGCCGACGAGCCACAAGGTCTACGGCGAGGGCATGGCGATCCTGGTCGGCGACGCGCTTCTCACCGAAGCCTTCGGGCTGATGGCCGGCGCGCGCGGCGTCGCACCCGAGCGCGCCGTGCATGCGATCGCGGAGGTGGCGGCGGCGGCGGGCGAGCAGGGCATGGTCGGCGGGCAGGCGCTCGACCTCGCGGGCGAGGGGCGTCAGGGCACGCTCGCCCAGGTGCGCGCCATCCACCGCCGCAAGACGGGGGCGCTGTTCACGGCGGCGGTGCGCGTCGGCGGCCTCGTGGGCGGGGCGAAGGCGCCGCTCCTGCGCCGCCTCACGACCTACGGCGAGCAGCTCGGGCTGGCGTTCCAGATCGTCGACGACGTCCTCGACGCGCTCGAGGCGGGCGACGGCCGTACCGACGCGGCGCTGGAGAAGGTGACTTACCCGGGCGTTCTCGGCATGGACGGCGCCCGCGCCCATGCCGCCCGCGCCCGCGACGCCGCGCTTGCCGCCCTGGTCCCGCTCGGCCAGCCGGCCGAGCCGCTGCGCGCCGTCGCGACCTGGGTCGTCGCCCAGGCGGACGTACTCGCCCTGGCCGCGAGCGCCTGAGGCCGTCGTGGCCGGCGGGGTGCGGCTCGACCGGCTGCTCGTCGAGCGCGGCCTGGCGCCCAGCCGCGAGCGCGCGCAGCGCCTGATCCTCGCGGGCGCGGTGCTCGTCGACGAGCGGCCCGCCGACAAGCCGGGCACGGTGGTCGCGGCCGACGCCGCATTGCGCCTGCGCGCGGAGGCGTCGCCCTGGGTCAGCCGCGGCGGCGAGAAGCTCGTCGGTGCGCTCGACGCCTTCGGCGTGGAGCCGACCGGTCTCGACTGCCTCGACGTCGGCGCCTCGACGGGTGGTTTCACCGACTGCCTCCTGCAGCGCGGAGCGCGCCGCGTGGTGGCGGTCGACGTCGGCTACGGCCAGCTCGCCTGGCGCCTGCGCCAGGACCCGCGGGTCACGGTGCTCGAGCGTATGAACGCGCGCGGGCTTAGGCGGGAGCAGGTTCCGATCGCGCCCGCCCTGGTCGTGATCGACGTATCGTTCATCTCCCTGACGCTGATCCTGCCCGCGGTCGCCGCGGTGGCGGCCCCGGGCGCCGTCGTGCTCGCGCTCGTGAAGCCGCAGTTCGAGGCCGGGCGTGGGCAGGTGGGGAAGGGCGGGGTGGTGCGCGACGACGCCGTGCGCGCCGAGGCGGTCGCGCGCGTGCGCGCGGCGGCCGTCGCGCTCGGTTTCACGGTCCGCGGCGAGGCGGACTCGGTCCTGCCGGGCCCGAAGGGCAACCGCGAGGTGTTCCTGCACCTCGTGCACGGCGGGGCGTGACGGAGCAGGCCGATCTCAGGCGGCATGGCCGAGAGGCTGCGGGTCGTCAGTCCCGGGCGTGGGGGTCGCTGCGCACGACGACCTCTTCGAGGACGGCGAGGCCCGCGGCGTCCTCGCGCTCGATGCGTCGCAGGACCGTCGCCGCGGCCGCCTCGTCGGGGTCCCAGCGCGTCAGCAGCTCCCGCAGGCGGCGGCGTTTGCGCTGTGCCGTTCGGCGAGCCTCGCACGCCCTCTCCCAGGGGCTCCGGCCGGTGACGAGGGGCGGCTCCACGTCGGAGGGGGCGTCGCCGAGGCGGCGCAGCTCCTCGGCGATCCAGCCCGCGTGGCGCGCCTCGACGTCGGCCAGGGCCTCGAGGCGCGCCGCGAGCTGCGGATAGCGGGCCTGCGCGGCGTGCGTGCGCAGCGCGAGGGCTGCGCCGAGCTCGGCCGCGTGGGCCTCGCGCAGATCCGCACGCAGCGCCGTGGGGTCGTCCGTTCTGCCGAGGAGGCGTCCGAGCAGCCCCATGGACCGCAGGCCGTAGCGGGGGGCCGTCGCCGGGTCAATCCGCGCGGGCCGGGTTCCCTTCCCGGCGTGATTCCGTTACACCGATCACCTTATGGCCAGGATCACCGTGGAGGACTGCCTCGAGCAGGTCCCCAACCGTTTCGAGCTCGTGCTGCTCGCGGCGCGGCGCGCGAAGCAGCTCCTCAAAGGGGCGCGCCCCCTCGTGGAGTCGGACAACAAGGAGATCGTCACGGCGCTCCGCGAGGTCGCGGACGCGAAGGTGCGCCTCACGTACGACGAGTAGGAGAGCGCCCCGGACGATGGCGAAACAGCAGGACCTCTACGCCATCCTGGGGGTCGCGAAGACGGCGACCGCGGACGAGATCCGGAAAGCGTACCGCAAGCTCGCGCGTCAGCACCATCCCGACCTCAACCCAGGCAACAAGCAGGCCGAGGAGCGCTTCAAGGAGATCTCGCTCGCGCACGACGCGCTCTCCGACCCGGAGCGGCGCAAGCTGTACGACGAGTTCGGCCAGGAGGGGCTGGCGCCCGGCTTCGACGCCACGCGCGCCCGCGAGTACCGTCGCTGGGCCGACAGCGGCCAGGGCTTCTCGTTCCGCGGCGGCAGCCCGGGCGCCGGCGCCGGCGACTTCGACTTCGGCTTCGGCACCGGGACGCGGCGCGGCCGCCGTCGCAGCGCCGCCGAGACGGAGCGCGGCTTCGCCGACATCCTGAACGAGATGTTCGGCGGCGCGGCCGAGGGCGCCGCGCCCGAGCCGCCGCCCTCGGCACCGCGCGACGTCGAGTATCCGATCGAGATCGATCTGCTCGACGCGCTGCGCGGCACGCGCACGGCCGTGTCGGTTCGGCGTCCCGTCGTCTGCGAGACCTGCGGCGGCACGGGCCGCGTCGGGCGCAAGGGCTGCACGACGTGCGGCGGCAGCGGCACGGTCGAGAAGCGCGAGAAGCTGAACGTCAAGATCCCCGCCGGCGTCGCCGACGGCGCGCGCGTGCGCGTGGCGGGCAAGGGCGGCGTCGGAGCCGGGGGACGCAGCGGCGACCTCTACTTCGTCGTGAAGGTGCGGCCGCACCCGCTGCTCCAGCGCGAGGGTCGAGATCTGATGCTCGAGGTGCCGATCACGGTCGTCGAGGCCGTGCGCGGCGCGACGATCGAAGTACCGACGCTCGCCGGCAAGGTGCAGCTGAAGGTCGCGCCCGGCTCGCAGAGCGGCCAGCGCCTGCGGCTGCGCGGCCGTGGTGCGCCCGACCCGAAGGGCGGCGAGGCCGGCGACCTCTACGTCCGCCTGATGATCCAGGTGCCGCGCGACGGCGCCGGCGAAAAGATGGACGACGCGCTCCAGGCGCTCGAGGCCGCCTACGGGGGCGAGAGCGTCCGCGCCCACCTGGCGCTGTGAGGGCGGCCGTGGCCGACGACGACACCCGCGCGCCGATCGAGCCCGAGGTCATCGGGCCGGACGACGACGCCCAGGTCCTGCCGACCGGCGCCGACGAGGAGGAGCCGGAGGCCGCGGCGGCGACGACGGCCGCGCCGACCGACGTGCCGGCGTCGCTCGGCGTGCTCGTCCCCGCCGCCGACACGCTGCAGCGCTACCTCGCCGAGATCCGCCGCATCCCCGTCCTCACACGCGAGGAGGAGCACGAGCTGGCGGTACGCTGGCGCGAGCAGGGCGACAAGAAAGCCGCGGTGCGGCTCGTCAGCTCGAATCTGCGGCTCGTGGTCATGATCGCGCGCGAGTACCAGCGCGCCGTGCAGAACCTCCTCGACCTCGTACAGGAGGGCAACGTCGGCCTGCTCGAGGCGATCAAGAACTTCGATCCCTATCGCGGCGTGCGCTTCCCATCCTACGCCGTCTGGTGGGTGCGCGCGTACATCATCCGCTACATCATGAACAACTGGCGGATGGTGAAGGTCGGCACCACGCAGGCCCAGCGCAAGCTCTTCTTCAACCTCCAGAAGGAGCGCGAGCGCCTCGAGCGCGAGGGCTTCACCGCCGAGCCCAAGCTCATCGCCGACCGGCTCGGAGTGAAGGAGAAGGAAGTCGTCGAGATGGAGCAGCGCCTCGCCGGGCGCGACCTCTCGGTGAACGCGCCGGTGAACGAGGGCGAAGAGGCCACGCTCCTTGATTTTCTGCCGGGCCCCGCCCAGACTGCCGAGGCCGTCGCCGACGAGGAATATCACCGCCTCGTGCGCGAGAAGGCGGCCGAGTTCAAGCAGACGTTGAAAGGCAAGGACCTGGTGATCTACGAGCGGCGGCTCGAAGCGCTCATGCGCGACGAGGAGCCGGTCACGCTCCAGGAGATCGGCGACGAGTACGGCATCACCCGCGAGCGCGTGCGGCAGATCGAGGCGCGGGTGAAGAAGAAGCTCGGGCAGTACCTCCGCGAGCAGATACCAGACATCAAGGAAATCGAGTTCGGCTCCTGAGCGGGCCGGCCCCAGCCCCACGAGGAACCGATCATGCCGATGCACGGAGGCCGCATCGTCGCGCGCGCCCTGAAGCGCGAGGGCGTTCCGTACGTGTTCACGCTCTGCGGCGGACACGTCATGTCCATCTACGACGGCTGTCTCGACGAAGGCATCGGCGTCGTCGACGTCCGCCACGAGCAGTCCGCCGCGCACGCCGCCGACGGCTGGGCGCGCGTCACCGGCCAGCCCGGCGTCGCGATCGTGACCGCCGGACCGGGGCTCACCGACGCGGTGACCGGCGTCGCCACCGCGTGGCGCGCCAACATTCCCATGGTGATCATCGGCGGCCAGGCGCCGCGTCACTTCCAGGACATGGGCGGCCTCCAGGACATGAACCACGTCGACCTGATGCGGCCGATCACGAAGTGGGCCGTGTCGGTCCCGAACACGCGCCGTCTCGGCGAGTACGTCGCCACCGCGTTCCGCGTCGCGACGACGAACGTGCCCGGCCCGGTGTTCCTCGAGATGCCGCTCGATTTCCTCTTCGACATCGTCCAGGACGACGACGTCGTCGAGCCGTCGAACTATCGCACCGAGGCCGCGGTCGGCGCCGATCCGCGCTACGTCGAGAAGGCGTTCGAGCTGCTGCGCGGCGCCGAGCGGCCGGTGTGTCTCGTCGGCAGCCAGCTCTTCTGGTCGAAGCGCCGCGAGGCCTATCCCGAGTTCGTGAAGACGTTCGGCATGCCGACGTACGTGAACGGCCAGGCGCGCGGCAGCCTCGACCCCGACGATCCGCACTGGTTCCTCCAGACCCGCAAGGAGGCGCTGCGCAAGGCCGACGTCGTGCTGATCTTCGGCACGCCGCTCGACTTCCGCATCGGCTACGGCCGCTCGACGCACATCAACGGCGACGCGAAGCTGATCCACGTCGACCTCGACGGCAAGGAGCTCGGCAAGAACCGCGGCGTCGACGTCGGCATCGTCGGCGACACCGGCCTCGTGATGGAGATGCTCACCCGGTGCGCGACGGACGCGAAGTTCCAGCCGGAGCTGTCGCGCGCCTGGCTGAGGGAGCTGCGCGGCGTCGAGAAGGGCAAGTGGGAGGCGCTCCAGGGCCAGCTCGTCTCCGACGAGGTGCCGCTCAACCCGCTCCGCGTCTGCGCCGAGGTCGACAAGCTGGTCACGAAGGACACGATCCTCATCGGCGACGGCGGCGACTTCGTCGGCTCGGCGGCCAACGTGCTGCGTCCGCGCGGCTTCGGCCACTGGCTCGACGCCGGTCCCCTCGGCACGCTCGGCGCCGGTCCGGGCTACGCCATGGCGGCGAAGCTCGCGAGCCCGAAGAGCGACGTCATCATCATGTACGGCGACGGCGCGTTCGGCCTCAACATGATGGAGTTCGAGGCCTGCATCCGCCAGAAGATCAACATCGTCGGCGTCATCGGCAACGACGCCGCCTGGATGCAGATCCTGCGCGGCCAGGAGCAGATGTACGGCGCCGACCGCACGCCCGCGTGCAAGCTCTCGTACACGCGCTACGACACGATGATCGAGGCGATGGGCGGCCACGGCGAGTGGGTCGAACGGCCGGAGCAGATCCGTCCCGCGCTCGAGCGCGCGCTCGGCGCCGGCAAGCCGGCCGTCGTCAACGTGAAGATCGGGCGCAGCGACTTCCGCAAGGACGCGATCTCGGTCTAGGAGTAGCGCCATGGCGGGCGAGCGCACGGCGGGGATCATCGTCATCGGCAACGAGATCCTCTCGGGGAAGGTCGCGGACACGAACGCGCCCTTCCTCACCCGTGAGCTGCGGGCGCTCGGCGTCGCGCTGCGCCGCATCGTCACCATCACCGACGAGCTCGACGACATCGCCGAGGCGGTGCGGGAGTTCCACCGTCGCTTCGACGTCAACTTCACCTCCGGCGGCGTCGGGCCGACGCACGACGACGTCACGATGGAGGGCATCGCGCGCGGTCTCGGGCGCCGCGTGGTGCGCCATCCGGTCATCGAGAGCCGCCTGCGCGAGTTCTACAAGGACAACGTCAACGAGGCGCGCCTCAAGATGGCCGAGGTGCCGGAGGGCTCCGAGCTGATCGTCGACCAGCGTCTCGGGTTTCCGACGATCCAGTGCGAGAACTTCTACATCCTTCCGGGCATACCCGAGCTCTTCGAGGCCAAGTTCAACGCCCTGCGCGACCGCTTCGTCGACACGCCCTACACGCTGCGGATCGTCTACACGCGCGACGGGGAGGGCACGATCGCCCACCACCTGAACGCGACCCTCGCCGCGTTTCCCGAGCTCATGCTGGGCTCGTACCCGAAGCTCGGCGATCCGGAGTACGCGGTGAAGCTGACGCTGGAGTCGAAGGACGCCGCCTACGTGGAGCAGGCCCTGGCCCATCTCCTCCAGCTCCTGCCGGCCGAGACGGTCGTCCGGACCGAGTAGCGTCGCGTCCGCTTGTCGACCCGCATGGCGGACCCGCATCCACGCCGGCCGGCTCCGGGTTTCGCCTTGACGACTTCCGGCGGAGGCACGTAGTCTCGAAATCCTCGCCTGCGCGGTGCAGCGCTCCCGCCGCGCAGCGGGATCCCCGGCATGTCGACGACCGACCCACCCGCGCAGCCTTCGCGTTCGTCCGTCGCTCCCGCGACCGGCACTCGTCCCTCCGGGGGCCCGTTCATCGTGCTCACGCTGCGCGGTGTGGTCCTGCCGGAGTCCGGCGACCGCCCGGAGCTTCCGCTCGAGCTCGCCGACCTCCAGGTGCTGCGGCAGATGGCCGCCACCGGCACGATGGCGTGGGCCGGCGACCGTCCCGCGCTGGTCGCCGAGCTCGCGGCCCGCGGCATCTCGCCGCTCGGCGCCGCGCCCGCCGACCGGCCGCTCGCACCGGCGCCCGGCGCGCCGGGCGCGCCCCCGCGCCTCGACGACTTCTACATCGTCACCACGCCCGCCGTGCTCTGCGTGGGGCCTGCCGGCTTCGAGCAGGTGTCGGAAGACGGGCGCCTCCTCGCGCGCCTCGACGCCGTCGAGCTGCTGGCGGCCTCGGAATTCTGCAAGGCGACGACCGCGCGCGAGGCGCTGGCCAGGCACGCGGCGCGCGCCGGGGCCGAACGCCTCGACGAGCGCACCTTCCTGCGCGTGCTGGCGCGCCTGATGGCCTCGGGCCTGCTCCTGCGCTTCGACCTCACCGACACCGCGCAGGGGCGCGCGCTGTCGCGCGAGGATCGCGACATCCGTCGCGCGATCGCGAAGCAGATGGAGCTCGCCGAGGTCGTGCGCCGCGACGTGCAGGCGTACGACGCCCAGGAGCAGGCCCGCGCGGCGCGTACCGGCGTCATCCGGCCGCGGATCGTGCCGATCCACTCACAGTGGAAGATCACGCCGCTGGCGCTCGGCATGATCGTCGCCTACGCGAAGCAGTACGACGGCGGGCGCCTCGACGAGCGCTACGACTTCCGCCCCGACTGGCTCACCGATCCGGCGCGGGCGTCGTCGCCGAAGACCGCGTCGCTGTTCCTCTTCTCGCACTACATCTGGTCGAGCGTCGGCAACCTCGAGCTGTCGGCCCAGCTGAAGGCGTCGGACCCGCGCGCGCTCACCGTGCACGGCGGGCCGAACGTGCCGAAGTACGAGAAGGACCTCGAGGCGTATTTCCGCATGCACCCGCACGTCGACATCGCGGTGCGCGGCGAGGGCGAGGTCACCGCCGCCGAGATGCTCTCGGCGCTGGCCGAGGTCATCGACGATCCGCGTCCCGATCTCGCGGTGCTGGAGAAGGTCCCCGGCCTCGCCTTCCGGCTCGGCGATCGCATCGTGCGCACGCCCGACCGCGAGCGCATCACCGACCTCGACGTCATCCCGTCGCCGTATCTGACCGGTCTCTTCGACAGCTTCGGCAAGGCGTCCACCGAGGCGGCGGTGATCGAGAGCAACCGCGGCTGCCCGTACGGCTGCACCTTCTGTGACTGGGGCTCGGCCACCGCGCAGCGCATCCGCAAGTTCTCCCTCGAGCGCGTCTTCGAGGAGATCGAGTGGTGCGCGCGCCACGGCGTCGAGACCATCGGGCTCGCCGACGCCAACTTCGGCGTCTTCGAGCGCGACGTCGCGATCGCCGAGAAGGTCGCCGAGGTGAAGGCGCGCTACGGATACCCGCGCCACTTCGGCGTCAACTACGCCAAGAACTCGCTGAAGCACCTGAAGCCGATCGTGAAGATCCTGAGCGGCGCCGGCACCATCGCCTACGGGCAGCTGTCGCTCCAGTCGATGGATCCCGGGACGCTCGAGACCATCGAGCGCCACAACATCAAGTCGGAGAAGTACCACGAGCTGGCGCAGGAGTTCCGGCAGGCCGGCCTGCCGCTGTTCATCGACCTGATGATGGGACTGCCCGGCAGCACCGTCACCTCGTTCCGCGCCGATCTCCAGCAGGCGATCGACCGCGAGGTGATCGCCAAGGTCTATCCGACCCAGCTGCTGGTCAACAGCCCGATGAACGATCCGGAGTACCGCCAGGAGCACGACATCCAGGCCAAGCCCGGCGCGTTCCTCACCTCGTGCGCCAGCTTCTCGACCGCGGACTACGCGCGCATGAAGGAGATGCGGCGCGTGTTCCTGCTGCTGGAGAAGTTCGGCATCCTGCGCCACGTCGCGCGCCACGTGCGTCGCGAGGTCGGCGTCCGCGAGATGGAGTTCTTCGAGCGCCTGCTCGACGACGGCCGCGCCGCGCGCACGCGCTGGCCGGTGCTCGCCTTCACCCTCGAGTCGGTGCCGAACCTCATGGTGCCGCCGGGGCGCTGGCAGCTGCTGCTCGACGAGGTGCGCCAGTACCTGACCGAGGTGGTGCACATCGCCGACGACTCGGCGCTCGACACCGTGCTCACGGTGCAGCGGCTGCTGCTGCCGGCGCGCAACCGGCGCTTCCCCGACGAGGTGCAGCTGCCGCACGACTACGCCGCCTGGTACGGTGCGATGCTCGCCGCGAAGGACGCCGGCCATCTCCAGGACTGGCCGAGCGTCGTGCCGCCGCTGCGCGAGTACGGTCCCGGGACGCTGCGCGTGAGCGACCCGTTCGACGTGTGCGTCTTCGGCATCGGGCACTCGGTGGAGTCCGACAGCTTCGGCGTCTGGGAGCTCGATTCGCCGATCTCGCGCCCCGTCGTCCCGCTGCACTCCGCCCTCGGCTGACCCGCGGCGTATCCGCAACCCGGCTGGCGCGTTTCCCGTGCATGGGTTACAGCGGCTTTCGGGTCCGGGTCGGCCGGACCGACGAAGGAGGTGTGGCATGAAGGGGTTGCGGTTGCTGGTGGGAGCGGCGGCGCTGGGCGCGTCGCTCGGCGTGGTGAGCCCGGCGCAGGCGGAGTTTCTCGAGGACGCCGGCTGGGGCTCCCTGACGGTCCTGTCCAACGTCCTCTACATGCCGGCGAAGGTCGGCTACGCGCTCTTCGGCGGGCTCACCGGCGGGGCGGCCTACGGGCTCACCGGCGGTGACTACGACACGGCGCAGAACGTCTGGGATCCGGCCCTCAGCGGCACCTACGTGCTGACGCCGGGCATGCTGAGGGGCGAGCAGCCCATCCAGTTCGCAGGACCGGTCACCCCGGGCACGTCGTCCACGTCGGCTTCGTACGCTCCGCTCGCCGAGGCTCCGCCCGATCCGCCCGCGCATCAGCAGAGCGCCGGCGGCTTCAGCGACGAGGCCATCGGTGGGGGCATGTGAGGCGACGCCGCGCGTCGGTTGGTGCGCGGCCGGATGGGTTCGGATAAGCTCCCGCGCCGGTGATGGCCGGCGCGTCTCGGGAGCCCGTGATCACGGGATGTGGGGTCGTCTCCCCGCTCGGTGAGGGTGTACCCGCCTTCTGGGAGGGGCTGCTCGCGGGGCGGTCGGCGGTCGCGCCCGCCCGCGGCTTCGCCGCCGCCGATCTCGCGCCGAACGCGGTCGCCGAGGTGCGCGGCGTCGCCGACGACGATCCCGACCGGGCCGGTGCCTTCGCGCTCCTCGCCGCCGCCCAGGCGCTGGCCGAAGCGGGGCTCGACGTGCCGTCCGCGACCGCGCGCTGGGGGGTCGCGCTCGGCACCACGCTCGGCGGCATGCGTCTCCACGAGCTCTGGGACGCGGGCCGTCCGGAGGCCCTGCCCGCGCTCGCGGCGATCCCGTACTACGGCCCCGCCGTCCGCCTGGCGCGGCGCTTCGGCTGCCGGGGGCCGGTGGCCACCGCGCAGCTGGCCTGTGCCTCCGGCACGCAGGCGATCGCCTGGGCAGGCCGCTGGATACGCGACGGCCGCGCCGACGTCGTGCTGGCGGGGGGGGCCGACCTCCTGTGCCGCTTCGTGGTGGCCGGCTTCAACTGTCTGCGCGCGACGGCCGATACGGCGCGCCCGTTCGACCGCCGTCGCCAGGGCCTCGTGCTGGGCGAGGGCGCGGCGCTGGTCGTCGTCGAGAGCCGCGCCCATGCGGAGGCGCGGGGGGCGCGGCTGCGGGCCGTGCTGCGCGGGGCGGGCGCGGCCGCGGACGCGGTCCACATGACCGCGCCCGATCGCGAGGGCGGCGGCGCGGCGCGTGCCATGACCGCCGCCTTGCGCGACGCCGGGGTCGATCCTACGGCGGTCGGTCTGGTGTCCGCCCACGGCACCGGTACCGTCTACAACGATGCGATGGAGGCGGCCGCGCTGGGGCGCGTGTTCGCGGAGCACCGCGTGCCGGTGAACTCGATCAAGGGCGCGATCGGCCACACCCTCGGGGCGGCTGGCGCGTTCGAAGCGGTGATGTGCGTGCAGGCGCTCGCCACCGGATGCATCCCGCCCACCGCCGGACTCGAGGAGCCGGACCCGGCGTGTGCGGCGATCGACCTCGTGCGGGGCGCGGCGCGCTCCGCGCCGGTGGCGGTCGCACTCTCCACCTCGTCGGGCTTCGCGGGCGCGAACGCGGCGCTCGTCCTGGGGGCGCCGAGCGGTGCGCCGATGGGAGACCGGTGAGCGGAGCGCTGGCGATGAGCGGCGTCGGTGCGCTGACGGCGCGCGGGACGCTCCCGGCGCGCTGGAGTGGGCCGCCGCCGGGCGTGATGGGCGCGGTGCCCCTCGACGTCCTGCCGGAGCCGGCGCGTGGCCGCGCGGCTCGCGCCGAGCGGCTGACGCAGCTCTTGCTCGGTGCGGCGCTCCCGGCGCTCGACGCCGCGGCGCTGCTCGCGATCGACGGCCCGCCGCGCCCGCGTCTCGGCGCCGTCGTCGGCACCGCCTTCGGCTGCTTCCTCACCAATGCCGCCTATCAGCACCGACTCGCCGAGGGCGGCATGCCCGCCGCGAGCCCGCGCCTCTTCGCCGCGACGGTGTCGAACGCCGCCGCCGGCGAGCTCGCGATCGCCGCGCGGCTCGGCGGTCCGTCGATCACCGTGACGGCCGGCGCCGCGGCCGGTCTCACCGCGCTCGCCGACGCCGCCGACCTGGTGGCGCAGGGCCACGCCGACGCCCTCGTCGCCGCCGGCGTCGATGCGCAGGGCGCCGCGCTGGCCGCGTTCGTCGCTGCCGGCGGCCTCGTCGTGCGCGATCCGCCGGGCGAGGCGGCGGGGGCTCTGGTGGTCGAGCCGCTGGCCGCCGTACGGGCGCGCGGCGCGCACCCGTACGGCCTTCTCGCCGGCTGGGCGCTGGGCTTCGAGCCCGACGCGCACGGACCCGAGGGCGGGGCGGCGCTCGCCGAGACCATCGGCCAGGCGCTGGCGCAGGCCGACGTCGCGCCCGGCGGCCTGGCGCGCGTCGTCGCGCCGGCCGGCACTGCCGCCGTCGACCGCGGCCTGCGTCTCGCGCTGGGCGACGCGGCGCCGCCCGACGATCCGGTGCGCGCCGCGCTCGGCGAGACGCTCGCGGCGCACGGCCCGCTCGCCGTGCAGCACGCGCTCGCCACCTCCGCCGCGGGCGACGTCGTCCTCCTCGTCGACGCGTGTGCGAGCGGCCACCTGGCGGCCGTCGTCGTGCGTGCCGCGGAGGGTAGGGCGTGACGCTCGCCGGGCGGCGCGTGCTCGTGACCGGCGGCTCGCGCGGCATCGGACGCGCGACGGCGCTCGCCTGTGCGCGGGCCGGCGCCGCCGTCGCCTTCAACTGGTCGCGCAGCGAGGACGGCGCCGAGGCCGAGGAGACGCGGGCCGCGCTCGCGGCCGCCGGGGGCACGGTGCACGCCGCCCAGGCCGACGTCGCCGACGCGGGCGCCGTCGCCACGCTCTTCGCCGACGTGCGCGCGGCGCTCGGCGGCCCCGTCGACGTGCTCGTGAACAACGCCGCCGTGAGCCAGGACGGCCTCGTCATGCTGCAGAGCGAGGAGGCCTTCGCGCGCACGGTGGCCGTGAATCTCCAGGGCGCGTGGCTCTGCTGCCGGGCGGCGCTGCGCGGCATGATCGCCGCCCGCGGCGGGCGCATCGTGAACGTCGTCTCGCCCGCGGCGTTCTTCGGCAAGGAAGGCGCCGGCGCGTACGCCGCGTCGAAGGGCGGCCTCGTCGCGCTCACGAAGTCGCTCGCGCGCGAGGTCGCGCGCTACCGGATCACCGTCAACGCCGTGTCCCCCGGCTACGTCCGCACGCAGCTCACGGCCGACCTCGACGCGCGCACGCGCGGCACGCTCGAGCAGCAGATCCCCCTCGGTCGTTTCGCCGATCCCGACGAGATCGCGGCGGCGATCGCCTTCCTGGCGTCCCCCGCGGCGTCCTACCTCACCGGCACCACGCTCCACGTGGACGGTGGGCTCACGATGATTTAAACGAGGCTTCGATGGAGAGTAACGGTCTGCTCGGGGAGGTGAAGGACCTCCTCACGACGGGGCTCCGCCTGACGACGGCCCCCGCCGACATCCCGGACGACTCGCCGATCTTCGGCGAGGGGCTGGGACTCGACTCGATCGACGCGCTGGAGCTGGTCGTCCTGGTCGAGGAGCGCTTCCACGTCTCCATCCCCGACGAGGAGGTCGGCAAGCGCGCCTTCGCTTCGGTGCGTGCGCTGGCGGACTTCATCGCCGCGGAGCGCCCGCGCTGACGGGTCCCGTGCGGCACTCGCGGGTCGCGGTGACGGGGCTGGGCGCGGTGACCGCGCTCGGTGCCGACGTGGCGTCGCTGGCGGCGGCGCTCGCCGACGGCCGGCGCGCGATCGGCCCGCTCACCCGTTTCCCGCACGCGGGGCGCTGTGCGATCGCGGCGCAGGTGCCGGAGCTCACGCCGGAGGCCGTCGACGGCGCGCGCGCGCGGCTGTCGGCCGCGACGGGCCGCCGCCTGTCGTATCCCGACCGGCTCGGCCTCGCGGCGACGGCGCAGGCGCTGCGCCAGGCGCGGCTCGAGCCGGGCGCCCGCGGCGACGTCGGCGTGTACGTCGGGGCGTCGGTCGGCGGCATGGGCGATGCCGAAGCGGCGTACCAGCGCCGCCAGGAGGGCCGCGATGCGCGCTACCGCCTCTCGCGCCTCCTGCCCGCGCCGCTCTCGAACACCGCCGCGGCCCTCGCGCAGGGCCTCGGCCTCCAGGGCCCGCGCGCGACGTTCTCCACGGCGTGCTCGTCGAGCGCGCTCGCGATCGCCGAGGCGGCCGACGCGATCGCACGCGGGCGCGTGCGCCAGGCCGTCGCGGTCGGCACGGATGCGCTCTGCCGCATCACGTTCTCCGGCTTCGACGCGCTCCAGGCGCTCGACGCGCGGCCGTGCCGCCCGTTCGCGGCCGACCGCGCGGGACTGTCGCTCGGCGAGGGCGCGGCGGCGCTCGTCCTCGAAGACGTCGACGTCGCCCGGGCGCGCGGGACGGAGCCGCTCGCCTTCGTGCTCGGCCATGGCGTGGCCACCGACGCGCACCACGTCACCGCGCCGCATCCCGCGGGCGCGGGCGCGCGCGCGGCGCTCGAGGCCGCGCTGGCGGCGGCCGGCGTGTCGCCCGACGCCGTCGACTACGTCAACGCGCACGGCACCGGCACGCCGAAGAACGACGCCATCGAGCTGGCCGTGCTGCGCGCCGTGCTCGGCGACCGCCTGCCGCGCGTGCCGGTCAGCTCCACGAAGGCGCAGGTCGGTCATTGCCTCGCGGCCGCGGGCGCCGTCGAGGCGGTGGTGACGGTGCTGGCGCTGGCCGAGGCGCTCGTCCCGCCCACCGCCGGCCTCGCCGGCGTCGACCCCGAGTTCGCCGACCTCGACCTCGTGCCGCTGCCCGGGCGCCGCCAGGCGCTGGACGTCGCCGTGAGCTCCTCGTTCGGCTTCGGCGGCCACAACGTCACGCTCGTCCTCGGGCGCGCCTGAGGTCGGCGATGGCCACTCCCGTCGCCGTCACCGGCATCGGTGTGCTCAGCGTCGCCGGCTGCGGCGTCGACGCGTTCTGGGACGGGCTGTGCGCCGGCGTCGCGCCGGCGGCCGACCGGCTGCGGCTCGACGTCGCCGGGACGGTGCGCACGCCGCAGGGCCGGCGCATCGACCGCGCCTCGCTGCTGACCCTCGCCGCCGCACGCGCCGCGCTGGTCCATGCCGACCTCGCCGCCGACGCGCTGCCGCCCGGCCGCAGCGGGCTCGCGCTCGGATCCGCCTTCGGCAACGTCACCGAGACGCAGACGTTCCTCGATCGCCTGCTCACACGCGGCTCCGGCAACCCGCTCGTCTTTCCGAACCTGGTGATGAACGCCGCGCTCAGCTACGCCACGATCGAGCTCGGCACGACGGGGCCGTCGGCGATGCTGACGGAGCAGGAGGCGTCGGGCGAGGCGGCGCTCGGGTGGGGCGCGCAGCAGGTGGCCGACGGGAGGCTCGACGTATGTCTCGCCGGCGGCGCCGACGAGGTGACCGACGAGCTGCTGCGCATCGAGCGCGAGACGCGGGTGGCGAGCCCGCGCGGCCTCGCGCGGCCGTTCGATCGCGACGCCGACGGCGTGCGTCCCGCCGAGGGCGCCGCCGTGCTGGTGCTGGAGCCGGCGGCGCGTGCGCAGGCGCGCGGCGCGCGCATCTGGGCCTTGCTCGAGCCGCATGTGGGCGCGTCGGTGCCGTCACCGCTGCATGGCTGGCCGGTGGACGCCGCCGCGCTCGCCGGGGTCCTCGCGCCCTCCTCGCCGACGCCGACCTCGTCGTCGCCGCTGCGAGCGGCGCGCCGGCGCTCGACGCGGTCGAGGCCGACGCGCTGGCCGTCGCGCTCGCCGGGCGGGCGACGCCGATCACCGCGCCGCGCGGCGTGACCGGCCAGTTCGGGGCCGCCGGTGCGCTGGCGGTGGCGACGGCCGTGCTGGCCCTCGCCCGTGGCGCCGTGCCCCCGACCGCCGGCTGTCGCACGTGCCGGCGCGGCGACCTCGCCGTGGTGCGCGACGCACCGCTCGCCCGCCCGCTGCGCACGGCCGTCGTCGACGGCATCGCGCGCGGCGGGGCCTGCCGGCCCTTGCGTCTCCGTACGCCGTGATGGTGTGTAGGGGCCGCCCGCCATGGCCGACGTGACGAATCCGGTTCCGCGTCTCCCGCACGGCTCGCCGTTCCTGCTCCTCGATCGGGTGCTGGAGATCGGCGACCGCACGGGCGTCTTCCTGAAGCACGTCACCGCCGCCGACCCCTGTGTCGGCGCCGACGGCACCCTCGCTGCCGCGTTCGTGCTCGAAGCGCTGGCGCAGGGCGGCGGCGCGCTGCTCTCGGCGCTCACCGACGGCACGCCGTCGGCCGGCTACCTCGCCGCCGTCGACGACTTCCGCCTGGTGGCGCCGATCCGGGTCGGCGAGGCGGTCCGCGTCGAGGTCGAGGTGCTGCGCCACTTCGCGGCGGCGACGCAGATCCGCGGCCGGGCGCTGGTCGACGGCGAGCTGCGCGCCGAGGGACGGGTCACGCTGGCGCAGCCGCGCTGAGCCGGGAGCGGGCTATCGCCGCGGGATGCGGGCGATGACCTTGATCTCGAACTGGAAGCCCGCGAGCCAGGTGACGCCGACGGCGGTGACGTTCGGCTTCGGCTCCGAGGCGAACGTGCTGCGCAAGGCTTCGAGCACGGGCCCGGCGCTCCGATCGGGGTCTATGAGGAAGAGCGTGAGGTCGACCACGTCGTCGAACGTGCATCCGCCGGCGCGGAGGACGCCTTCCAGGTTGTCGAAGGCCAGCCGGATCTGGCTGCGCAGATCGGGCTCGGGTGAGCCGTCCTCGCGGGCGCCGACCATGCCGGAGACGAACAGCAGGTCGCCGGAGCGGACGGCCGGCGAGTAGCCGTGCTCCGCGTAGAGCGCGTGGGGGCGGCTCGGGAAGACGGCCGTGCGCGTGCCCATGGCCGCCTATCCCACCCGCTCCACCGCCACCGGAATCCCGTTCAGCACCGCGTTCCCCGACAGCGGATCGAAGGCCGCTTCGTCCGCGAGCAGGTTCGAGTTCACGCCGGCGTGCTCCTGCGCGACGCGGATCGCGATGCCCGGGGCGTCGTGGCCCCAGCCGTGCGGAATGCTGACGACGCCGGGCATGATCGCGTCGGTGACCTCGACGGGCAGCTCGACGCTGCCGGTCTTCGAGCGCACGCGGGCGCGGGTGCCGCGGGCGATGCCGAGGCGGCCGGCGTCGTCGGGATGGAGCCACAGCGTGCAGCGCGCCTCGCCGCGGACGAGGTTCGGGACGTTGTGCATCCAGGAGTTGTTGGAGCGGAGATCGCGGCGGCCGACGAGCACCATGCCGTCGTCGCCGCGCGCGAGGCGCGCGCGCAGGCGCGGCAGATCGGCCAGGATCGGCTCGGGCGCCAGCTCGATGCGGCCCGACGGCGTGCGCAGCATCTCGGGGATGCGCGGGGCGAGCGGGCCCAGGTCGACGCCGTGCGGGTGCTGCTCGAGGAGGTCGAGCGAGAGGCCGTCGGGGTTCGTGCCGAAGCCGTCGCCGTAGGGGCCCGTGCGGACGAGCAGGTCGAGGAGCCGCGCCGGGCCGACGCGCGGCGCCAGCGCCGCCATGATCTCGTCGGGGTCGCGGCCGGCGACGTTCGACCCCGTCGCGCCGATCGCCTGCTCGACCTGCTGGCGGGCGACGAAGGCGTCGAGCGCTGCGGTGTCGGCGCCAGCGCCCTGGCCGAGGACGATGCCGGTGAGGCGCAGGATCACCTCCCAGTCGCTCGGCCGATCGGCCGGCGGGTCGAAGATCGGCGGCGACCAGTTGGCGTAGTTGCGGATCGCGAGCTGCCAGAGCGCGAGATCGTAGTGCGGCGACTCGAGCGGCGAGAGGCCGGGCAGGATCACGTCGGCGTGGCGCGTGGTCTCGTTCAGGTAGATGTCGAGCGAGAGCATGAAGTCGAGCGACGCGAAGGCGCGGTCGAGGCGCGCGCCGTTCGGATTCGAGAGCACGGGGTTGCCGGCGACGGTGATCATGGCGCGGATCTGGCCGTCGCCCGGGGTTTCGATCTCGTCCGCGAGCGCGCCGACGGGGAGCTCGCCCAGCACCTCGGGCAGGCCGCCGACGCGGCTCCTCCGCCGTCCGACCTGGAGCCCCTTGCCGCGCCCGGGCGTGCCGCGTGTGTTCGCGGCACCGACCGCGGCCTTGGTGAACATCGCGCCGCCGGATCGGTCGAGGTTGCCGGTGACCACGTTCAGCACGTCGATGAGCCAGCTGGTGACCGTCCCGAACTCCTGCTGGCAGGTGCCGACGCGGCCGTAGACCGCCGCGCACGGCGCCGCAGCGAGGTCGCGTGCGAGCGCCGCGATCGTGGCCGCGTCGATGCCGCAGACGGCCGCCACCTCGGCGGGCGCGAACTCGCGCGCGATCGCTTCGATCGGCGCGAGCCCGGCGACGTGCTCGGCGACGCCGCCGAGCCGGACCAGCTTCTCGGCGAACAGCACGTGCAGCATGCCGAGCAGCAGGAACGCGTCGGTGCCGGGACGGATGAAGTGGTGCGCCGTCGCCTCGGCGGCGGTGCGGCTGCGACGCGGATCGACGACGACGATGCGGCCGCCGCGCGCGCGGATGGCACGCAGGCGCTCCTTCACGTCGGGCGCCGTCATGAGGCTGCCGTTCGACATGAGCGGATCGGCGCCGAGCATGAGCAGGTACTGCGTACGGTCGAGGTCGGGCACCGGGATCGAGAGCGCGGTGCCGAACATGTAGCCGGCGCTGATCTGCTTCGGCATCTGGTCGACGGTGCTGGCCGAGTAGACGTTGCGCGTGCCGAGCACGCGCAGCAGCGCGCGTGGGTACAGCATCAGCACGAGATGATGCGCGGAGGGGTTGCCGAGATAGACGCCGACCCCGTCGCGCCCGTGCCGCGCGACGACCGGCGGCAGGCGGCGCTCGATCTCGGCGAAGGCCTCGTCCCAGGCCACCGGCACGTGGCGGCCGTCGCGCTTCACGAGCGGCTGGCGCAGGCGGTCGGGGTCGGCGTCGAGGTGCTTCAGCGCCGGACCCTTGGGGCAGAGGTAGCCGCGGCTGAACGGATCGGCGGCGTCGCCGCGGATGTCGACGACCTCGCGTCCCCGGGTCGTGATCGCGAGCCCGCACGTGGCCTCGCACAGCGGGCAGGTGCGGTAGTGCGTGACGGCGTCCATGTCGGGCTCGTACGCCCCCGCTCGCCCGCGCGCAATCCGGATCCGGCTTCCATATTCGGAGCTTGTGGGTCCCCCGGGGGTCGGATAAGGCCGATGGCGGATGGACGGGGACCGGGTGCGACAGGCCCTGCGCTTCGACGGGGCCTGGTGGCGCCGCCTCGCGGAGATGGGCTGCGTCTATGGGCCCGAGTGGTGGAAGCGCAGCGCCCCGCCTGCCATCGCGGCGCTCATCTACGCGATCGCCCGCGGCCAGCGCGAAGCGGTGCTCGCAAACCAGCTCCAGGTGCGCGGCGCGCGCCGCGCGCTGCGCGAGCACTGGGACGCCTACTGCGTCTTCGCCGAGCTGGCGCGCTCCATGACCGAGGGCATGGAGCAGTGGGGCCCGCACCCGAAGCCGCTGACGGTCACGATCCACGGCCAGGAGCTGGTCCATGCCGCGCTCGCCGAAGGCCGCGGCCTCGTCATGCTGACGGGCCACTTCGGCTCGTGGGAGGTCGGCGCCCGCCTGCTGTCCGACCTCGGCCGCCCGGCGCACCTCGTCACCGCGCACGAGCCGAACCCGACCGTGCACGAGTTCCTGCACCAGATGCGCACGCGGCACGGCTTCAACGTCATCTACTCCGACCGCTCGCTCTTCACCGGCCTGCCGGTGCTGCACGCGCTCCGTCGCCACGAGATCGTCGGCATGCAGATCGAGCCGTGGGGGCCGAAGCGGGGGAGCCAGGTGGTCGACTTCTTCGGCCGGCCGACGAGCTTCCAGCTCGGCCCGTTCGCGGTGGCCCGCGTGGCGCGGGCGCCGATCGTGGCGGTGTTCGCGCTGCGCACGGGCATCCGGCGCTACGAGCTGCGCATCGTCGGGCGCTTCGATCCGCGCACGCCAGCGGAGAGCGTGCAGGCGCTGCGGGACACGGTCGCGCTCTACGAGGACGTCGTACGGCAGGCGCCGAGCCAGTGGCTCATGTTCGAGCCGGTCTGGGGCGGCGAGGCGGGAACCGACGCGGAGGGTGCGGCGGCCCCGGCGCGTGCGGCCGGCGCCGGACGCTAGGCCCGTCCGGCTCGCTCACGAGATCGTCCCCCACGCCTCCGGGTTCCGTCGCAGGTACCCGTGCACCTTCGCGTTGGCGACCAGCATCGCCATCGACTCCAGCAGGTTCTTCCGCGGCGGCGGCACGAAGCGGCGCAGCATGCTGCGCACCGAGTAGAAGCCGCGGTAGACGTACTGGAAGCCCTCCAGCATCTCGTCCGTCGACATGTTCTGCGGGCGGACGATCGGGCTGCCGTAGTCGTAGCGTCCCCAGTCGCGGTCGAGGATGCGGCCGGCCGCCTCCATGTCGGTGTGGAACTTGGTGCCGGGGTAGGGCGCCGGCGTGAAGAGCTTCAGGAAGCTGATGCGGTTCTGGTCGAGCCACTCGAGCGTCTTCGGGAAGGTCTCGAGGGTGTCGCCGTCGAGCCCGACCATGACCAGGGCGATCACCTGGATGCCGGCGTCGCGCAGCTTCCTGATGTCCTCGGCGAAGCGGGACGGGCGGTTGAACTGCTTCGCGACCTGGGCGAGCGAGTCCTCGCTGAGGCTCTCGAAGCCGATCGAGAGGACGCGGCAGCCGGAGCGCGCGACGAGGTCCAGCAGCTCGGGGTCGCGCGCGACGTTGATCGTCGCCTGGCTCACCCACTGCACCTTGTGCGGGACGAGCGCGCGCAGCATCTCCTTCGCCGCCTCGGGGCGCGCCACGGGGTTGTCGTCCATGAGGAGGAAGCGGCGCGCGCCGATGGTGCGCATGCGGGCGATCTCGTCGATGAACTCCTCGACCGGGCGGGTGCGATAGCTGCGCTGGTAGTACGTCTGCACGGCGCAGTACTCGCAGGGATGCGGACAGCCGCGCGAGAAGAACGTCGGCCAATAGAAGTACATGCGGTAGAGCCAGCTCGCGCGGAAGGCGTCGGGCTTGAGCAGCGGCAGCGACCACGGGTCGATCGCGGGTACGTCGCGCAGATCGTGCCAGCGCTCGGCGCGGTAGATGCCGCGCGAGCGGCCGGCGGCGAGGTCGGCGAGGACGTCGGCCCAGACGTACTCGGCTTCGCCGGCGACGACGGCGTCGGCGTGGCGCAGCGAGTCCTCCGGCGTCAGCGTGACCCAGGTGCCGCCGAGGACGACCTTCCTGCCGCGGGCGCGGAAGCGATCGGCCAGGTGGTAGGCCCGCGTGATCTGCGGGCCCATGGCCGTCAGGCCGACGACGTCGGCCCACTGCTCCACCGCCTCGAGGTCGAGGTCCTGCATCAGCTCGTCGGCGAAGCGGACCTCGTGCTCCGGGGGCGTCAGCGCCTTCAGGTAGGGGAGCGTCGTGCCGCTCGTCCAGTAGCGCGTCGTCTTGTGGAGCGAGCCGTCGGGCAGGTGGTGGCTCGGCGAGATCAGGAAGATGCGCATGCGACGGCGCGGCGGATGATGTCGGGGGGTCTCCGGGCTGTCAACGCGTGACGTCGCTTGACTCCCCCTGCCGTCGCAACGCACGCTGCCGGGGACGTGAGCCAGGCGCCGTCCGTTCCCGCCGCGGCCCCCGCCGCCGATCCCATCGCCGCCCTCGACGCCACCGTCGCGCGTGCGGCGAAGAGCCCGCTGTATGCGACGCGCCTCGCCGGCGTCCGCATCCGTGCGCTCGACGACCTGCACGCCCTGCCCCTGACGACGCGCGCCGATCTCCAGCAGGCGGGACCGCACGGCACGCGCGCGGTGCCGCTTGAGGCCGTCTGCCACTTCGGCGAGTCGTCCGGTACGAGCGGCGGCGCGGTCAACACGACGTGGCTCACCGCCGACGACTTCGCGCGCGACGCCGCGACGCTGCGGGCTCGCCATCCCGACGTCTTCGCCCCCGGCCGCGTGCTGCTGAACCGCTTTCCGTTCATGGCCGCGCCGGCGCACCTGATGCAGCTGGTCGCGCAGCAGGGCGGCGGCGTCGCCGTTCCCGCCGGCAACATCAACTGGGACGTGCCGTTCCCGCGTGCGCTCGAGCTGGCGCGACGGACGGGGGCGCACGTGCTCGCCGGCGTGCCGCTCGAGCCGATCGTGCTGGGCGCGGTCGCGCGCGGGCAGGGCATCGACCCGGCCCGCGACACCGCGGTCGACACGCTCTTCCTCGGCGGCGCCGCGCTGCCCCCGGCGCTCCAGCGCCGCATGGCGCGGACGTGGGGGGCGCGCGTCATCGAGCTCTACGGCTCCACCGAGACCATGCTCCTCGGCACCTCCTGCCCGCGCGCGACGCTGCACCTCGAGGACGGGCTCGCCTTCGCCGAGGTGCTCGACCCGGCGACCGGCACGGCGGTCCCGCTGGGCGGCGAAGGCCATCTCGTCGTCACCACGCTCGGCATCGACGGCAGCCCGCTCGTGCGTTACGACACCGGCGATCTCGTGCGCGCGCTGCCGCCGTGTCCCTGCGGCGACGCCCGGCCGGCGATCCAGGTCCTCGGCCGTGCCGCCGAGACCGTCGTCCTGGGCGACGTCCGGCTCCACGCCCACGACCTCGTCGACGGTGCCGCATGCGCCGCCGACGCCCTCGACAGCGACGTCTTCTTCGTCGTCGTCCTGCGCGACCGCATCCTCCTGCGCGTCGAGACCCGCGGCGAGCACGGCGACCCGATGGCCGCGTGGCGGGCCCGCGTCGGCGACGTGCCGCTCGAGATCGAGTGCGTGGCGGCGTGCGACCTCCTCGACGTCGAGACGCTGGCGCGCAGCCCGCGCGTCTACAAGCCGGCCGTCTCGGCCGACTGGCGGGGGCCGGGACGGCGCATCCTCACCGTCGGCGAAGGCATGATCGAATGGCCGCGGCCGAGCGCCGCCGAGGCCGGACGCTGGATCGCGCGCACCTGGCGGGCGGCCCGCCGCCGTCGCGCGCTCGCCCGCGAGCAGGGCCGGTGATATGACCGCGAACCCGATGTTCCGGCTCGAGGTGGAGGCGGTGTGCGCGGCACGCGCGCGGGCAGCGGAGCTGGCGCGGACCCCCGGCGAGGCCGCCGCGCTCCTGGGCGAGGTCGCCCGCGACGACGCCCCGGGCGGCGACGCCGTGGCGGCCCTGTTCCTCACCCCGCATCTCGACACCGAGACGCTGCTCGCGGCCGCGGCCCGGCGGCGCCGCGCCGCGGGGGCGCCGCTCGAGACCTTCGCGCCCCTCTATCTCACCAACGAGTGCGACGCCGCCTGCGCCATGTGCGGCATGCGTGCGGGCAACGCGTCCCTGCGTCGCGAGACCGCCGACGGCGGCACCGTCGCCGAGCAGCTCGACATCCTCCACCGGCGCGGCCTGCGCGGCGTCGCCGTCCTCACCGGCGAGTACCGCCACGGCGCGCGCCGCGAGGCCATGATCGCGCGCGCCGCCGAGGCCCTGCGTCTGGCGCTGGACCGCGGCTTCCAGCACGTGCTGATCAACATCGGCGCGCTCGAGGCGGACGAGTACCCGACGCTCCTCGCCGGCGTCCCGCGCGACGCCGCCGGCCGCATCGGGCCGCGCGTCACCATGTGCACCTTCCAGGAGACGTACGACCCGGGCGTCTACGCGCGCTTCATGGGCAGCGACGCCGGCAACCCGCGCAGCGACTTCGCGCGCCGCCTGACCAACTTCGACCGCGCCCACGCGGCGGGTATGTGGGCGGTGAATCCGGGCGTGCTGCTCGGGCTCCACAAGGATCCGGCGTTCGAGCTGATCGCGCTGCTCGCGCACGTGCGGCACCTCGCGGCGCGCGACCTCGCGGTCTACGTCAGCGTGCCGCGCCTGCGGCGCGCCAACGACACCACGCTGCGCACCGGGCTCGACGACGACGCCCTCTGCCGCGCCGTCTCGGCGCTGGCGCTGGGTGCACCGCGCGCGCAGGTCGTGATCTCGACGCGCGAGCCGAAGGCCATCCAGCATCGCCTGCTGCCGGTGATTGGGGTGCTCACGCCCGGCTCGCCCGGGGTCGCGCCCTACACCCCCGACGGCGCCCGCTTCGAGCTCGAGGCGAGCCAGTTCGAGGTGCTCGATCACCGCCCGTTCGAGGCCATCCTCGGCGACGTCGCGGCCACCGGCACGCCCATCGCCTGCTGGGAGCCGGCCGCCTGAGCGCCCGTACGCGCCGGGCGATCCTCGTCGGCACGAACTGCGTCCTCGCGATCGCGGCCCTCGTCTGGCTGCTGCGCGACAACGGCGCCGCGGCGCTGGCCCTCCTCACGGCGCAGCCGCGGCTGGGCCTGCTCGCGGCCATGGTCGCGGCCGCCGCGGCGGCGGTCGTCCTCTACGCCGTGCGCTGGGGGATGCTGCTCGCGGGGCTCGGCACGCCCGTCGGTCTCGGGCGGCTGACGGCGCTGCGCGCGGCCGGGCAGAGCGTCTCGGCGATCCTGCCCACGGCGAGGCTCGGCGGCGATCCGCTGCGCGTCTGGCTGCTGGCGCGCAGCGAGGTGCCGGTGCCGCCGGCGATCGCCAGCGTCGCCGTCGATCGCGCGCTCGAGATGGGCAGCGGCGCCGCGTTCGCGGTGCTGTTCGGAACCATCCTCGTGCAGCACGGGCTGCCGGCGCTGAGCGGCATCGTCGCGAGCCTCGGCTTCGGGCTGGTCGCGCTGGCCGTCGGGCTGTGGGTGACCTCCCGCCGGCTCGGGCGCGGCGACGGCCTCGTCACCGCGCTCGCCCGCGCGACGGGGCTGGGGCGCCTGCGCGCGCTGCGCGGCGGCCTCGACGTCATGGAAGGGGCCGAGCACGCCGCCGCCGGCCTCCTCGCGCAGCCGCGGCGTGTGCGGCGGGCGTTCCTCGCCGGCGTGGCAGCGAACCTCGTCACGCCGCTCGAGTACTGGCTGCTCCTGTCGGCGTTCGGCCTGCCGGCGGACGGTGTGGCGGTGGTCGCGGCCATCTTCGCGGCGGGCGCGGCACACGCGATGCCGGTGCCCGCGGGCATCGGCGTCCTCGAAGGCGGGCAGATGTGGCTCTTCGGGCTGCTCGGCCATCCGCCGGAGGTCGGGCTCGCGGTCGGGCTCGCGGTGCGGCTGCGCGAGCTGGTGTGGGTCGTGCCCGGGCTGGTGGTTCTCGCCGGCATGGCATGGTGGCTGCCGCGGGCTCCCGAGGCGGGCGCCTACGGGCTCGCCGGCGCCGACGGGCGCTCGGCGCGCTGAATCGACGCCTCGGACGCGCGCGACGTGCCCTCGGTACATCGACGCGCTAAGCTGGCTGGAAACGTCACAGGCTATGTGACGTCGTCGTCGCCTGCGCTCCGTGCCCATGTCCGTGCTCGATCGGCTCATCGACGTGCTGCGCTCCCCCGACACTCCGGAGTCGGACCCGACGCTCGCCCGCACCCATGCCGAGCTGGCGCGTGAGATCGCCGAGCGCCGCCGGGTCGAGGCCGAGCTGCGGCAGGCCGAGGCGCGCTACCGCGGCATCGTCGAGAACGCCGTCGGCGGCATCTTCCAGACCACGCCCGACGGCCAGTACCTGCACGTGAACCCGGCGCTCGCGCGCCTGTACGGCTACGACGATCCCGCCGAGCTGGTGCGCGGCCTGGTCGACATCGGCGGCCAGCTCTACGTCGACCCGGCCCGGCGCGACGAGTTCGCGCGCCTGCTCCAGGCGCAGAGCGCGGTGTCGGGGTTCGAGTCGCAGGTCTATCGCCGCGACGGCAGCGTCATCTGGATCAGCGAGAGCGCGCGCGCCGTGCGCGACGCCGACGGCGCGCTGCTCCACTACGAGGGCTTCGTCGAGGACGTCACCGAGCGCAAGCGGGCCGAGGCCGCGCTGCGCGAGGCCAAGGCGGCGGCCGAGGCGGCGGTGCGGGCGAAGAGCGACTTCCTCGCCAACGTCAGCCACGAGCTGCGCACGCCGATGAACGGCGTCCTCGGCATGACGGCGCTGGCCCTCGATACCGAGCTGACGAGCGAGCAGCGCGAGTATCTCCAGGTCGTGCAGGACTCGGCCGAGGCGCTGCTCGACCTGCTGAACGACGTCCTCGACTTCTCGAAGATGGAGGCTGGCCGCTTCGACCTCGCACCGGCGCCGTTCGCGCTGCGGCGCAACCTCGAGACCATCATGAAGGGCCTCGCCGTGCGGGCGCATGCGAAGGGGCTGGAGCTGGTCTGCCAGGTGGCGCCCGACGTGCCCGACGCGCTCGTCGGCGACGCCGGGCGGCTGCGGCAGGTCGTCGTGAACCTCGTCGGCAACGCCATCAAGTTCACCGAGTGGGGCGAGGTCGCGCTGCGGGTCGAGCCGGCGCCCGCGGCGCCGGGGCGCCTCGGCCTCCATCTGGCCGTGCACGACACCGGCATCGGCATCGCGCCGGAGAAGCAGGCGGAGGTCTTCCAGCCGTTCACGCAGGCGGACACCTCGGCCACGCGACGCTTCGGCGGCACCGGGCTCGGGCTCACGATCACGGCGGAGCTGGTCGCGATGATGGGCGGCACGATCTGGGTGGTGAGCGCGCCCGGCGCCGGGAGCACGTTCCACTGCACGATCGAGCTGGACGCCGACACGGATGCGCCCGCGCCCGGCGGCGGGCAGGCGGAGATCCTCGCCGACCTGCCGGTCGTCGTGGTCGACGACAACGCCACGAGCCGGCTCCATCTCGAGGAGGTGCTCGTCGGCTTCGGCCTGCGTCCGCTGCTCGCGGCGGACGGCGAGGCGGCGTTCGCGATCCTGCGCGACGCGATCGCCGTCGGCAGCGCGGTGCCGCTGCTGGTCGTCGACGCGCACATGCCGGGGCTCGACGGCGCCGCGATGGTGCTGTCGCTGCGCCGGGACGCCGCGCTCGCGGGCACGCGCGTCGTGCTGCTGACCGCCCCCGGGCACCCCGGCGAGGCCACCCGCAGCCGGAACCTGCCGGTCGAGGCCACGGTGGCGAAGCCGCTCGCGCGGGCGGACCTGCTCGCCGCGCTGCATGCCGCGCTTCGCACGCCGGCGGTGGCCGCCGCGCCGGCGACCGCCGCCGCGGACGAGACGCCGCCGCTGCGCGTCCTGGTCGCCGAGGACAACCCGGTGAACCAGATGCTCGTGCGCCGGCTGCTCGAGAAGATGGGCCACAGCGTGACGGTCGCGAACGACGGTGCGCAGGCGCTCGCGGCGCTCGAGGCCGGGGGCGAGTTCGCGCTCGTCCTGATGGACGTGCAGATGCCGGAGATGGACGGCCTCGCGGCGACCGCCGCCATCCGCGCCCGTGAGGCGGCGCGCGGCGGGCCGCGGCTGCCGATCCTCGCGCTGACGGCGCACGCGATGCCCGGCGACCGCGAGCAGTGCCTGGCCGCAGGGATGGACGACTACCTGACGAAGCCGATCCAGGTGGCGACCCTGTGTGCCGCGATCGCGCGCGCCGTGGCGGGCCGCGCCGGCACGAGCGCCGCGCCGTGCGTGCCTGCGGCCGAGACCGTCCTGGCCGCGGTGCGCACCAACGTGGCGCGCCTCGGCCCGCTGGTGACCGCGTTCCGCACCGAGGCGCCGACGCTGGTCGCGGCCGCCGGGGCCGCGCTCTCGCGACGCGACGCCGCCGGCCTCGTCGAGGCGGCGCAGGTGCTGAAGTGGATCGTGGGCAGCCTCGGCGACGGCGCGGTGCTGGAGGCCGCGTGCCGCCTCGAGCGGCTCGGCCGCGACGGCGATCTCGATGCGGCGGCGGATACGTGGGTGGCGCTGGAGCAGGGCGTCGCCCAGCTCGCCCGCCGGCTGGCGCCGGTGAACGGCGCCGGCTGAGCCCGCTCAGGCGCGGCGCCCGCACACCGCGGCGGCGTAGAAGTTCGGCTGGAGCGCGGCGAGTGCCTCGACGTCGGGCTCGAGGGCGACGTCGGCGAAGCCCGCGCGCCCGAGCGCCGCGCGCCAGTGTGCCGCCGTGAGGAATCCGGGCTCCGGCCGCGTCGCCGGATCGAGCCGCACTCCGCGCCAGGCGGACAGCAGCTGGAACGGCAACTCGGCGCCCACCGGCACGCCCGGCGCGGGACGCATGCCCTCGCCGACGACGAGCCATCCGCCCGGCGCCAGCGCGGCATGCGCCTCGGCGAGGACCGCGTCGAGGTCGTCCGCCAGGTGGAACACGTTGACGCCCCACACGAGCGTGCAGCTCGCAGTCCCGACGTCCTGCGCGGCCCAGGGGCGGTTCAGGTCGAGGTCGCCGAAGGCGAGGGGGGCGGAGGGAAAGTCGGCGGCGAGCGTGCGCTGCGCGCGCCGGCGGAAGAACGGCTGCGGCTCGGTGACGGCGTAGGCGGCGAGCGCCGCGCCGCCGCCTACGCCGGCGAGCAGGGTTTCGCTGGCGCTGCCGAGCCCGGCGCCGACCTCGAGGACGCGCGTGCCGGCCCCGCAGCGGCGGGCGGCGGCGCGTGCGGCGACGTGGTTGTTGAGCGCGTAGTAGCCGTGGCGGTTGCTGAAGTAGGCGAGCCACAGGGCGAGCCGGGTGAGCAGCGCCTCCTCGCCCGTGGTCTCGCCGCGGAGCACGCGCGGGTAGGCGGCGGCCGCCGCGTCGACGAGATCGTAGGCCGGGGCGTAGTCCGGCCTCTCGGCGAGCGCCTCGGTGCGCACCGGCCCGGCGACGGGCAGGGGAAGCGGCGCCGTGAGCCGCCAGCGCGTCCCGTCGGCGACCGCGCGCCCGTCCGCGGCGAGGCGGCGGCAGAGCCAGGCGAGCGCGTCGCGGCGCTCCGGCGCGGCGCCGGCCGCGGTCGCGAGCGCGTCGAGCGATGCGCCGGCGGCGAGGCGGTCGCCGAGCCCGAGCGCCGCCGTGATGTCCAGCACGCGCTCGGCGACGTAGCGCTCGACGAGCAGGCAGGCGCGATGCTGCGCGGGATGGAAGACGTCGCCGAGCCCGTCGGCGTCGAGGTGCGCGAGGACGCGCGGGTCGGGCGGCGCGGTGGCGATCATGGCTGCGGTGCGAGCGTGACGCGGGCGGTGAGGAGGACGCGGCCGTCGGCGCCGGCGACGCGGGTGCGGCAGCGCCAGAAGCGCAGCACGCGGCGGTCGAGCGCCGCGGCGAAGGAGACGGGACCGGCGTGGCACGCGACGCGGACCTCGAGATCGCGGTACTCGGCCACGAGCGCCCCGGCGCCCGGGCCGCCGAGCACGCCGGCGAGGAGGCCCGCCGCCTGCGCGGCGCCTTCGAGCAGCTCCGCCCAGCCGAACGGGCCGGCGTTGCGCGACGTGCACACGAGCCGGCCATCCGCGTGGGCGGTGACGGCGCCGAGGAGCAGCGCCGGCGGCACGTGGCGCAGGAAGGCGGCCGCGTCCGTCGCCGTCAGCATGATCCGGCGACCAGGGCGCGCGCCGCGACGACGCCGTCCTGCGAGAGCTCGACCGCCGCGTCGCCGCCGTGGCGCCGCACCACCACCTCCACCGCGCCGCCCGGGCGCACCGGGCGCCGGAACGTGCAGCGTGCCACCCGGGGCGTCGTCACCCCGGCCGCCGCCACCATCACCTCGAGCAGATAGGCGCCGGGTACGAGCGGGTCGCCGGGGAAGTGGCCGGCGCAGCGCGCCGCGATCCACGCCGGATCGACGCGCGCGACCGTGCCGTCGCCGGTACGGCGTACGTCGACGAGGGCGGCGGCCGCGGCGCTCACTCCGGCAGCACCTCGTTGGCGAGGATCTGGTCGAACGTCTGGCGCCGGCGCACGAGCCGCAGCGTGCCGCCGGGCTCGCGCATCACCTCCGGCGCCTGCGGGTACGAGTTGTAGTTGATGGTCGACATGGCGGCGCAGTACGCGCCGGCGCCGTCGACGACGACGAGGTCGTCGATCGCCGGACGCGGCACGGTGCGCGGCGCCAGCGCCTCGGGGTCGCCGGGCGCCGGCGTCAGCACGTCGCCCGACTCGCAGCACGGGCCGACGAAGACGACCGCTGCCGGCGGGCGCTCGGCCAGCACCGTGATCGGGTGCTGCGCGCCGTAGAGCGACGGGCGCGTGACCTCGGTCATGCCGGTGTCGAGCTTCGCGAAGGTGTAGCCGCCCGCGCCGGTGTCGACGACGTCGATCACCGTGGCGACGACGCAGCCCGCGTTGGCGACGAGGTAGGTGCCCGGCTCGACCTCGAGGTCGAGCGCCCGGCCGGTGCGCTCGCGGAAGGCGACGAGCTCCTCGCGCACCGGCGTTCCGACGCGGGCGAGGTCGGTGGCGACCTCGTCGGGCATGCGCGCCACCTTGAAGCCGCCGCCGAGGTTCAGCGAGGTGACGTCGGGCAGCCGGGCGGCGATGTCGAGCGACAGGCGCGACACGCGCGTCCACACGGCCGGGTCGCTGCCCGAGCCGATGTGCGTATGGAGGCCGCGGATCGAGACCCCGTGGCGTGCGGCGATCGCCTTCGCGTCGTCGAGCCGCTCGTGCCAGATGCCGAAGCTCGACGCCGGGCCGCCGGTGTTCGTGCGGTTGGTCGAGCCGCTGCCGAGCCCGGGATTGACGCGGATGGTGACGTCGCGCCCGGGGCAGGTCTTCCCGAAGCGCTCGAGCTGGTGCAGCGAGCAGGCGTTGTAGAGGACGCCGCGCTCGGCCCACTCGGCGAGGCGCTTCGACGGGGCCTGCGAGGTCAGCTGGATCTGCTCCGGCGCGAAGCCCGCGCGCAGCGCGCGCTCCACCTCGAAGTCGGACGAGGCGTCGACGTGTAGCCCGAGGCCGCGGAAGACGTCGAGGATCGCGCGGCTCGGATTCGCCTTCATCGCGTAGCGCAGGCGGAAGCCGAACGCGCGCGGGAAGGCGAGGGCGGTGCGCGCGGCCTGCTCGAGGGCGGCGCGGTCGTACACGTAGCAGGGCGTCCCGAACTCGTCGCGCACCCGGGCGGCCTCGGCGGGGGAGATCAGCATGGCGGCGGATGATAGCCGGGGCGGCTGCGCCGAGCGAAACGGAACGGCTCAGCCGCGCGCGAGCGCCTGGCCCAGCCGCACCCGCGTGACGTAGCGCCAGAGGTCGCCCTTCAGACCGCGGCCGCGCAGGGTCGCGAACAGCTGCTCCTCGTCGTTCACCTTGTTGCCGGGGAGGAGCCAGTTGCCGCGCGCACGGGCGGTGCGGGCCACGTGCTCTGCCAGGCCCTCGCGCACCCCGGGGCCGAAGAAGAAGTACGGCTCGTGGAACGTCGCCGGATCCGTCACCTCGCCGCGGGCGAGGAGCGCGTGCGCGAGCGGGGTCTCGGGATAGACGCGCACGCCGCACATCGCGTTCACGGCCGTCGGCCGGCACTCGTCCATGACCGCGATCGTCTGCGCGACGGTCTCCCAGGTCTCGCCCTCGCCGCCGAACACCAGGCTGTGGCAGAAGGGCAGACCGCGCGCGCGGCAGACGGCGGAGGCGGCGACGACGTCGTCGACCGTGAAGCTCTTGCGGAAGCCGCGCAGCGTGGGCGTGGCGGCGGCGTCGGTGCCGAAGTCGACCGACTGGCAGCCGGCCTCCATGAGGAGGTCGCACAGCTCGCCCGAGAAGTTGCCGGGGCCGACGAAGCACGACCAGCGGATGCGCCGGCCGAGCGGGCGCAGCGCCGCCGCGACGCGCTCGGCATAGCCGCGCGGGGCGTTGAAGATCGAGTCGACGACGAAGAACTGGTCGATGCCGTGCTCGTCGAGCAGCGTGCGGACCTCGTCGGCGACGCGGGCCGGGTCGCGCAGGCGCATGCCGCGGCCTTCGATCACCGGATAGGCGCAGTACGTGCACTTGAAGTGACAGCCGCGCTTCGTCTGCACGTTCGCCATGCCGCCGCGCGCGAAGTAGAGGCCGACGTCGATCCAGCGCCGGTCGGCACGCAGCGCGTCGAGCGCGGGCTCCCACGCCGGCGGAACGATGCGGACCGCGCCGCCGGCGGTGCGCGCCGCGACGCCGCCGACGTCCGACGGGTCGGCCCCCGCGGCGAGCCGCGCGAGCAGCCGGGTGAACGCGATCTCGCCCTCGCCGACGACGCCGAACGAGACGCCGAGCGCGTCGAGGTAGTACGCCGGCATGGTCGTGAAGGCGGAGCCGCCGAGCACGATCGGCGCCTCGCTCACCGCGCGGCAGGCGGCGACGACCCGCCGGTAGTGCGGCAGGTAGCTCACCGTGTCCGGCCAGGCGCAGTTGTCGACGTTGCGCAGCGAGAGGCCGACGACGTCGGGCCGCAGCGCCGAGACGCCCTCGGCGATCGCCGCCTCGACGTCGGGCCGGAAGCAGAGGTCGGTGACGTGGACCTCGTGCCCGGCGTCGGCCGTCGCGGTGGCGACGTAGCACAGGCCGAGCGGCGCGACCGGGTCGGGGCTCTTCTCCTGGTTGGCCGAGACGAGGAGGACGCGCACCCGCCGTCACTCCTCGATGAGCCGCTCGGTCGTGCGCACGCGGAAGACGTCGCTGCCCGGGATCGCCGCCACGCGACCGCGCTCGATCGCGCTCGCCCAGCGCGTGTGCTCGCGCTCGACCAGGTCGGGGAGCGCGTCCCAGTCTCCGCCGCCGGACATGAGGCGCACGAACGAGGTGCGTGCGTCGAGCGCCGCCGGCGCGTGCTCCAGCACGCGGCGCGCGGTCCAGAAGTAGGAGTCGGCGTCGACGTTGTGGTCGTAGAAGAAGTAGAGGAAGCGGAGATAGCGCTGGAAGGCGCCGCGATACCCGGCCTCGTAGTCGGCGAAGGCGGTGGCCTCGTCGGCCTCGCCCGTGAGGATGCGGGTGCAGGCCCGCGCGCCGAGGAGCCCGGCGAGCGACGCCAGGTGCACGCCGGTCGAGAACACGGGGTCGATGAAGCAGGCGGCGTCGCCGGCGAGCATCCAGCCCGGGCCCCAGAAGCGCGTGCTGTCGTAGGAGTAGTCGCGGATGATGCGGATCTCGGAGACCAGCTCGGCGCGCGCGAGCCGCTGCGCGATGGCCGGGGCGCGGGCGACGAGGCCGCGGTAGGTCTGCTCGGGGTCGGACTCGGCGACCTCCTGCCAGCGGCGCACGTCGACCACGCCGCCGACGCTCATCGTCCCGTCGTGGAGCGGGATGTACCAGAACCAGCCGTCGGCGAAGGCGGCCGACAGGATGTGGTTCGCGAGCTCACCGGGCAGGCGCTCGGCGCCGCGCCAGTAGCCGAAGATCGCCAGGTTCTTGAAGAAGTCGTCGAAGCGCCGGAGGCCCTGGGCGCGGCCGAGGAGCGCGCGCTGGCCGCTGGCGTCGATCACCAGCCGCGGCTCGCAGCGGAAGGTGCCGCCGCCCGGCGTCTCGCCGTGGACCACGGGCGTCGGCCCCGAGACGTCGATGCGCGCCACCGCGTGCTCCTCGTGCACCTCGGCGCCGTGGGCCGCGGCGTTGCGCAGGAGGATCTCGTCGAACTGCGAGCGGATCACCTGGAAGGCGTACGGCCGGCCACCCGGGTCCTCCTTGAACCAGAAGCTCCAGGGCTCGGCGGCGCGGCCCCACTGGAACGTGCCGCCGGGCTTGCGCAGGAAGCCGTGGCGTTCGACCAGCGGCGTCGCGTCGATGGCGTCGAGGATCGGCAGGGTGGCCGAGAGCAGCGACTCGCCGATGTGGTAGCGCGGGAAGCGCTCGCGCTCGAGGACGACGACGCGGCGGCCCGCCTTGGCGAGCAGCGTGGCGGCCACGGAGCCGGCGGGTCCGCCGCCCACCACGACCACATCCGGCGTCCGGGACGGCTGCGACATCCGGTCCGGTTGTTACGGAGCGCCGCCGGATCCGTCAACCGGCGCGCGCCGCGCTTCAGCGCTGGATCAGCGAGACCTTGTCGCCGTCGAAGTAGACGACCATCTGGTGCCAGCGGTTCTCCCAGAAGCTCCACTGCGGCGACGCGAGGTCGGGCGTGCGGTTCGCGGGCGGGTAGCCCCACGACCAGAGGACCTGCTGGCGCGTCATGCCCTTCTCGATCTGCCCGGCCTCGACCAGCGGGCGGATCTTCTTCGGCAGCCTCGCGATCGCCGGCTTCGGATCGGTGGTGACGAGCCAGCGATCGATGAGGCCGTCCATGGGCAGCACCTTCTTGCCGTAGCGGTTCACCATGGTGATCGCCGGGTATCCGTCGGGCTGGAAGGTGACGCTGTTCTTGCGCACGCCGGTGATCTGCACGCGCGTTCCGACCGGGATCAGCGTGCCCACCTGGTACGGGTTGTCGGTGACGGCCGGCTTCTCGTAGCGCAGGTTGCAGCAAAGGAAGCGGGTCTCGCCGATGCGCGGATCCGCCACCTTCGGCCCCTGGAGACAGGCGGAGAGCGCGGGCAGGAGCAGGGCGAGGCCGAGCAGCGCAGCGCGGGATGGTCGCATCGCGCCCCGGTAGCAGAGGGTCCGGAGTCCTTCAATTCCCGGCATTGCACCGCCGCGGATTGCCGCGTCGCCGACCCTCCGCTAGCGTCGCGCGCGTGTCGGATCCGGTCCTGCTCGCACCGCCCGAGCCGCTCGCGCTCGCGGCGCTCGGTCGCATCGCCGCGGGGGCGCGTGTCGTCGTCGGGCGCGACGTCGTGCCGCGTATGGAGGCGTCGCGGCGTCAGCTCGCGGCGCTCGCGCGCGCGGGCCGCGTCGTCTACGGGCTCAACACCGGCTGCGGGCCGCTGTGCGACCGGACGGTGCCGCCCGAGCAGGCGGCGCGCTTCCAGCTGAACCTCCTGCGCAGTCACGCCTCGGGGCTCGGCGCGCCGCACGTGCCCGCGGTCGCGCGCGCGACGATGGCGGTACGCGCGCTCTCGCTGGCGCAGGGTCGCTCGGCGGTGCGGCCGCTCGTCGTCGACACGCTGGTCGCGATGCTGAACGCCGACCTGCTGCCCGTGATCCCGGAGACGGGCTCGGTCGGTGCCAGCGGCGATCTCGTCGAGCTGGCGCACGTGGCGCGGGCGCTCGCGGGCGAGGGCGTCGTCACCTGGCAGGGCCGGCAGCGTCCCGCGGCCGACGCGTTCGCCGAGGCGGGGCTGCGTCCCCTCGTGCCCGAGGGCCGCGAGGCGCTCGCGCTCATGAACGGCACCGCGTGCGAGACGGCGCAGGCGGCGCTCGCCGTGCTGGGGACCGAGGAGGTGCTCGCCGCCGCCGAGACCGCCGCGGCGCTCGTGCTCGACGTCTTCGGCAGCAGCCCGGAGGCCTTCGACCCGCGCGTCCACGGCGCGCGCCCGCACGCCGGGCAGGCGGCGACGGCCGCGCGCCTGCGCACGCTGCTCGCCGGCAGCGGCCGCCTGCGTGACGCGGCCGCACGTGGCGGGCCGGCGGGCGGCCGCACCGAGCCGGTGCAGGACGCCTACACGCTGCGCTGCGTGCCGCAGGTGCTGGGCGCGGTGCGGGCGACGCTGGCGCACGTGCGCGACGTGATCGGCGTCGAGGTGAACGCGGTCACCGACAACCCGACGTTCTTCCCCGAGGACGACGTCGTACTCCATGCCGGCAACTTCCACGGCCAGCCGGTGGCGATGGCGGCCGACCACCTGAAGCTGGCGCTGGCGGAGATCGCCGTCTTCTCCGAGCGCCGCCTGGCACGCCTGCTCGATCCCGCGACCAACGCCGGCCTGCCGCCGTTCCTGATCCGCGATCAGGTGGGCGTGCGCAGCGGGCTCATGGGGCTCCAGTACTGCGCCAGCTCCACCGTCGCCGAGAACCAGGTGCTCGCGACGCCCGCCTCGCTCGGTACCGTGCCCACCAACGCCAACAACCAGGACGTCGTCGGCATGGGCACCGTCGCGGTGCGCCAGGCGCGGCGGCTGCTCGACAACGCCCGCCGTGTGGTGGCGATCGAGCTGGTCGCGGCGGCGGAGGCGGCCGACCTCGTCGGCACGGACGCCTTCGCACCGGCGACGCGCGCCGCCCACGATGCCATCCGCGCGCTCGTGCCGCCGCTGCTCGAGGACCGCGCCCTCGGCGACGACGTCGAGCGCCTCGCCGCCTCGCTGGAGCGCGTCGTCGCGGCGGCCGACGCGACTCGGGACGACTAGACGCCGCGCCGGTGGGGGGGCGCGCGCGCCCCGGGGAGGACGTCACCCGCCCGGCGCCGGGGCCGGGGGGCGCGGCGGCGTCAGCCGGTAGAGCGCGATGCGCTGGCCCGGGTCGGCGAGCAGCGGCTGGAAGCGCACGTCGAGCAGGTGCGCCAGCGCCGGCTCGGGCGGCAGGTGCGGGTCGAGCAGGGGCGCGTAGTAGACGGGCCGGCCGGTGGCGGCGATCGCCGCCAGCGTCTGCGCCACCGCGTCGGCGTCGAACGGCACGTCGATCGCCGGCAGCATCCAGCGGCCGTCGTCGGCGGCCGGTCCCGACGGCCGCAGGCGCCAGCGCGCGATCGTCGCGCAGTGCTCGCATTGCCCGACCGGCACCCACAGGCGGTCGGTGCCGCGGTGCACGAGGCGGTCGAACAGGAACGGATGCGTGCGCGCGACGACGACGGCGTTCGGCTCGACCGTCGCGGCGACGATGCGCAGCGCCGCGACCTCCTGCCGATCCGGGTCGGGCGCGGCGAACGCGCCGGGCGTGCGCAGCGGCCACGCCGCGGCCGCGACGACCAGCACGACGGCGGCCGCGCGCAGCGCCGCAGGCCCTCCGGCCCGCAGCGGCATCGCCGCCAGCGCGCAGCACAGCGGCAGGGCCGGCAGGAGGAAGCGATCCCACTGCCAGAAGAACGGCAGGTGCAGCGCCAGCAGCACGACGAGGACGCCGGCGGCGAGCGCGAGCAGGCGCCGCGGCCCGCCCGCCGTGCGCAGGGCCAGGACGGTGCCGAGGGCGACGAGGATGGCGGTGGGCGGCGGGTAGAGCCGGCCGAGGCCGAGCAGCTCGCGCAGGTAGAAGACGCCGTTCGGCATCGTGCCGCCGCCGTCCGGCAGCCCGGTGACGAAGCCCGGCGCGAAGAAGCGGGCGATCACCCAGTACCCGTAGCCGCTGCCGAACGGCGTGCCGAAGCGTTGCCAGGCGAACGCCAGCGACGGGACCAGCCCGAGCGCGGCGCCGGCACAGAGCGCGGCCAGGGGGCGGATCGCACCGCGCACGGCGAGCATGGTCGCCAGCGGCAGCACGACGGCGGCCGCCACCGGCCGGATGCTCGCCGCCAGGGCCGCGCATACTCCGAGCCCCGCCCAGCCCGCCGTCGCGTCGCGCCGCGCGAGCAGGACGAGGCCCCACCACGCGAGCAGCGCGACGGCGGTGGTCGTCGGCACGTCGGCCATCACCGCCTGCGACCAGCGCACGTGCAGCGGCGCGAGCGCGAGGAGCAGGCCCGCGGCGAGCCCGACGGGCAGGCCGCCCGCCGTGGCGCCGAGGCCGATGGTTGCGGCGATCGCGACGGCGGCGCTCGCGAGGACGACGACGATGCCGGTGCCCGGTGCGTCGCCGGCGACCCAGAACGCGGGCACGAGCAGCGCCGAGAAGCCGATCGGGTAGCGAGGGGGGTACCGGCCGCCGGCGATCTCGAGCCAGTAGCCGTCGCCGCGCGCGAGGTGTCGGGCGCCCTCCTCGTACTCGAGGGCGTCGGGCCGCGGGCGCAGGTCGGCGACGGCGGCCGGCGTCGTCCAGCGCAGGGCGAGCCCGAGCCCGACCACGGCGGCGACCGCGAGCGCGGCGACGAGGCGCGGGAGCGGGGTGGGCGAGGCCGGTGTCACGGGCGGCCGGATAGCGCGCGCCGGCCTGCCGGCCAAGCGCTGCCGCCCATCTCGCTACTGGCCGGGGCGGCGACCCTCGGCTATACGCGGCCCGATGCGTCCCGGGTCCGTGGTCTTCGTCGAGCCGCCGTACGTCTGCTGGGATCGCAAGCTCGACCGCGTGCGCGAGGGCGAGGAGGACATCCCCGGCATCGGCACGCTGACGCTCGCCGCCGTGATGCGCGAGCGCGGGCACCGCGTCCACGTGATCGACGGCAAGCGCACCGGGACGCCCGTCGAGGAGGTTGCGCAGGCGGTCGCGGCCCTGCGCCCCGATCACGTCGGCATCAGCGCGACCACGATCTCCGTCACCAACGCGGGCCGCATCGCCGCGCGCGTGAAGGCGCTCGTGCCGGGCGCGGTGGTGACCGTCGGCGGCCCGCACGTGAGCGCGGTCCCCGAGCGCACGCTCGCCATGTTCCCGGGCTTCGACTACGGCATCGTCGGCGAGGGCGAGCGCGCCTATCCGATGCTGGTCGACCGGCTGGCCGCGGGCGGCGGCGTCGATGACGTGCCGGGCTGCGTGCACCGTACGCCGGGCGGCGTCGCCGCCAATCCGCGCGCCGCCTATCTCGACGGCGACGAGCTCGACCGCCTGCCGGAGCCCGCCTGGGACCTCGTTCCCGGCTTCCCGCTGCGCTTTCTGCCCAACGTCTTCAACTACCGGCAGACGCCGGTCGCGAGCCTGGTCACGTCGCGCGGCTGTCCGTTCTCGTGCACGTTCTGCGACCGCTCGACGTCCGGCCGCCGCGGCCGCTTCCACGGCGTCGAGTACGTCGTCGCCATGTGCCGGCGCCTGGAGCGCATGGGCGTGCGCCACATCCTCTTCTACGACGACCTCTTCACGGTGAACCGCCCGCGCGTCGTCGCGCTCTGCGAGCGCTTTCTCGCCGAGGGGTTCCGGTTCACGTGGAGCTGCAACAGCCACCCGAACCTCCTCGATCCGCCGACGTTGGCGCTCATGCGCCGCGCCGGCTGCTGGCAGATCGCCTACGGCATCGAGTCGGGCTCGCAGCGCGTGCTCGACGTCGTGAAGCACGAGGTGAAGCTGCCGCGCATGCTGGAGACGCTGCGCCAGACGCGCGCCGCCGGCATCCGCGTGAAGGGGCTCCTCATGATGGGCCACCCGACCGAGGACGAGGCGGCGCTGGCGGAGACGACGGCCTTCCTGCGCACGGCACCGCTCGACCTCGTGCAGATCACCAAGTTCACCCCCTATCCGGGCACGCCCGCGTATCCGACCATCCACCAGCACGGCCACTTCGTCGAGGACTGGGAGCGCATGAACGCGATGAACTGGGTGTTCGTCCCGAACGGGCTCCGCGCCGAGACGCTCGAGCGCTGGTTCCGGCGTGCGTATCGGGCCTTCTACTCGCGTCCCGACGTGCTCTGGGGCCTGGCGCGCACGCTCGCGGGCGAGCCGCGCTTCCTCCGCCGCATGGCGACCTACGTGCGCGTCGGAGCGCGTGACTGGTTCGGCACGTCGCCCGCCGCCGCCGATGCGCCCGCGGCGCCGTGAGCACCGCGGCGCTGGTGCCGGCGTTCGATGCCGCGGGCTCGATCGCGGACGTCGTGCGCGGAGCGGCCGAGGTGCTGACGCCGGTCGTGGTCGTCGACGACGGCTCGGCCGACGACACGGCGGCGCGCGCGCAGGCCGCGGGCGCCGTCGTGGTGCGCCAGCCCGTCAACCGCGGCAAGGGCGCCGCGCTCGTGGTCGGGCTGCGGTACATGGCCGAGCACGGCATCACCCACGCGCTCACCCTCGACGCCGACGGCCAGCACCTGCCGTCGCAGCTGCCCGTGCTGCTGGCGGCCTCGGCGGCGGCGCCCGACGCGATCGTCGTCGGCGTGCGCAAGAAGGAGGGGCACACGATCCGCGGCATCAACCGCTTCGGGAACAGGGTCGCCGACACGCTCATGCGGCGGATCGCGGGCCGGCCGCTCCCCGACACGCAATCGGGGTTCCGCGTCTATCCCGTCGCGTCGACCCTGGCGCTCGGCACCGAGGGGACGCGCTACGAGTTCGAGACCGAGGTGCTCCTGCGCGCGGCCCGCGCGGCCATGCCGCTCGTCGGCATCCCCGTCGAGGTCTTCTACCCGCCGGTCGACGAGCGCATCAGTCACTACCGCCCGTGGCGGGACACCCTGCGCATCATCGGCATCGTGCTGCGCGTGCTCGCCGCCGGGCGGCGCTGAGCGCGGACGGCGGCCGTCTTGTGCCGCCCAGGCGCCATCGGCTAAGAGCCGCGCCATGCGTCGACTTCTTCCTCTCATGCTCGGGTTCGCGCTCGCGTTCGGTGGCTGCGGCGGCTGTGGCGGCGGCGAGACGACGACGCCCGTCAAGGAGATCGTGACCGAGCGCATCGAGAAGGACGGCGACGTCTGGAAGGTGAACTTCACCTCCAAGATCGACGCCCCCATCGAGCAGGTCTGGGAGGCGTTCACGCAGCCGGAGCGCGCCAAGGAGCTGGCGCCGGAGAACGTGAAGAAGTCCGAGGTCGTCTCCTCCGAGGGCAACAAGAAGACGATCGACCTCGTCGGCACGCTCGACATCCTGCCCCCGGGCTTCAAGATGCAGCAGGTCGTCACGGAGTACACCTTCTTCCCGGACGAGAAGCGCATCACCTCGAAGACGATCGACTTCAAGCTCGCCGACATCACCTCGGAGTACAAGTTCACCGCCGCGGACGGCGGCAAGGCGACGCTGCTCACGTTCACGCAGGAGAGCAAGGACAAGGCCGCGCTGCCGGTCGCGTCGCTGCAGAAGGGCGCGCTGCGCGAGACCTACATCCTCCAGATCAAGGTCGTGAACCGCGCGCTCGGGCTCGACAAGCCCGCCGCGGCCGCCGCCCAGGGCTGACGTGAAGGTCACCGCGGCCCGCTTCCTCGGCGCCGCGGCAGGCAGGGCGGAGGGGCCGGCGCCGGCCGGACCCGAGGTCGCGATCGCCGGCCGGTCGAACGTCGGCAAGTCGTCGCTGCTGAACGTGCTGCTGGCCCGCAAGGGGCTGGCGCGTACCAGCGCCACGCCGGGGCGCACCCGGCAGATCAACTTCTTCCTCGTCAACGAGCGCCTGGTGATCGCCGACCTGCCGGGCTACGGCTTCGCGGTCGGCTCCGAGGCGGAGCGTGCGGCGTGGGGGCCGCTCGTCGAGGGCTACCTGCGGCGCCGCGCGCCGCTGCGCGGCGTGGCCGTGCTGGTCGACGTCCGCCGCGGCCTCCAGGACGCCGAGCGCCAGCTGCTCGACTTCCTCGATCATGTGGAGCTGCCGTCGGCGCTGGTGGTGACCAAGATCGACAAGCTCGGCCGCAACGCCGCGTCGGTCGCGGTCGCGACGCTGGGGCGCGAGGTCGGGCCCGACGTGCCCGTCGTCGGCTGGTCGTCGCACACGGGCGCCGGCCGCGACGCCCTGTGGGGCGTGCTCCGCGGCTGGCTCGACGCACCGCCTCGCGTCCTCCATAACGGCGACGATGCCGCCGGCCCTCCGGCGCGCAGGCGACGATGAGCAGCCGCGACGACGCGATCGGCATCTTCGACTCGGGGGTGGGCGGGCTCACCGTCGTGCACGCGTTGCTGCGCGCGCTGCCGCACGAGGATCTGATCTACCTCGGCGACACGGGACGCGCGCCGTACGGCACCAAGTCGGGCGAGACGGTCACGCGCTACAGCATCGAGAACGTCGAGTTCCTGCTCGCACGCGACGTGAAGATGATCGTCGTCGCGTGCAACTCGGCATCGGCCACGGCGCTCGACGTCCTCCGGGCCCGCTTCACGGTGCCCATCGTCGGCGTCATCGAGCCCGGGGCGCGCGCCGCCGTGGCGCATACGCACGCGCGGCGCGTCGGGGTGATCGGCACGGAGGCGACGATCGCGTCGGGCGCCTACACGCGGGCGCTGCGCCGGATCGAGCCGTCGCTCGAGCTCTACACCCGGGCCTGCCCGCTGCTCGTCCCGCTCGCCGAGGAGGGCTGGATCGAGGGTGACATCGCACGCAGTGTGGTCGAGACCTATCTCGCGAGCCTCACCCGCAGCGGCATCGACGCGCTCATCCTCGGCTGCACGCACTACCCGCTGCTGCGCGACGTCATCGCCGCGGTCATGGGAGCCGGCGTCCGCCTCGTCGATTCGGCCGAGGAGACGGCACGGGAGGTCGCGGCCCGGCTCGCCGACGCGGGCCTCGCGCGCGCCGCGGGCACGGGCGGCACGAGCTTCTTCGTCACCGACGTCCCGGACCGCTTCGTGCGCATCGGCCAACGCTTCCTCGGGGCGCGGGTGGAGTCGGCGGTGCGGATCGAGCGATGAGGCGTCGGCCCACGCTCTCGGCCCGGGGCGAGGCCCCGGCTTGACCCCCCAGGGGTCCACGTCGACAATGGTGCGCTTGCAATGGCGAACTTCCTGACCCGCATCTTCGGGAGCGCGAACGACCGGATGATGCGCCGGTTGCGACCGCTGATCGACGAGATCAACGACCTCGAGGGCCGCTTCACGGAGCTTCCCGACGAAGCGTTCCCCGAGCTGACGCGGGAGTGGATGGCGAAGGTCGCCGCCGAGGAGACCACCCTCGACGACGTCCTGCCGGAAGCCTTCGCGGCGGTGCGCGAGGCGAGCCGGCGGACCATCGGCCTGCGGCACTACGACGTGCAGTGCCTCGGCGGCATCGTGCTGCACAAGGGCTCGATCGCCGAGATGAAGACCGGCGAGGGCAAGACCCTGGTCGCGACCCTGCCGCTGTACCTGAACGCGCTGGCCGGCAAGGGCGCGCACCTCGTGACGGTGAACGACTACCTCGCCCGCCGCGACGTGCAGTGGATGGGGCCGATCTACCACTTCCTCGGCCTCACCGTCGGCTCGATCATCCACGACACGAGCCTGCGCTTCGACCCCTCGTACATCCCGAAGGACTACCGGTTCCTCAACTTGCGGCCGGTGGAGCGGCGCGACGCGTACCGCTGCGACATCACCTACGGGACGAACAACGAGTTCGGCTTCGACTACCTGCGCGACAACATGAAGTTCGCGCTCGAGGAGTACGTCCAGCGCGAGCTGTACTACGCGATCGTCGACGAGGTCGACAACATCCTCGTCGACGAGGCGCGCACGCCGCTCATCATCTCGGGACCCGCCGAGGCGTCGAGCGACCTCTACCGCGTCGTCAACCGCATCATCCCGCGGCTCGCGAAGGACGTCGACTTCACCATCGACGAGAAGCACAAGAACGCGATGCTCACCGAAGAGGGCGTCGCCAAGTGCGAGCGCCTCCTCGGCGTCGCCAACCTCTACGACCCGAGCCAGATCGACAGCCTGCACCACGTGCAGCAGGCGCTGAAGGCGCACACGCTGTTCAAGCGCGACGTCGACTACGTGGTGAAGGACGGCGAGGTCATCATCGTCGACGAGTTCACCGGCCGTCTGATGCCCGGCCGGCGCTGGTCCGACGGCCTCCACCAGGCGGTCGAGGCGAAGGAGAGCGTGAAGATCGAGAGCGAGAACCAGACGCTCGCGACCATCACGATCCAGAACTACTTCCGCATGTACGCCAAGCTCGGCGGCATGACCGGCACCGCCGACACCGAGGCGGCCGAGTTCCAGAAGACGTACAAGCTCGAGGTCGTCGTCGTTCCCCCGAACAAGGGCATGTCGCGCAAGGATCTGCCCGACGTCGTCTACAAGACCGACCGCGAGAAGCTCGAAGCGGTGGTGGGGGAGATCAAGGAGTCGAACGCCAAGGGCCAGCCGGTCCTGGTCGGCACCACGTCGGTCGAGAAGTCGGAGCGCGTCTCGAAGCTGCTGAAGCGCGACGCCATCCGGCACAACGTCCTCAACGCCATCAACCACGAGGCCGAGGCGAACATCATCGCCCAGGCCGGCCGCTACGGGCAGGTCACGATCGCGACCAACATGGCCGGTCGCGGCACCGACATCCTCCTCGGCGGCAACCCGGACTTCCTGGCGCGCTCCGAGATGGAGAACGCCTGGATCCGCGAGTCGGCGAAGCTGGGCGGCGGCAACGCCAACGCCGAGCGCTACGAGGACGCCCTGCGGACGCTGCGCGAGCGCTACGACGAGGCGGTGCAGGCGCTGCGCGCGCGCCATGGCGCGGCGCTGGCGGAGATCGAGACGCAGCGCTCGGTGGCGCTGAACAAGCTCACCGAAGCCGACCGCAAGCTGCGCGAGCTCTCGCCGCTGCGCGACCTGCGCGCGCGCTTCGAGCAGGCCAGCTCGGTCGATCTCATTCCGGCCTTGCGCGCCCGTGCCGACGTCCCCGGGCGCTATCAACGTCTCAAGGCCGAGATCGAGCAGGCGCTGTTCGGCGACGGCGGCGAGGCGATCGCGGCGGAGCGCGACGAGATGGGCGCCGTCCGCGCACGGTACGACGAAGCGCTCGCGGCGTGGGCCGAGGGCGGGCAGCGCTCGGACGAGGCGGCGCGCATGCTCGACGACCGTCGCGCCGAGTACGAGCGCGGGGTCGCGCATCTCGATCTGATCCGCATGCTGCGCGAGCCGGGGGCCGCGAACGGCCAGGCCGCCGAGTGGAGCCAGACGTACCGCGAGGCCGAGCAGGCGTACCTCGACCTCGAGCGCCGTCACGAGGCCGAGCAGGCACCCTACGACGAGGGGCTCCAGCTCGCCGAGGCGCAGTACGAGGCCGATCGCGCGAAGTACGTCGCCGCCGTCGAGGAGATCCGCGAGGAGCTGCAGAAGGCGCCGCAGGCGTACGAGGAACGCTTCAAGGATATCCTCGCGCGCTTCCAGGCCGACTGCGCCGCCGAGCGCGAGAAGGTCGTCGCTGCCGGCGGGCTGCACATCATCGGCACCGAGCGCCACGAGGCCCGCCGCATCGACAACCAGCTGCGCGGCCGTGCCGGCCGCCAGGGCGACCCGGGCGCGTCGCGCTTCTTCCTCTCGCTGGAAGACGACCTGCTGCGCATCTTCGGCGCCGACCGCATGCAGGGCCTCATGCAGAAGCTCGGCATGGAGGACGGCGTTCCGATCGAGCACCGCTTCGTCACCCGCGCCATCCGCAACGCGCAGGAGAAGGTCGAAGCCCACAACTTCGACATCCGCAAGCACCTGCTCGAGTACGACGACGTCCTCAACAAGCAGCGCGAGGTCATCTACGCGCGCCGCCGCGAGATCCTCGGCCGCGAGGAGCTGCGCGAGGACGTGCTCGAGATGATCGAGGCGCAGGTCACCGACCTCGTCGGCCTCCACTGCGGCGAGGACGTCTCGCCGGAGACGTGGGACCTCGGGACGCTCGACGACGCGATCTTCCAGCAGTTCAACTTGCGCCTCGGGCTGCCGGACATGGCGAACGACTTCGAGCGGCCCGCGCAGGTCGAGGGCGTCGTCGCGGAGGCGGTGCGGCACGCCTACGAGGAGCGCGAGCGCCTCTTCACGCCCCCGGTCCTGCGCCACCTCGAGCGCATCATCTACCTCCAGACGCTCGACAATCTGTGGCGCGACCACCTCCTCAACATGGACCACCTGAAGGAGGGCATCGGGCTGCGCGGGTACGCGCAGAAGAACCCGCTCCAGGAGTACCAGAAGGAAGGCTACGACCTCTTCGAGGACATGGTCCGGCGCCTCGAGAGCGACGTCGTCGAGAAGGTGATGAGCGTCCAGCTCCAGGTGCAGGCCGCGCCGGCGCAGCAGCCGCGCCTGGCCGCCCAGGGCGGCGCCGACGCGCTGGCGGAGCCGATGGCGACGTCGGAGCCGGCGCCGATGCCGGCGCAGCTGCGCGAGATGGAAGAGCGGCAGCGCCGGCAGCAGCGCGTCCAGCTCTCGCACGGCGACACGCCGGTGGGCGGGCCCCGGGCGGCGACGGTCACACGCGACGGCGACAAGGTCGGGCGCAACGATCCGTGCCCGTGCGGCAGCGGCAAGAAGTTCAAGAAGTGCCACGGCGCGCAGGCCTGACGCGGTGAAGCTGCCTCGCCGCGCCCATCGGGTGCGCGTCCCCGGCTTCCGCTTCGCCGGCGTGCGCGCGGGGCTGAAGACGCGCGGCCGCGACGTCGCGCTCATCGCCTGCGAGCGTCCGGTCACGGCGGCGGGCGTGCTGACGACGAACCGTGCCCCGGCGGCGCCGGTCGTGCTCACGCGGGCGCGCCTGGCTACCGGCCGTGCGGCCGCCGTGCTCGTGAACGCCGGCAACGCCAACGCCTGCACGGGCCGCGCGGGTCAGCGCACCGCGGAGTCGTCGACGGCCCTCGTCGCCGAGCTGCTGGCGGTGCCGCCGGCGAGCGTGCTCGTCTGCTCGACCGGGCGCATCGGCGTTCCGGTGCCGGACGACCTCCTCCAGGGCGGCGTGCGCGCGGCGGCGCGGGCGCTGCGGCCCGACGGCTTCGGCGACGCGGCCGAGGCCATCTGCACCACCGACGCGTTTCCGAAGACGGCCGTCCGCCGGCTGCGCCTGGGCGGCAAGCCGGTGACCATCGCGGTGCTCGGCAAGGGCGCCGGCATGATCTCGCCGAACATGGCGACGCTGCTGGTGTTCGCCTGCACCGACGCGCGCCTGTCGCCCGCCGTCGCGCGCCGGGCGCTCGCGGCGGGCGTAGACGGCTCGTTCAATCGCATCACCGTCGACGGCGACATGAGCACCAACGACAGCGTGCTGCTCCTCGCCAGCGGCGCCGCCGGCAACGCGGCGGTGCGCGCCGGCTCGCCCGACCATCGGCGCTTCGAGCAGGCGCTCACGGCGGCGCTCGCCGAGGTCGCGCGCCTCGTCGTCCTCGACGGCGAGGGCGCCCGCAAATGCGTGCAGGTGACCGTCGAGGGCGCGCGCGACGACGACGCGGCGCAGTGCGCCGCCCGGGGCGTCGCCGAGTCGATGCTGTGCAAGGCGGCGTTCGCCGGCGCCGATCCGAACTGGGGCCGCTTCGTGTGCGCCGCCGGCGCCACCGGCGTCACGCTCGACGCCGGCAGGGTCGACGTGGTGATCGGCGGCGTGCCGGTGGCGCGTGCCGGCAGGCCCATCCCGGGCGCGCTCCGCCGGGCCAAGGCCCGCATGCAGCAGCGCGAGTTCACGGTGCTGCTGCGCCTGCGCCAGGGTACGGGGCGCGGATGGATGTGGACGTCGGATCTCACCGTCGAGTACGTCCACTTCAACGCCGCCTACACCACCTGAGCCGGTGCCGACCCTCCGGCTGCTCGCCGCCGCCCTCGGCCTGCTCGCCGCCACCGCGGTGCTGAGCCCGTGGGTGGCGTGGGGCACCCAGGCGCTCGGCTTCGACTTCAAGTTCTCGCGCGTTTGGAACCGTGTGCTCCAGGTGCTGCTCGTGCTGGCCGTCGTCTTCGGCTGGCGCCGGCTCGACCTCGGCAACGCGACCCAGATCGGGCTGCGGTGGCCGCACTGGCGCCGCGACCTCGGCCTCGGGCTGGCGGCGGGGGTCACCGGCGTCGGCGTCGCGCTCTTCGTCGCCTACCTCGGCGACGGCGTGCGCCCCGCGGTGCGCTTCGACGATCCCGCGAAGATGGTGCGCAAGGCGCTCGCCGGGCTGTCGGGGGCGATGCTCATCGCCGTCGGCGAGGAGGCGCTCTTCCGCGGCGTGCTGCTGCGACGGCTGGTGCTCGACCTCGGCCGCAGCGGCGGCGTCGCGGTGACGACGGCGGTCTACGCGGTCGTGCACGTGCTCCGTCCGGGCGGCAGCCGCGAGGTGTACGCGTGGGCCGGCGTCGACCGCGTGGTGACCCTCTTCGTGCCGCTCGCCGATCCGGCTGCGCTGCCGAGCATCGTCGGGCTCGCCGCGCTGGGCGCGCTGCTCGCGTGGGCGACGCTGCGCACGGGCAGCCTGTGGACGGCGATCGGCATCCACGCCGCGTTCGTCGCCGTCTTCCGCGTCGGCCGCCTGTTCGTGAACATCCGCCGCAAGCCCGCGTGGCTCATGGGGCCGGGATGGCCGCCGCTCATCGGCGGCGTGGCGGGACTGCTCGCCGTCGCGCTGACGGGCGTGCTGCTGTGGTGGGCGCTGCGCCGGCGCGCGTTGCGCGGCGCGGAGCCGGTCCCTACACTCGCCGCCCGCGCATGAAGCTGACGATCTTCACGGATGGGGCGTGTCTCGGGAATCCGGGACCGGGGGGCTGGGGAGCGATCCTCGTCGACGGCGCGCAGCGCCGCGAGCTGTCGGGCTTCGACCCGGCGACGACGAACAACCGCATGGAGATCATGGCGGCGCTCGAGGCGCTGCGCCGCGTGCCCGACGGGGCGGACGTCGATCTCCACACCGACTCGCAGTACCTGCGCAACGGCATGAACGACTGGCTGGCGCGCTGGAAGCGCAACGGCTGGCGCACCGCCGACAAGAAGCCCGTCAAGAACGAGGACCTCTGGCGCGCGCTCGACGCCGAGGCACAGCGTCACCGGGTGCGTTGGCACTGGGTGCGCGGCCACGCCGGGCATCCCGAGAACGAGCGCTGCGACGCGCTCGCCAACGCCGCCATCCGCGCCCGTCGCGGCAGCGACACGGGGGACTGATGCGGCGCGCGCCGTACGGCGCCTGGGCGTCGCCGCTCGGCGCAGCGCAGGTGGCGGCGGCGAGCCTGCGCTTCGGCGACCTCGTCACCACCGGCGAGGCGGCGTACTGGGTCGAGACGCGTCCCGACGAGGGCGGTCGCGGCGTGCTCGTGCGCTGGGCGCCGGGGGGCGAGCCCGAGGACGTCCTGCCGGCGCCGTGGAGCGTGCGCACGCGCGCCCACGAGTACGGCGGCGGTGCCCTCGCGGCACAGGGCGCCGTCGTGTGCGTCGTCCACGACGGCGACCAGCGGCTCTATCGCGTCGGTCCGGACCGCACGCCGGTCGCGCTCACACCGGCGGGGCCGTGGCGCTGGGCGGACGCCAGCATCGATGTGGCGCGTGGGCGGCTCGTCGCCGTGCGTGAGGCGCTCGGCGAGCGCACGACCCACGTCCTCGCCGCCGTGCCGCTCGACGGCGGGGCGGCGCCCGTGCCGCTCGTCGCCGGCGACGACTTCTACGCCTCGCCGCGCCTGTCGCCCGACGGCACGCAGCTGGCCTGGCTGGCGTGGAGCCATCCGCGCATGCCGTGGGACGGCACCGAGCTGTGGGTCGCGCCGCTCGACGCCGCGGGGCGACTCGGGCCGCGCGCCCGCGTCGCCGGCGGCCCGCGCGAGTCGGTGCTCCAGCCGGAGTGGTCGCCGGAGGGCGCGCTGCACTTCGTCTCCGACCGCAGCGGCTGGTGGAACCTGCATCGCTGGCAGGACGGCGTCGCCGAGCCGCTCTGTCCGCTGGCCGCGGAGTTCGGCGTGCCGCAGTGGGTCTTCGGGCTGCACCTCTACGCGCTCGCGCCCGACGGCGCCGTCTACTGTGCGGTCGGCCGCGACGGCACGTGGCAGCTCGGGCGCGTGCCGGCGGGCGGCGGGCCGTTGCGCGTGCTCGACGCGCCCTTCACCGAGGTGTCGGCCGTGCGCGTTGCCGGCCGCACGCTCGTGCTGCGCGCGGGCGCGCCGGCACTGGCGCCGGCGATCGTCGCGCGCGATCTCGCCGGCGACGTCGCACGGGTGCTGCGCCGTGCCGGCGACGACCTCGACCCGGCCCGCGTCTCGACGCCGACCGCGGTGAGGTTCCCGTCCGCCGGCGGCCGCGAGGTGCATGCGCTGCACTATGCGCCCTGCAACCCGGACCACGCGGCCCCGCCCGGGACGCGCCCACCGCTCCTCGTGCGCTGCCACGGCGGGCCGACCGCCGCGGCGTCCAGCGCGCTCGATCCGGCGCTCCAGTTCTGGACCAGCCGCGGCTTCGCCGTCCTCGACGTCAACTACGGCGGCTCGAGCGGCTACGGCCGTGCCTACCGCGAGCGGCTGCTCGGCCAATGGGGCGTGGTCGACGTCGAGGACTGCGTGGCCGCCGCCCGGCATGCCGTCGCCGCCGGCTGGGCCGATCCGGCGCGCACCGCGATCCGCGGCTCGAGCGCCGGCGGCTTCACCGTGCTGTGTGCGCTGGCGTTCCACGACGTCTTTCGCGCCGGCGTCAGCTGGTACGGCGTCGGCGACCTGGAGGCGCTGGCGCACGAGACGCACGACTTCGAGGCCCACTATACCGACTCCCTCGTCGCCCCCTGGCCCGAGGGCCGGGCCCTCTACCGCGCCCGCTCGCCGGTGCACGCCGCCGCCCGCATCGGGGTGCCGGTGCTGTTCCTCCAGGGACTCGAGGACCGCGTCGTGCCGCCGGCCCAGGCCGAGGCCATGGTGGCGGCGTTGCGGGCCCGCGGGCGGTCCTGCGCGTACGTCCCCTTCGCGGGCGAGGGCCACGGGTTTCGCCGCGCCGCGACCATCCGCCGGGCGCTGGAGGCGGAGTGGTCGTTCTATGCGCAGGTCTTCGGCCTGCCGCCGCCGGACGTCGAGGCCGTGACCATCTTGCCCGGACTGCCCGGCACGGCGGCCGCCTCGCCCCGATGAGGGACGGCCGGCGCGTCGCGCGTACCGGCCGATACGTTTTCCTTGAGCGGCGCCGCGGCCGTGTGGTGTAACCCTCGCCGTCGCCCGTCCGTGGGCGATCCGAGAGGGGGAGTCGCATGGGAAGCCGTCGAGGGGCGCGGCGCGTCGGGGCACTGGTCGCGGCGCTGGTCGTGGGTTGGGCTGCAGCTGCGGCCGCACAGTCGCCGAGTGGAGCATTCGTCAACTTCGAGAGCGGGCATACGCGACCGCTCGCGCTGTCGCCGGACGGCAACCGCCTGTTCGCGGTCAACACGCCCGACAACCGGCTCGCGATCTACGACGTCGGCGCGGGCGGCCTGACGCTCGTCGGCGAGGTCCCGGTCGGTCTCGAGCCCGTCGCGGTCGCGGCGCGCACGAACACCGAGGTCTGGGTCGTGAACCACCTCTCGGACAGCATCAGCATCGTGCAGGTGAACGCCGGCAACCCGGCGCTCTCGCGCGTCGTGCGCACCATCCTCACCTGCGACGAGCCGCGCGACATCGTCTTCGCCGGCACCAGCGGCAACCGCGCCTTCGTCACCAGCGCGCGGCGCGGCCAGAACTGCACCGTGGCGGCCAACCTCACGACCGCCGGCACCGGACGCGCGGTCGTGCAGGTCTGGGACGCGACCAACCTCGGCAGCAGCCTCGGCGGCACGCCGATCGCCTCCCTGGCGCTCTTCACCGACACCCCGCGCGCGCTCGCGCGCACGCCCGACGGCTCCCGCGTCTATGCGGCCGGCTTCCACACCGGCAACCGCACGACGGCGATCGTCGAGCCGACGGTCACGAGCGGCGGCGGTCTGCCGCCGAACCCGCCCGGCTCGACGCCCGGCCGCCCCAACACCGGCCTCATCGTCAAGTTCAACGGCACGAACTGGGTCGACGAGATCAACCGCAACTGGAACTCGCGGGTGCCGTTCTCGCTGCCCGACCGCGACGTCTTCATCATCGACGCCAACGCGGGAACGCCGGCGCTGGTCCCGGCGCCGAACAACGTCCAGGGCGTCGGCACCGTCATCTTCAACATGGCCGTCCGTCCGGGCGGCTCGAACCGGCTCTACGTCAGCAACACCGAGGCGCGGAACCAGGTGCGCTTCGAGCCGCGCATCAACAACACGTGGGGCGTGCAGGGCCACATCGCCGAGAGCCGTATCACGGTGGTGAACGGCACCACGCCGACGGCGCGGCATCTCAATCCGCACATCGACTACACCTGCGTGCCGCCGGGCTGCATCTCGCCGCAGTCCGAGCGCGACCAGACCCTGGCCTTCCCGACCGACATGGTCTTCTCGAGCGACGGCGCACGTCTCTACGTCGCCGGCCTCGGCTCGGGCAAGGTCGGCATCTTCGACGCGGCGGCGCTCGAGGCCGGCACCATCACGCCGCTCACGAAGACGCTGGTCCAGGTGGGGCAGGGGCCGAGCGGCGTCGTGCTCGACGAGGCGCGCAACCGCCTCTACGTCATGAACCGCATCAGCCACGACCTCTCGATCGTGGCGAACGCGTCGACGCCGGCGTCGGCGTTCGAGTCGGCCGTCGTGCCGCTGCGCTACGATCCGTCGCCGGCGTTCGCGCGTGACGGCCGCATCTTCCTCTACGACGCCCTGGGCACGTCGGGCCACGGCGACTCGGCCTGCGCGAGCTGCCACATCTTCGGCGACTTCGACAGCCTGGCGTGGGACCTCGGCGATCCCTTCGGCGCCGTGGTGCCGAACCCGAACCCGTTCCTGATCGGCACGGGCGGCCCGTTCCATCCGATGAAGGGCCCGATGACGACGCAGACCCTGCGCGGCATGGCGGGCGCCGGGCCGATGCACTGGCGCGGCGATCGCACCGGCGGCAGCGTCGGCGGCGATCCGCTGGACGAGGATCTCGCGTTCAAGGAGTTCAACCCGGCGTTCGTCGGCCTCCTCGGCCGCGCGACGGAGCTCACGCACGACGAGATGCAGTCCTTCACCGACTTCATCCTGAGCGTCGTGTTCCCGCCGAACCCGATCCGCGCGCTCGACAACGCGCCCACCGCCCAGGAGGCGCAGGGCGAGAACCTGTTCCTCACCCGCGTTACGGACGCCGGCGCGCTCACGTGCGTCAGCTGCCACCGGCTGCCGTTCGGCACCGACGGCTCCTCGACGTTCGAGGGCGAGACCCAGGAGTTCAAGGTCGCCCACCAGCGCAACCTCTATCAGAAGGTCGGCATGTTCGGGGCCTCCGGCGAGCAGGTCCGCGGCTTCGGCTTCCTGCACGACGGCTCGGTGCCGACCATCCAAGGCTTCGTCGCCAGCGCGATCTTCCAGAACCTGAACCTCACCGAGGAGCGCGCCATCGAGGCGTTCCTGCTCGCGCACGACACCGGGCTCGCCCCGGTCGTCGGCCAGCAGGTGTCGATCGACTCGACCAGCTGGAACGGCGTCTCCTTCGTGAACCGCATCAACCTGCTCCTGGCCCGTGCGGACGCCGGGGAGTGCGACGTCGTCGTCAAGGGCAACATCGGGGGCGAAGCCCGCGGCGGCGTCTACGCCGGCGGCAACAGCTTCCGCCTCGATCGGCACGCCGACGGGCTCGTCTCCGTGACCACGATGCGCGGCTTCGCCCAGACCGCCGGCCAGGAGATCACGTTCACGGCCGTGCCGCCGGGGACCGGGACGCGTATCGGCATCGATCGTGACCTCGACGGCGTCTTCGATCGTCGTGAGCTCGACTGCGCCACCGACCCCGCCAACGCGGCGGACTTCCCACCGACGTTGAGCGGCGCGTGCAACGTCGTGACGACGACGACGACCAGCACCACGACCACGACGATCACGGCCACGACCTCGACCACCACGACGACCGTCCTCGTGACGACGACGTCGACGACGACCAGCACCACCGTCACGTCGACCACCACGACGACGGTCACGACCACGACGAGCACCAGCACGACCACCACGACCGTGCCGCCAGCGCCCTTCGTCCTCGTCCAGACGACGCAGCTGGCGCTGAAGGATCGCGTCAACCCGCCGCTGCCGGCGGCGCGCAAGCTGAACTTCAAGTCCGATACCCGCAAGGACGGGCCGGCGAACCGCATCGTGGTTCCGGGCCGCGTCTCGGCGGGCGATCCCACGCTCGGCGGTGCGACCCTCGTCGTCTACAACGCGAACGGCAGCGGTGAGGCGGTCACGATCCCGCTGCCCGCGAGCGGCTGGGCGGCCTACGACAGCTCCCCGACGCCGAAGGGCTACCGCTTCAAGGGCAGCGACCCGAACGGGCCGGTGTCGCGCGTCATCCTCAAGGCCGACCAGATCAAGATCAAGGGCGGCAAATCGAACTTCGCCTACACGCTCGACGAGGCGTCGCAGGGCCGCATGGCGATCCGTCTCCAGCTCGGCAGCGCGACGCCGTGGTGTGCGGCGGCGGGCGCGAAGAACGCGAACAACGACGTGGCCGGCCGCTTCACCGCGGCGTCGCGCACGCCGGCTCCGCCGAGCTGCCCGAGCCTCTGATCGGCTCGACGCGGGTGCCCGCGGAGCTTCGGCTTCGCGGGCACCGGTTTCGTTGCCCGCCCGGAGCCCGTGGGCTACGAGGGGGCGGGTGCGGAGGAGAGGGGGATGACGCCGGGAGCGGCGCGACGGCGGCCGGGGCGCACCCTCGGGCTCGTCCTGTCCGGCGGCGGTGCGCGCGGCGCGTTCCAGGTCGGCGTCTACGAGCGCCTGCTCGAGGACGAGCGCTTCGCCGGCGGGCCGGCGGTGTTGTCGGGCACCTCGGCGGGCGGCATCAACGCCGCGCTCATCGCCGCCGGCCGCAGCCCGCAGGAGATGCTGCGCTTCTGGCGCGCGCTCGCCGACGACCCGCCGGTGGTCGCGAGCCGTCTCTTCTTCGACGGGGTGCTGCGCGCCATCGTCTCGCTCGCGCTCGAGGAGGGGCGCCGGTGGATCAGCGGGCCCGGCCCGCTGCGTGCGTTCCTCCAGCGCCTGCGCAACCATCTCTCCCCGGCGCCGGGCGAGGTCGTGGCGTTGTGGGTCGAGTACCTCCTCACCGCACGCTTCGAGCTCGTGAGCCGCTTGCTGGAGCGCATCCAGGAGCCGTACCTGGCCGACACCGCGCCGCTGCGCGCGCGGCTGGTGGAGGAGTTCGGCGGCGAGCGGGTCCCGAACCGCGGCGTGCGGCTCGCGATCAACACGGTCGACGCCAACACCGGGCAGGTCGTGCGCTTCGTCGGCGCACCGTCGCCGGCCACGGACTCGCCGGACTACGTGGTCGTCGACGCCATCACCGTCGACATGGTCCTCGCGAGCGCGAGCATCCCGCTGCTGTTCCCGCCGGTGCAGATCGGCGAGCACCTGTGCTGGGACGGTGGTCTACTCGTGAACACGCCGCTCGCCCCGGTCGTCAGCCTCGGCGCCGACGAGATCGTCACCGTGCTGGTGACCGAGCCGGCGGAGCAGGGCGCGCGCGGCCTCGCGCACTTCGGCCGCGCGGTGGAGCGATCCGTCGACAGCTTTCTCGAGAACGCCTACAACATCGACCGCAAGCTGCTCCTGGAGCGCAACCGCGTCGCCCGCCTCCAGGGCGGTCCGTACCGCGCGGTCACCCTCTACGAGGCCGTGCGTCCCGCGCGCGACGCCTGCTTCAGCGCCGGCTCGTATCTCTACTTCGAGCGCAGCGTGCTGGGGGCGATGTACGAGGCGGGACGCCGCGCCGGGGCGGCGTGGCTCGCGACGGGGCCGCGCGTCGACCACCTCGACGAGCCCGCGCCGGCGCTGGCGCCGGGCGCCTGAGCCGGCTCAGCGTCCGGGGCGGCGCAGGCCGGGCGCCGGCGGGCTCACGTCCGCGACGTCGGCGCGGGAGGGGAAGCGCCGCACCTCGCCGCCGCGGACGCGGCGCATCCAATCGCCGCCGGCGTCGAGCTCGCGCTCGAGCGCGGCGTGCAGGCCCAGCGGGTCGAGCCCGAGGGCGCCGCAGACGTTACGGAACGAGAGCGGCCAATCGACGTCGTCGCTCTCGAACCAGCCGAGCGTGTTGCGCAGGAGCTGGCGCGAGTGACGCTCCTGCCCGTAGGCGTGCTCGCGCAGCAGCGCGACGGCGTCGGCCAGCACCGCGAGCATCAGTCTATCTTCCGCGCTGCGCGGCTCGGGGAGCTTGAGGATGATCTCGGAAGCGAACTCCGTGGCCGGAGCCTCTGCTTCGCGCTGTCGATCGGGTTGCATGGGAACGCCTGCGTCATAGCGCGCGAACGCTCCGCGCACCAGACCGACTTTCGGGTAGGTGCGCCTACGACGAGAGGGCAGCGCGCAGGAGCTGCTGCACGACCTGTGGGTTCGCCTTCCCGCCGGTCGTCTTCATCACCTGACCGACGAGGAAGCCGAGCACCTTCTCCTTGCCGCTGCGGAACTGCTCCACCTGCTCGGGATGACGCGCGAGCACGTCACGTACCGCTCGGTCCAACGCGTCCCGGTCGCTCACCTGTGCCAGGCCTTCCGCAGCGACGAGCGCGGCCGGATCGACGTCGGTCCCGAGCAGACGCGGCAGCAGACCCTTCGCGGTGTTGCGGTTGATCGTGCCGCCCTCGACCAGGCGGGCGAGCGCCGCCAGTCGGGTGGGCGCGATCGGCCATTCGCGAATCACGAGGGCGTCGTCGAGCTTCTGCTCGCGCACGATGCGCAGCAGCTCGGTGGTGATCCAGTTCGCCGCGTCCTTCGCGCCGGCGCCGGCTGCCACCATCGCCTCGAAATAGTCCGCGACGTCCTTGCGCTGCGTGAGCACGTCGGCGTCGTAGGCCGAGAGACCGTGTGCCGCCTCGAAGCGCTGCCGGCGCGCGGGCGGCAGCTCGGGCAGCGCGGCGCGGACGGCGTCGACCCAGGCGGCGTCGACGACGAGCGGGCGCAGGTCCGGCTCGGGGAAGTAGCGGTAGTCGTGCGCCGATTCCTTGCTGCGCATCGAGCGCGTCTCGCTGCGGTCGGGGTCCCACAGCCGCGTCTCCTGGTGCAGCGCTTCGCCCTGCTGGAGCGCCTGCACCTGGCGCGCGAGCTCGAAGTCGACGGCACGCTCGACGTTGCGGAACGAGTTCATGTTCTTGATCTCGACCTTCGTGCCGAGCGTGCGGTCGCCGATGCGGCGGACGGAGCAGTTCGCGTCGCAGCGGAAGCTGCCTTCCTCCATGTTGCCGTCGCAGATCTCGAGATACTGGAGGATCGAGCGCAGCGCGCGCAGGTAGGCGCCCGCTTCGGCCGGGCTGCGCATGTCGGGCTCGCTGACGATCTCGAGCAGCGGCACGCCGCCGCGGTTGAAGTCGACCAGGCTGCCCGCCGCGTGCGCGTCGTGGATGTTCTTCCCGGTATCCTCCTCCATGTGGATGCGGGTGAGGCCGATGCGGCGCGCGACCCCCTCGACCACCACGTCGAGGCCGCCGCCGACGCACAGCGGCTGCTCGTACATGCTGATCTGATAGCCCTTCGAGAGGTCCGGGTAGAAGTAGTTCTTGCGCGCGAAGCGCGAGTGCTCGGCGATCGTGCAGCCGGTGGCGAGCCCGGCGCGGATCGCGAACTCGACGACGCGGCGGTTCAGCACGGGCAGCACGCCGGGCATGCCGAGGCAGACGGGGCAGACGTTGGTGTTCGGCGGTGCGCCGAACCGGGCCGAGCAGCCGCAGAAGATCTTCGACGCCGTCAGCAGCTCGGCGTGGACCTCGAGCCCGATGACGGCCTCGTAGCCGTCGAGGATCCAGGGCGCGGCGCTCTCGCTCACGGCAGCGGGCTCCGCGGCGTCCACACGCCGCTCGCCTCGACGGCGCCCGCGACGCGGAAGCAGGTGGCCTCGTCCCAGGCGCGGCCGATCACCTGGAAGCCGATCGGCAGGCCCGCGGCGTCGAGGCCGCAGGGCACCGACAGGGCGGGAAGCCCGGCGAGCGGGACGGCGAGCGTGAGCACGTCGGAGAGGTACATCGCGAGCGGGTCGTCGAGCCGCTCGCCGAGACGGAACGCGGTGGACGGCGCCACCGGCGAGACGAGCGCGTCGCAACCGGCGAGGGCGGCCTCGAAGTCGCGCCGGATCAGCGTCCGTACCTGCTGTGCCTTGCCGTAGAAGGCGTCGTAGTAGCCGGCCGACAGCGCGTAGGTGCCGAGCATGATCCGGCGCTTCACCTCGGCGCCGAAGCCGGCGTCGCGGGTGGCGGCGTACATCGCGCCGAGGCCGCCCGCGTCCTCGACGCGCAGCCCGTAGCGCACGCCGTCGTAGCGCGCGAGGTTCGACGACGCCTCGGCGCTCGACACGAGGTAGTAGGTGGCCACCGCGTACTCGGTGTGGGGCAGGGAGACGTCGGTGACGCTGGCGCCCGCGGCCTCGAGCGCGCGGATCGTGTCGCGCACGGCGCGCTCGACGTCGGGCTGGAGGCCGGCGGCGAAGTACTCGCGCGGCAGGCCGAGCCGCAGCCCGCGGACGCCTTCCTCGACGGCGGCGACGAAGTTCGGCACCGCGCGCGGGCTGCTGGTGGCGTCGCGCGGGTCGTGGCCGGCGATCGCCCCGAGGACGAGCGCCGTGTCGGCGACGTCGCGTCCCAGCGGGCCCACCTGATCGAGCGTCGAGGCGAAGGCCATGACGCCGTAGCGCGACACGCGCCCGTAGGTCGGCTTGATGCCGACGACCCCGCAGAACGCGGCCGGCAGGCGGATCGAGCCGCCGGTGTCGGTGCCGAGCGTGACCGGGCAGGCGGCCGACGCGACCGCGGCGGCGGAGCCGCCCGACGAGCCGCCGGCGACGCGCGCCGGGTCCCACGGGTTGCGCGTCGTGCCGAGCGCGGAGTTCTCGCACGACGAGCCCATCGCGAACTCGTCGCAGTTGACCTTGCCGGCGACGATCGCGCCGGCGCGGCGCAGGCGCTCGACCACGGTCGCGTCGTATGCCGGCACGAAGTGCTCGAGGATGCGCGACGCGGCGGTCGTCCGGACACCGGCGGTGCAGATGATGTCCTTGACGCCGACGGGGACGCCGGCGAGCGGGCCCGGGTCGTCGCCGGCGGCGACGCGGCGGTCGATCTCGGCGGCCGCGGCGCGGGCCTCGTCGGCGCACACGGTGAGGAACGCGCCGATCGTCGGCTCGGTGGCGGCGGTGCGGGCCAGAGCGGCGTCGGTCAGGGCGGCGGCGGAGAGCTCGCCGCGCCGGACGCGTTCGGCCGCCGCGCGGGCGCCGAGGGTGTGGAGCGGCTCGGCCACGTGCGGCTATTCGATGATGCGGGGGACGCGGAAGAGGCGCCCGGAGCGGGCCGGGGCGCCCTCGAACAGCGCGTCCGGCGCCTCGGGGTTGGTGACGGCATCGTCCCGCAGCGGCGCCGATTCGGGGTCGACGTGGGCGGTGGGCTCGACGCCGGTGGTGTCGAGCGCCGCGAGGCGCGTGAAGGCGTCGAGGATGTGGTCGAGATCGGCGGTGAGACGGGTCTCCTCGTCGGGCTCGAGTCGCAGCCGGGCCAGGGCGGCGACCTGCCGGACCTCGTCCAGGGTGAGGGCCACGCGGGTGGTGTAGCGAAGCCGTCCGGACCCCGCAACGACGTGCGCGCCGACCGTCGCCGTGGCCGCGGCGAGGCGCCGGCTCGCCTTGCGACGCCGGGGGGCCGTCGCTAAGGTCGCCCGCGGTGGACGGGCGGCGGGAGCTGGGGCAGCGCGGCGAGGCGCTCGCGGCCGAGTTCCTGCGCGCGCGCGACTGGGTGATCGTGGCTCGCAACTATCGCTGCCGACTCGGTGAGATCGACCTCGTGGCGCTCGACGGCCCGACGCTGGTCTTCGTCGAGGTGCGCAGCCGCAGCGGCGAGCGTCTCGGCACCCCGCTCGAGTCGGTCGACCCGCGCAAGCAGGCGCGGGTGGCGCGGGTCGCCCGCCACTTCGTCGCGACCCGTGGCTACGCCGACCGCGACGCGCGCTTCGACGTCGTCGGCATCCGCTTCGACCGCGAGCCGCCCGCGGTCGAGCACGTGGCCGGCGCGTTCGAGCTGCGAGACTAGGGGAGGGCGATGCTCGACATCCGCACGATCCGCGCCGAGCCCGATCGGGTGAAGGCCGAGCTGGCCAAGGTGGGCACCCCACCCGAGCAGGTCGACGCGCTCCTCGAGGCCGATCGCCGGCGCCGCGAGGTGCTGCACGCCGTCGAGACGCTGCGTGCGGAGCGCACCGCCGCCTCGAAGCGCATCGGCGCCCTCGCGGACAAGGCGGAGCGCGAGCAGGCGATCGCGGCGCAGCGCGAGGTGGGCGGCCGTCTCGAGGCGGCCGAGGCCGCGGTCGAGCCCGCCGAGGCCGAGTTCGAGCGGCAGATGCTGCTGCTGCCGAACCTGCCGCATCCCGACGTCCCCGTCGGCGCCGACGACGGCGCCAACGTCGTCGTGCGCGAGGAGGGCACGAAGCGCACCTACGACTTCACGCCGCTGCCGCACTGGGACCTCGGCGTGCGGCTCGGCATCCTCGACTTCGAGCGCGGCGTGAAGATCAGCGGCAGCCGCTTCTACGTCCTGCGCGGCATGGGCGCGCGTCTCCAGCGGGCCCTCATCGCCTGGATGCTCGACCTGCACACGCGCGAGCACGGCTACACCGAGATCTACCCGCCGGCGATGGTGAAGGGCGAGTGCCTCGTCGGCACCGGCAACCTGCCGAAGTTCGCGGACACGCTCTATCACGACGCCGAAGAGGATTTCTGGTGGGTGCCCACGGCCGAGGTGCCGGTGACGAACCTGCATCGCGAGGAGATCCTCGACGCCGCACGGCTGCCCATCCACTACGTCGCCTACACGCCGTGCTTCCGGCGCGAGCGGATGTCGGCGGGGCGGGACGTGCGCGGCATCAAGCGCGGCCACCAGTTCGACAAGGTCGAGCTCGTGAAGCTGGTTCGGCCCGAGGATTCCGACGCCGAGCTGCTGCGCCTCCTCGACGACGCCGAGGACGTCTGCCGGCGGCTCGAGCTGCCGTACCGCATCGTCCAGATGTGCACCGGCGACCTCTCGTTCCAGGCGGCGATGAAGTACGACGTCGAGATATGGTCGCCGGGCTGCGCGGAGTGGCTCGAGGTGAGCTCCTGCTCCAACATGCGCGACTTCCAGGCGCGGCGCGCGCAGATCCGCTACCGCGCCGGTGCCGGGGCGAAGCCCGAGCTGGTGCACACGCTGAACGGCTCGGGGCTGGCGCTGCCGCGCGTGCTGCTCGCGGTGCTCGAGACCTACCAGCGGTCCGACGGCAGCGTCACCGTGCCGGAGGTGCTGCGGCCCTACGTCGGCGCCGACGCCATCGCGGCGCAGGCGCCGCACTGAGGAGGGACGTCGATGGTCACGCGTCGCAGGGTCCTCGGGACCGCGCTCGGGGCGCTCGTCACGCCGCCGTTCGCCGCGGCCGCGGACGAGCGCACGAACGCCCGTGCGAGCGGACCGGCGGTCGAGGGACGCTCGATCACCCCCGCCGTCGCCGCGTTCCTCGGCCGCCCGCTCGCGTCGCAGCTCGTGACGCTCAACACCAAGGGCGACCCGCAGATCACGATGATGTGGTTCCGCTACGAGGACGGCGGGCTGCTCTTCACCACCACGACGAAGCGGATCAAGTTCCGCAACCAGCAGCGCGACCCGCGGGCCGCGTTCTGCGCGGCCGACCCCGCCGACATGTACCGCTGGGTGACCGTCACCGGCACGCTGTCGATCGACGGCCGCGACCCGCGCGCGTTCTATCGCGGGCTGGCGGAGCGCTATCTCGCGCCGGACGCGCTGGCCGCATGGCAGGCCCGCGTCGCGGCCGAGGGCGGCATGGACGATCGCACGGTGCTGCGTCTCACGCCGAAGCGTGTCCGCGCGATGGGCCTCGGCTGACGCCGCGTCAGAGCAGGTTCGGGAACCAGGGCGCGCTGCTGCCCGAGACGTCCTCGGCCACGACCACGTCGTAGAGCGTGCGATCGCCGACGCGGGCCTCGGGGACGAGGATGCCCTCGACCTTGACCCACTCGCCCACGCCGACCTTGGCCGGGCCGGTGACGCGGATCAGGATGCGGTTCTCGCGGGCGTCGGCGATCTCGAGGACGGTGTCGCCGTCCACGGTCTGCATGCGCGTGACCTCGCCCTTGATCTTGACGGTCTGCTGGTAGTGTAGCTCGGGGCGCAGGTTGAGCTCGCCGATGCCGGGGCTACAGGCGGTGAGCGCGAGCGACACGAGCGCAGCCGCGACGGCGACGCGACCCCTTCCACGGAACCCCATACGGCCCTGGGCGGCTAGCATGGGGTTTCGAGGATTGCAAAACCGCGCGGCCCGCGCACGCCTGTTGACCCCCATCGGGCCCGCCCATAGGAGGGTCCGATGCGAACGCGAATCCTCGTCGCCGTCTCGGCGACCCTCCTCGCCGTTACGGCGGCCAGGGCCGCGGACGAGACGGTTGCCACCGTCGGCACCGTCACCATCACGCGCGAGCAGCTGGAGAAGGCGGTGAAGCCGCAGCTGATCGAGGTCGAGAACCAGCGCTTCGAGATCCTGAGCGACGGTCTCGACGAGCTGATCGCCGAGCAGCTGTTCACGCTCGAGGCGAAGAGCAAGGACATCTCCAGCGAGCAGCTCGTGCAGACGGAGATCAACGCCAAGGTGCCCGAGCCGTCGGACGCCGAGGTGCAGAAGGTGTACGACGACAACAAGGCCCAGCTCGGCGGCCAGACGCTCGACGCCGTGAAGCCGCGCATCGTCGAGTTCCTGAAGCAGCAGAAGGCCGAGGAGCGGCACGCGGCCTACGTCGAGGAGCTGAAGGGCAAGTACAAGACGACCGTCGCCCTGAAGGCGCCGAAGGTCGAGGTATCGACGGCGGGGCGGCCGGCCCGCGGGCCCGAGAGCGCGCCGGTGACGATCATCGAGTTCTCGGACTACGAGTGCCCGTTCTGCAAGCGTGCCGAGGTCGTGGTGCAGGAGGTCGTGAAGGCCTACCCCGACAAGGTGAAGCTCGTGTACCGCCACTTCCCGCTCGACTTCCACGAGCAGGCGAAGCCTGCCGCCGAGGCGTCCGCCTGCGCCGGCGCGCAGGGCAAGTTCTGGGAGTTCCACGACAAGCTCTTCGCGGGCCCGTCGCTGTCGCCCGAGCGCTACAAGGCGATCGCGGCCGAGGTCGGCCTCGACCAGGCGAAGTTCGACCAGTGCGTGCAGAAGAACGAGTTCAAGGCCCAGATCGAGCAGGACATGGCCGACGCGTCCGCGGTCGGCGTCACCGGCACGCCGGCGTTCTTCATCAACGGCCGCATGATCTCCGGCGCCCAGCCGTTCGAGAAGTTCAAGGAGATCATCGACGAGGAGCTGGCGGCCTCGGCCGCGCCCAAGTCCTGATCCGACGCGCCGCGCGGGACGGCGCTTTCTGGAATCTCCCGGTGCTTTCGACACGGCGGGCGCAGTCCCGCCGTGTCGAAGGCCGCCACGGCGGGACTTTCCGCCGCCTCCGGCTGGCACCCCGGTTGCTCCCCGGTCACCCATGGCATCGCTCATCGAGAAGGGGATCGAGGTCGAGGCGCCGGTCCGCGTCGCCTACGACCAGTGGACCCAGTTCGAGGACTTCCCGCGCTTCATGGAGGGTGTCCTCTCGGTCGAGCAGCTGGACGACCGCCGGCTGCGCTGGACTGCCGACGTCGGCGCCGGCAACACGCGCGAGTGGACGGCCGAGATCACCGAGCAGCTGCCCGATCGGCGCATCGCCTGGCGCAGCCTGGAAGGCGCCCGCAACCGCGGCGTCGTGACCTTCCACCACGTCGCGCCCGACCGCTGCCGCGTCATGCTCCAGCTCGAGTACGAGCCGGAAGGTCTCATGGAGAACGTCGGCGACGTGCTCGGCGTCATGAGCGCGCGCGTCTCGGGCGACCTCGAGCGCTTCAAGCGCTTCATCGAGGATCGCGGCACGGAGACCGGCGGCTGGCGCGGCACGATCGGTCGTCCGGCGCCGTCGCCCGAAGCCCACGCCGCCGACCGCGGCGCGGCCCGCTGCATGACCTGCGGCAACACCTACGAGGACGCCTTCACGGTGACGCTCGGCGGTCGCAGCTACGTCTTCGACAGCTTCGAGTGCGCGCTGCACCGTCTGGCGCCGTCGTGCGCCCACTGCGGCTGTCGCATCCTCGGCCACGGCGTCAGCGCAGACGGCGCGCTCTTCTGCTGCGCGCACTGCGCGCGCCGATCGGGCAACGACGAGGTCCGCGACAGCGCGTGAGGCGCGTCGCCGGGCTTGAGAACCCTCCGGGGGGCGCGTAGGGTCGCCGCACCCCGGAGGGGTGCTCGAGTGGTTGAAGAGAGCGGTCTTGAAAACCGCCAGGGTGGCGACACCCTCGGGGGTTCGAATCCCCCCCCCTCCGCCACTGCCGAATCCGCGAGCGCAGCGTCCCGCCGGCGGCGGCCGGCAGCTGGCCTCTCCCGCGCAATCGCGTTCGTCTCCTCGCCCCGGGGCGCTATCGCCTGTCGGCGGCCTTCTCCATGGCCTCCTCCAGGCGCGCCCGGTCCGCTGCTGAAAGCTGCGGCCGGTCGATCTTGACCGTCAGCGTTTCGAGCTTGGCGGTGAGCGGGAACGGCGGCTCGTAGTCGGCGTCGTTCACGCCGGTCAGCAAGTCGGAGCCGATGTCGAAGCTCTCGTCCCACTGCAGGGTCGTTGGCAGCGTGCTCGTCATGGGCTTCGTGTCGACCACCTTGCCGTTCACCTTGAGGGTCCCGGTGCCGGGGCGACCGACGCCGCTGAAGTCGTTGAAGGCAAGGGTGCCGACGCCGAGCCCGTCGTACTCGAAGTCGAACTCGACGGTGTGGCGCCCGGGAGGCAGGGCGTCGGGAGCTTGCCACTTGATCCGCGCGAGACCGGCGAGATTCCACAGGAACACCGGCGTGCCCCGCAGCAGATAGAAGCCGTAGCCGGCGAAGCGCCCGCCGGAGGTGAGAATCATGCCCTCGGCGCCGCCCTCCGGCACTTCGATCTCGGCCGTGATCGTGTAGGAGGTGTTGAGCAGCAGGGGCGAGTCGCCTTGCGGCAGACCGACCATCGGACGGGTGTAGACGAACTCCGTGCGTCCGGCCGTGATGTTCGGGCGCGGCGCGACGATACGGGACGCCACCGAAGCATCCATCGGAAACACCTGGTACTTGTTCGCCTCGGCGACGAACATCCTCTCGAGCTCCCTGACCTTCTCCGGATGCGTCGCTGCGACGTTCTCGCTCTGGCTGAAGTCCCGGCTCAGATCGAAGAGCTCGAGCACCTGGTTGTTCAGGGGATCGGGGTTGGCCGGTCCGAAGGCTTCCCACGGCGCGCGGTTCACCTTCGTGCTGAGAAACCAGCCGTCGTGGTAGAGCGCCCACTGGCCCATCATCTCGAAGTATTGCGTCCGGTGCCGCGACGGCGCCGCGGCGTTCGCCGCATCGAAGGTGTAGGCGAAGCTCGTGCCCTCGATCGGCTTCTGCGCGATGCCGTCGACCGTGTCGGGCGCGCTGATGCCGGTGGCCTCGAGGATCGTCGGTAGCACGTCGATCACGTGCACGAACTGCTCGCGCAGGCCGCCCTTGTCCTTGATGCGTGCCGGCCACGCCACGACCATGTTCTGGTTGACGCCGCCGAGCTGAGACGCGTTCTGCTTGAACCAGGAGAACGGCGTGTCGAAGGCCCAGGCCCAGCCGGCCGACATGTGGGGGTAGGTCTGATCGGTGCCCCACACGTCGTAGAACTCGAGTTGCTCTTCCGCGGGCACCATGTTGATGCCGTTGAAGAACGCGACCTCGTTCGACGTGCCGAGCGGCCCGCCTTCGGCGCTCGTCCCGTTGTCGCCGTTGATGTAGATGACGAGCGTGTCGTCGAGCCGGCCGATGTCCTCGAACGCCGCGATCACACGGCCGATCTCATAGTCGTTGTAGGCGGCGAAGGCGGCGAACACCTCGACCTGTCGGATGAAGAGCTTCTTTTCGTCTGCGCTGAGCTGGTCCCAGGGCTTCAGCACGTCCTTGGGCCAGGGTGCCAGCTTGGTGTCCCTCGGGATGACGCCGAGCCGCTTCTGGTTCTCGAAGATGCGCTCCCGCACCTTCTCGTAGCCCTCGTCGAACAGCTTCATCGCGCTGATCTTGTCCACCCACTCCCGGGTCGGGTGGTGGGGCGCGTGCGTCGCGCCGGGAGCGTACTTGATGAAGATCGGCTTGCCCGGCTGGATCTGGTGCATGCGATCGACGTAGTCGATGGCGTCGTCGGCCATCGCGGTCACGAGGTTCCACGTGCCAGGCGGCTGGCCCTCGAACGGGAAGATCTGCGTCGTGTTGCGGTACAGGTTCGGCTGCCATTGGTTCGAGTCGCCGCCGATGAAGCCGTAGAAGTATTCGAAGCCCATGCCGTTCGGCCACTTGTCGAACGGACCCGCCTGGCTCGCCTGGAAGGCCGGAACATTGTGATCCTTGCCGAACCAGGCGGTGCTGTAGCCGTTGTCCCTCAGGATGCGTCCGATCGTGGCCTTGTCGCGTTCGATGACGCTGTTGTAGCCGGGGAAGCCCGTGGACTGTTCGGAGATGACGCCGAAGCCGGCCGAGTGGTGGTTGCGGCCGGTGAGCAGGGCAGCCCGCGTCGGCGAGCACAGCGCGGTCGAGAACGTCCGGTTGTAGCGCAGTCCTTCCTGGGCGAGGCGGTCCATCGTCGGCGTGGGGATCACGCCGCCGAAGGTGCTCGGCACGCCGAAGCCGGCGTCGTCGGTGATGATCAGGAGGATGTTGGGCGCGCCCTTGGGCGGCACGACACGCGGCGCCCACCATGGCGTCGACTCGAGAGCGTCGTCCTCGATCACGCCGCCGAACCTCGGGTCGGGCGGCGGAAGCTGTTTGCCCGTTATGGTGGTCGTGGCGCCGGGCGAGCCCGGCGTGCCCGTGATCTGCTGGGCATGCGCTTGAACCAGGGTCAGCGCGCCCGCCACCGCTCCGAGCATCGCGAGCAGTGTCCGCTTCATGACCAGCCTCGGACCTGGCTGCCGACCACCGGCGTCCTCACGGGCTTCGCCAGCCCGAAGAAGACCACGAAGCCGTTGCCGCCACAGCGCGTCGACAGCGTTTCGTCGGGAACCTTCGTCAGACAGACCTCGTCCATGAGATCGATGTTGTTGGCGGCCCATACGTTGCCGGCCGGGTCGACGACGACACCGGTCAGGAATTGCATGCCCTTGCCGGCGTAGCCGGTCCTGGGAGGAGAGATCGGGTCGCCGGTCTCGAAGCCGGGCGGGCATGTCTCGGTCCTCACGCCGCAAAGCTGCGTCAGTGTTTTGCCGAAACCGTTCGCGACCCACACGTGGTCGTTGCCGTCGATGGTGATGCCCCAAGGTCCGCTGATGCTTCCTCCACCGTCGAACGACGGAGCCGGTCCTTGGATGCCGTCCGGGCGGATCATGCTGACGCTGCCGCCCGGGAACTCCTCGATGATGCGGACCAGGGCGATGAACTTCTCGACGGTCTGGTCGCCGCCGCCGGCCGGCGCCAGTCTGCTTTCCAATTCGCTCCGAAGCTTGGTCTGGAGCAGATCGAGCTTCTCCTTGACGCTCGGCTCGCCGAGCGTATTGGCGACCCAGGCGTTGCCCCGGCTGTCGATGGCGATGGCATGGGGACTGTAGCCGACCGTCAATTGCTCGGCGTTGCCGGGATCGTTCGCCGGGAAGCGTGTGACGGTGTTGGAGTTGGCGTTGGAGACCAGGATCCGGCCTTGCAGGTCGACCGCGACGTGGAACGGTCCTTTCACCTGACAGGTGCCGTCGACAGGCTCGTCGTCGACGGTGCGGCAGAGGATGCGCGCCTGAGCCGGGTCGCCCTTCGGCAGGTGGACGATCTGGCTCTTGCTCGAGTCCAGCGCCCAGACGTCTCCGTCAGGGGTCGTGTTGATCCCCTGCATTCCGCCGAGCTGCCCGTTCAAGTCGTAGCCGGTCGGCGGCGACAGCGGCTTGCCCGTCGCATCGAAGACCGAAATCGTCTTCCCGGCGATGCTGGTCACCCAAACCTTGCCGTCGCCTGCGATGGTGAGGCCCCAGCCGGGGAAGTCGACGCCCCCTCCGGTGTAGCCGATCGTCATCGGCGAGATGGGCCGGCCGTTCGGTGCCAGCTCGGAGAGCGTGCCGCCGATCCCGCCGTACATGGTCGATTGCGAGCCGGCCATCTGGTTGTTGGCCGCCCAGGCGTTGCCCTCGCCGTCGATCCCGATGCCGCCCAGGCCGGCGAGACCGCCGCCGGCGTAGCGCAGCGCGATGGTCCAGGCGCCGGGAGCGAACAGGAGGTAGGGCCGGAACGGGACGGCGCTGGAGCCCGGTCCCTGCCGGGCCGGATAGACATGGTCCAACACCGCGAACAGCGTCGCGGGCGCATTCCACGGATGGCGCGCGATCGCTTCGGCCGCGGTCAGGGTGTCCGTCGGAGCGGGCGCTCCCGGCGGCGTCGATGCCTCGAACAACCTTTCGCACGCATCCGGTCGAGCCCGCGTGACACAGCCTGCCAGCAAGCCAGCCAGCGTGTTCATCGTCGCCAGCGAGGTGGTCTGCGTGCTGTTCAGAGCATCCTGGATCACGGGCCCCAATCCGCCGGTGGTGACGTCCACGAGGTTCGGCACGTTGCCTGCGGCGATCTTCAAGCCGAGCGCATGGCCGCGGAGTGCTCCACCGTTCAGAAATTGCGCGCCCGTCCACACCGAGGCCACGGTCGTGAGCTCGTTGATGGTCACCGTCTTCGGGGCGGTGGCGCCCAACGTTGCCATCAGCGCGATGGCCGGGTTCGCTCCCACGGAGCCGCCGATCTTGGGCTCTCCCCCCCTGACGGTCAGGTAGAGCACGCCGCCACCGGCCTCGTGGGCGTCGAAATCGAGGCGAAAGGCGCCGTCGTCACCGGAGCGTGTCTCCGACAGCTTGGTGGGATCGGCCTCACCCGCAGCCCACAACGTCACCGTCGACTCTGCGATGGGGCCCCCGCCGCCGGTGACGTTGCCGGTAAGCTGCTCTGCTGAGGCGATCTGCCCGAAGGCGCCGGCGGCGAGTGCAACGGCGAGCAATGGCAGGCGCATGGTCGTGTCACCTCGTAGTGTCGCGCTGGGTGGGCCGTATGCGGCGGAGCCGAGGGACGGGCGAGCCGGATGCTTTCCCTCCACGGCCCTTTGGCGGCACAAGGGATCCATGGCGGAGACCACGGATCGGCCCCCCGAGGCGCGCATGGACGCTCCACGCATGCGGCGCTCCCCGCGACGCCGCGTGCTGCTCACCGCGCTCGCGCTCGTCTGCGCTGCGCCGCTCGCCCGCGCGGAGCCCGCCTGCGACGACAGCAGCGCCGCCTTCGACCGCCTTCTCGCACGCAAGTCGCACGATCATCCCACGCCCCAAGGCCGCGGCGCCGTCCATTGGTCGAAGATCAAGTGGACCGGGAAGCAGTGGGCGCTCGCCGAGGTCGCCGTGCCGACCGGTGGGCGGCACCTGTGCATCCACGCCGGCAACGCCGACGTGGCGGATACGCTGTCGGGGCTCGATCGCGCCCTCCCGGATGCGGGCATGACCCGCGACGACTTCCAGGGCAACGTCGCGTTCGTGTGCCATGTGGAGGTGGCGGGACTGCGCGAGTCGAAGCACGAGGGATGCGCGCGCGACGTTCTCGTCGAGGTCATGGACGCGTGCGAGGTGTCGGCGCGGGCCGAGCCGTGCCCGCGCCTCGAGGATTATGACGACCTCAGCGCCGAGCAGACCGCGCGCTACAAGACGCTCAGCGCGCCGTCTGCCCGATGATGCGTTCGACACCCGCCGGCCGCCCGCTCAGCGTGCCTCGTGGACGCGCGGGATGCGCCACGAGCCGTCGAGGATCGACGGCTTCTTCTCCTGCGGCCAGTACATGCGCAGCATCAGCACGAACTCGCCCGCCGGCGCGGGCAGCCAGTTGCTCTCCTTGTCGGCGCCCGGCGACTCGTGCTGGATGTACAGGTCGACCGAGCCGTCGGGGTTCGTCTTCAGCGCGTCGCGCTGGCTCAGGGTGTAGCGGTTCAGCGGGTTGGCGACGAAGAAGTAGGCGGCGTCGTACATCGTCAGCGACCAGAAGCCTTCGACGGGGGGCAGCTTTCCCTTCTCGAAGTGCATGACGTACTTCTTCTTGCCGTCGTAGGTCTGGAGGATGTCCGGGCCCTGCGACATCGGGTAGACCGCGTCCTGCGGGCGGTTGGCGCCGAGGCCGATGGCGGTGACGAGCGCACGCTGGCGGTAGGCGGTGCCGTAGATCCCGGTCTTGGTGGTGAAGAGCCAGCCGTCCTGCATCGTCATGTCGCCGGTGAGGAGGCCTTCCTTCAACCAGCGCATGATCGCGTCCTGCGCGGGCTTGGGGGCGGCGTCGATGCCCTTCACGACCTCGGGGTCGAGCTTCGAGGCGTCGAAGTCCTGGCCCGGCACGAGGCCGATCGCCGCCAACTTCACGACCATCGGCGCGTCGGCGTCGGCCGGCGGGTTCGTCTTCAGGAGCTGCGCGAGGAGCGTGAAGTAGGCGACGCCGCCGAGCGCGTTCACCTGGTCGCGCACCGCCGTCTTCATGTCGATCGCCGGATCCACGGTGCCCGCGGGCGGCGTGTAGGGCTTGCCCCATGCGCTGAGCGGCACGAGCGTCACCGCGTCCTGGATGGCGTGGACCGCGGCATAGTCCTCCTGTGTGCCGGTGCAGTAGATGCGGCCGAGGAGCCAGACGAGGCCGGTCGGCGATGCGTACTGCTTCACGCCCGCGGGCAGCGTGCCCGTCCACCCCGGACCCGTGATCGCGTAGGTCTGCGCGCCCGTTCCGGTCGTGCGCTTGCCGGGGACCTGAAAGATGTCGGTCCAGCCGTCGAGCATGGGGAAGAGATAGTAGCGTCCCGCCATGTCCGGAATGCTGAGGATCCACGGCTCCTTCGAGACGTCGATCCAGCTCGTGGTGTAGAGCGTGTCGGCGTTCGGCGCGGTGACGTCGCGAAACTCGGCGTTCGGGTACGAGCGCATGCGCAACAGCTGGCCCATCGGCGCGCGCGAGCCCTCGGGGGCGGCGACGTTCGTCATCACCCGCCGCGTCATCTCCATGGTGACGAGCGGGTAGCCGTAGACGTAGGCGTCGATCGCCGTCTCGCGGGCCTCGAGCTCGCGGGCGAGCCCGCGCAGCCCGTCGAACTGGGCCTCGGCGGAGCGCGGCGCGACGAGCACCGAGAGGAGGAGGGCGGCGAGCGCCGCCGTTCTTCGCAGGTAGGGAGTCATACCCCGCAGCCTCTAGCCGGTGGGAATCGGCGCGGCTTGCCCGCCGACGCCACAAAACGCGCCCCTCGCATCGGGGCTGGCTGCCGTCCTCCGTTGGGCCTACACGTCGGGCATGGCACGCTACGGCAAGAAGGCCCAGGCGAAGGTCCGCAAGGCGATGCGGGAGCGCAAGGCCGGCACGCTGAAGAGCGGGCGCAGCGGCAAGCAGGTCACGAGTCGCAAGCAGGCGATCGCGATCGGCCTTGCCGAGGCGCGGCGCGAGGGCGGCAAGGTCCCCAAGAAGCGGGCGTCACGCCGCTCGGCGGCGAAGAAGAAGGGCGTCGGCCGCACGGGCACGAAGCGCCGCACGACACGGGCGCGCAAGAAGAAGTAGCGACTGCGCGACGCCGCGCCGACCCCACGGCGCGCCTTGCCCTCCAGAGCCGATCGGCATACGCCAACGTTCGTGGTCGCCTTCCATGAGCGCCTGTCCGCGCAGGACCGCGTGTTCCTGCACTTCGAGGAGGGGCCGGCGCACATGCACCTCGGCGGGCTGACCCTCTTCGAGCCCGGCACGTTGGCCACACCCGACGGCGGCATCGACGTCGGCCGCATCCGCGCCCATATCGCGTCCCGCCTCCACCTCGTGCCGCGCTACCGGCAGCGGCTCTCGTGGATCCCCGTCGTGGGGCGTCCGGTGTGGGTCGACGACGAGCACTTCGACCTGAGCTACCACGTGCGTCATACCGCCGTGCCGCGTCCGGGCGACGATGCCCAGCTGAAGCTGCTCGCCGGCCGCATCTTCTCGCAGCAGCTCGACCGCGGAAAGCCGCTCTGGGAGATCTGGGTCATCGAGGGGCTTGCCGACGGTCGCTTCGCGCTCCTCGTGAAGACGCACCACGCGCTCGCCGACGGCATCTCGGCCTTCGATCTCTTCGCCGCCCTGCTGACGCCCGAGCCGCAGGAGCACGTCGATTCGCCGCAGCCGTGGCGTGCGCGCCCGGCGCCCTCGGGGCTCGTCCTGCTGCGCGACGAGCTGCGTGAGACCGCCCGCTCCCCCATCACCCTCGCGGCGACGCTCCTGCGCAGCCTGCGCGACCCGGCCGCGCTGCGCGACGAGCTGATGGCGCCGCTACGCGCGCTGTGGGCGCTCGTCGAGACCACCGCGCGCCCGCTCGGGGCGAATCCGCTCAACCGGCCGATCGGGCCGCACCGCCGCTTCGACTGGCACGTGCAGGATCTCGAAACGGTACGCGCCATCCGCTCGGCGCTGGGTGGAACGGTGAACGACGTCGCGCTGACGGTCGTCGCCGGCGCGATGCGCCGCCTGCTGGCGGCGCGGGGGGCGGCGCCGGATCGCATCGATTTCCGCGTCGTGGTGCCGGTCAGCGTGCGGGCCGAGGACGAGCAGGGCGTCATCAACAACCGCGTCTCGGGGTGGATGGTGCCGTTGCCGGTCGGCGAGCCGGACGCGCGCCGGCGGCACGCGGCGGTGCGCGAGACCACGGCGCGGCTGAAGGCCGTGCGCATGGAGCTCGGTGCCGAGCTCCTCGGGCGCGCGGCGGAGCACGCCGTGCCCGGCGTCCTCGGCCTCGGTGTGCGGCTGACGGCGCGCCTCAGCCCCTACAATCTCATCGTCACCAACGTCCCCGGCCCGCCCATTCCGCTCTGGCTGCTCGGGGCGCGTCTGTGCGCCGGCTTCCCGCAGGTGCCGCTCTTCGAGCACCAGGCCCTCGGCATCGCGCTCTTCAGCTACGACGGCCAGCTCTGCTGGGGCATCAACACCGACTGGGACGGCGTATCGGACCCGGGCGAGGTGGTCGAAGCGCTGCGCCGCGCGTCGGCGGAGCTGTGCGGGGCGGCGGGCGTGCGCGAGGCGGACGCCGCCGCGAGCGCGGTCGGCTAGGCGCCGCGCGATGCCGGTGCTGGCGCTGGCGCGGCTCGACGCGACGTCGACGGTGTCCGCGCGGGCCGTGGACCGTGCCTGCCTCGACCTCGCGCGCGCGACGGGAGACGGCGTGCTGGCGGCGATCCCGGGGCGCGGCGACGCGGTCGCGCTCGGGCGCTTCCATCGACGTCCCGCCGCGGACGTCGCCGGCGCGGCGCTCGTCCGGCGCACGACGGGTGGGCGTGCGTGCGCCGCCGGTGACGGCTTCCTGCGCCTCGTGCTCGCGCTCCCGCATCGCAGCGCGCTCGTCGCCGGCGATCCGGGCGCGCTGGCGCCCGAGCAGATACTGAACCGCGCAGTGCGCGGCCCGATGGCGGCGCTCGAGCGCCTCGGCGTCCCCGTGCTCTACCCGGGTCGCGATCTCCTCACCGTGGCGGGCCGGCCGCTCGCCGTGCTCGGCCTCGTGGTGGAGGACGACGGGGCGACGCTCGTCGACGTGGTCCTGTCCGTCGCCCGCGACGCCGCGCTGCTGCCGCATCTCCTCGACCGCGCCGATCCAGCCGGCATCGTCCATGCAGACATGGTCCTGCCCGACGCTGTGACCTCGCTCGCGCGCCTCGGCCGCACCGCCGCGCCGGACGATCTTCTCGCCGCCGCCGCCCGGGGCTACGCGGAGCGGCTCGGCGTGACGATCGGCGACGCGCACGATCTGGCGCCGTCTCCCGACCCCGGCCGGGACGCGGGCTGGGAGACGGCGCGCCGTCCCGATCCCCGCCACACGCATCACGCGCGGGTGCAGACGGCGGTCGGCGTCTTCGAGGCCCATGCGGCGCTGGCCGCCGACGGCACCATCGCCGACCTGTGCCTCGCGGGCGATCTCCTCGCCTCGACGGCGACGGTGGCGGCGCTCGAGCAGGGCCTGCGCGGCGCGGTGCCGCCGGCGTCCGCCGCCGTGGCGACGGCGCTCGCCCGGCCGGACCGCGTCCTCCTCGGCGTGCCGGCGGATACGATCGCGCAGGCGGTTGCCGCGCTGCGCTCGTAAGGCGCCGCCCGTCCGTCTAGGGTGCGCGCCGATGCGGTCCTCGATCGGGACGAAGCGGGTGCTCGCAGGGGTGCTGCTGCTCGCGCTCGGCGCGCTCGGGGCGCGTGCCGACACGCTGTCGACCCTGGGCGATCCCAGCCCGGCGAGCCTGCTCACGATCGAGCCCGACTGGCTGACGGGCGTCGGGCTGATCACCGACTTCCGTTTCCTGCCAGACGGGCGCTGCGTCGTCGTCACCCAGGACGGAACCGTCCTCGTGCGTCCGGCGGGCGGCGGGCCGCTGGGCACGGCCGGCAGCTTCCCCGTCGACACCGCGAACGAGAAGGGCCTCCTCGGTCTCGCCGTGCACCCGGAGTTCGCGGAGAACGGCCAGCTGCTCTTCTACTACTCGGCGTCCAACGCCGCGGGCGGCACCAACGTCGCGCGCCAGCGCATCGTGATGCGGACCCTCGACGGCGCCGGTCGGCTGTCCGACGGCGAGACGCCGCTCGTCACCGGCCTGGCAGGCCCGCTGAACCACAACGGCGGCGCGCTCGACGTCGGACCCGACGGCTACCTGTACATCGGCGTCGGCGACACCGGCTGCAACTCGGGCACGCCGCCCGAGCCGATCTACACGCCGACCAACTTCTTCGGTACCTGTCTCGCGGATCATCCCACCGCCGGCGCGGCCGGAAACGGCAAGATCCTCCGCGTCGCGCTCGACGGCGGCATCCCGCCGTCGAACCCGCTCGTCGGCGCGACCGACGTCACGGCGTGCGGCGCGACGTGCGGCGAGGCGATCGCGCCGGACCGGCTCGGGCCGCCGCGGGAGGACGTCTGGGCGTGGGGCTTCCGCAACCCGTTCCGTCTCTGGGTGGATCCGCGCACGGGGCTCGTGTGGGTGGGGGACGTCGGGGAGGTGGCCTACGAGGAGATCACGATCGCGCAGGCGGGACGGCATCACGGCTGGCCGTGGCGCGAGGGCGGGCGCGGGCATGCGCCGAGCCAGTGCGGCGTCGTGCGCATCGGCACGACCGTCGGCGGCGATCCGATCCTCGACCAGGACTGCGTCGACCCGGTCTACTTCTGCCGGCACAACCCGATCGCCGATGCCGACGTCGACGCCAACTGCTTCGCGATCACCGGGGGGCTCATCGTCGACGGCTGTACGTGGCCGGACGCGTTGCGCGGCCGGTACGTGTTCGGCGACAACGCGACCCGGCTCCTGTGGACGATCGCGACGACGCCCGCGCGCGACGGCGTCACGGGGGCGCGCGCCGACCTCGGGCGCCTCGAGGGCGCGGCGCCGGTCGCGCTCCGCACCGGCCCCGACGAGGCGCTCTACGTCGCGGCCTTGCCGGGCCGCATCGTGCGCATCGCGCCGGCGCGCCCGGCGCTGTGCGCCGGCGCCTGCACGACGAGCGCGGAGTGCGACGACGGCGACCCGTGTACCAGCGACGGCTGCGACGCGGCGACGGCACGATGTCGCTTCGCGCCCATCCCCGCCTGCGGGACGAGCACGACGACGTTGCCGCCGGACCCGTGCCCGGGCGGCTGCGACGACGGCGATGCCTGCACCGACGACGTCTGCGACGGCACCTGTCACAACACGCCGATCCCCGGCGCCGCGGGCGTCGCCTGTCTCTGCGCCGCGGCGATCCCGACCTGCGCCGAGGGCGGCGTGCCGGCGAAGATCGCCCGGCGCCGCGCGCGGGCCTGCGCGCAGGTGGCGCGCGTGGATCCGTCGGCGGCCATGCGACGCACGCGGCCGCTGGTCCGCAAGGCCGCCAAGGGTTTCCGCCGCGCGGCGGTGAGAGCGACACGCCAGGGCGGCCGCCGCGGGCTCGCGGACGCGTGTCGTACGGCGCTCGCCGCGCACCTGCGCGACGCCGCGGCGCGCACGCAGGCGATCCTGCCGGGAGGCGGACGGTAGGTGGACGACGAGCGGCAGCGGCTCGCCGCCATCGCCCGCATCGCGGCGGCCGGCCGCGCCGGCGCGGACGACGTCACGCTGCTGCTCGGCGCGCTCGGCGCCGCGCGCCAAGGCGGTGCAGCGCCGCGCCGGCGAGGTGCTCGCCGCGCTGGCGGCGGGCGACGCGGACCTCGTCGCGCGCCTGGAAGCGGCCCTCGCCGATGCCTCGCTCCGGCGGCGCTGGGGCGCCGCGTGGACGCTCGGACGGCTCGGCCCGCCGCCGTCCGCCTGTCTGCCGGTCCTCGTCGAGGCCATGGCCGAGGCCGACGGCGACCTGCGCTGGGCCGCGGCCACGCTCGTCGTCGCCATGCACGGTACGCCGGGGCTGGAGGAGCGGCTGCATGCGCTCGTGTCGGACGGCAATGCCTCCCAGCGCAAGATGGCGCTCTACTGCCTGCGCGACCTGGCGGCGCCGTCGGCGCGGCTCGACGGCCTCGCCGCGGCGGCCCTGGGCGACGTCGAGCCGGGCGTCCGCCTCGCCGCGATGGCGCTCGGCGCGCGGTGCGCCGCGCACCGTCGGGCCATGGCCGCGCACCTGGCGGCGCGGCTCGCGGACGCGGACGCCGGCGTGCGCCGGGCGGCGGCGGCGGTGCTCGGGCGGTTCGGCGAGCGGACGCCGGCGGTGGAGACGGCGCTGGCGCAGGCGGCGGCAGGCGACGATGCCGCGCTGGCGCGCGTCGCCGCCGCGGCGCTGACGGCGCTGCGCACGTAAGGCGAGGAGCCGCGGCGCGCGGCCCCTCGCGTCGTGCTCAGCCCGCCGCGGCGGTGGCCTGCGGCTCGCCGACGCTCGTGAAGGCGAGGCCGCCGCCGGACTTCACGTCGACGCGCAGGCTGGCGTCGTCCTTCACCGTGCCGGCGATGAGCTCGCGGGCGAGCGGCGTTTCGACCTCCTGCTGGATGGCGCGCTTCAGCGGGCGCGCGCCGTACACCGGGTCGTAGCCGCGGTTGGCGAGCCAGTCGCGGGCGGCGTCGGTGAAGTCGAGCGTGATGTGGCGGTCGGCGAGCCGGGCCGCGAGGCGGCGCAGCTGGATGTCGACGATCGACCGCACCTGCTCGCGCTCGAGCGCGTGGAAGACGACGATGTCGTCGACGCGGTTCAGGAACTCGGGCCGGAAGTGCGCCCGCAGCGCCTGCATGACCTCGTCGCGGATGGTGTCGTACGAGCCGCGCGCGGCGGTGATCGCCTGGCTGCCGAGGTTCGAGGTCATGATGACGACGGTGTTCTTGAAGTTCACCGTGCGTCCCTGGCCGTCCGTCAGGCGGCCGTCGTCGAGCAGCTGGAGCAGCACGTTGAAGACGTCGGGGTGCGCCTTCTCGATCTCGTCGAAGAGGAGCACGCAGTAGGGCCGGCGCCGCACCGCCTCGGTGAGCTGGCCGCCCTCGTCGTAGCCGACGTATCCGGGGGGGGCACCGAGGAGCCGCGCGACGGTGTGCTTCTCCATGTACTCGGACATGTCGATGCGGACCATCGCCTGCTCGCTGTCGAAGAGGAACTCGGCCAGGGCGCGCGCCAGCTCCGTCTTGCCGACGCCCGTGGGGCCGAGGAAGATGAACGAGCCGATCGGCCGGTTCGGATCCATGATGCCGGCGCGGGCGCGAATGACCGCGTCGGCGACCGCCGACACGGCCTCGTCCTGGCCGACGACGCGCTGGTGGAGGTGCTCGGCGAGGCGCACGAGCTTCTCGCGCTCGCCCTCGACGAGCTTCGCGACCGGGATGCCGGTCCAGCGCGCGACGACCTCGGCGATGTCCTCCTCGTCGACCTCCTCCTTGAGGAGGTGCTTCTTCGGCTGGCCGTCGTCGGCGGGCGACTCGAGCGCGGCGAGCTCGCGCTCGAGCGCGGCGAGCTTGCCGTACTTCAGCTCGGCGACCTTGTTGAGGTCGTACTGGCGCTCGGCCTGCTCGATCTCGAGGCGCACCGCCTCGATCTCGGCCTTGAGATCGCGGACGCGGCCGATGCCGCCCTTCTCGGCCTCCCACTGGGCGCGCAGCGCGTCGCCCTGCTCGCGCAGCTCGGAGAGCTCCTCCTCGAGGCGCGCGAGGCGCTCCTTCGAGGCCGCGTCGGTCTCCTTCTTGAGAGCCTCGCGCTCGATCTCCAGCTGCATGATCTTGCGGTCGGCCTCGTCGAGCTCCTCGGGCTTCGAGTCGATCTCGGTGCGCAGGCGCGCGGCCGCCTCGTCGACGAGGTCGATCGCCTTGTCGGGGAGGAAGCGGTCGGCGATGTAGCGGTCCGAGAGCGTGGCCGCGGCGACGAGGGCGGCGTCTTTGATACGCACGCCGTGGTGCACCTCGTACCGCTCGCGCAGGCCGCGCAGGATCGAGATGGTGTCCTCGACGCTCGGCTGCGGCACCAGCACGGGCTGGAAGCGGCGCTCGAGCGCGGCGTCCTTCTCGATGTACTTGCGGTACTCGTTCAGCGTGGTCGCGCCGATGCAGTGCAGCTCGCCGCGCGCGAGCATCGGCTTCAGGAGGTTCGAGGCGTCCATCGCGCCCTCGGCCGCGCCGGCGCCGACGACGGTGTGCAGCTCGTCGATGAAGAGGACGATCTCGCCCTCCGACGACTGCACCTCCTTCAGCACGGCCTTCAGGCGCTCCTCGAACTCGCCGCGGAACTTGGCGCCGGCGACGAGGGCACCCATGTCGAGGGCGATGATGCGCTTGTCGCGCAGACCCTCGGGCACGTCGCCGTTGACGATGCGGATGGCGAGGCCCTCGACGATGGCGGTCTTGCCGACGCCGGGCTCGCCGATCAGCACGGGGTTGTTCTTCGTGCGGCGCGAGAGCACCTGCACGACGCGGCGGATCTCCTCGTCGCGCCCGATCACCGGGTCGAGCTTGCCCTTGCGGGCGGCGTCGGTGAGATCGCGGCCATACTTGGCGAGCGACTCGTAGGTGGCTTCCGGATCGGCGGAGGTGACGCGCTGGTTGCCGCGTACCTTCTGGAGCCCCGCCATGAGCTTCTCGCGGGTGAGGCCGAGGTCGCGCAGCGCGGGCCCGTTCTCGTCGACCATCGCGAGCAGCGCGTGCTCGACGCTCAGGTACTCGTCCTTGAGGCCGCGCATCTCCTGCTCGGCCTTGTCGAGCACGCCGGCGAGGCGCTGCGTGAGGTAGGCCTGCGACGGGCTCGTTCCCGACGCCTTCACCTGCGGCCGGCGGTTCAGCTCGCGCTCGGCCGCCTCGCGGACGGCCCGCGGGGCCACCCCGGCGACCTCGAGCACGCTCGGCGCCAGGCCGCCCTCCTGATCGAGCAACGCCAGCAGCAGGTGCTCGACGTCGATGCCCTGGTGGTTGCGGCGCTGGGCGATGCCGCCGGCCTGCTGCAGCGCCTCCTGCACCTTGTGCGTCATGCGGTTCACGTCGACCATCGACGCCGAACCTGGCCACTGCGCACCCTGGGGTCAACCCGGGTGGTGCAAGATCCGCTCGCCGAGAGCTGCGCCGGGGGCTGCTCGCTAGGAGTTGCGACGGACGCCGTCGCGGGCCGGCGGCTCCGCGGCCGGCGGCGCGGTCTCGCGCGGACCGTTCAGGAGCAGCGGCGCGAGGTCGCGGAAGAAGTCGAAGAGCTTGCCGAGCACGAGGACCATCTCGTCCCACGCCGCCTTGCCGAGGTCGCGCAGCGTGGCCCCGAGATTGAAGCTCGTCTGGCTCTCCTGGAGCTTCAGCGAGCGGCCGCAGCCTCCCATCTGGAGCGCGAGGTGCGCGGCGACGGCGTCGGACTCGCGCACGCTGAGCTTGTAGTACGTTCCCGAGGGGCGTCGCTCGGCCTCGATGGTGTGGGGGATCGCGGCGAGCTTGAGGCAACGTTCCCGCCGCCGCAGCGCGGCCCCGTTGCGATCGCTCACGAAAACGACGGCCAGGGGCTCCTCCGCCACCGCATTCCACATCCGTGTGTGCCCTCCCACCGGGTGGTGGATCTGTAGCGACGGATGGCGACGCGCGCAACCTGCCGACGCGCAGTTTGCGGACGGCGACGGCGATGCTACCGGCGGGCATGGCCTCGCGTGTCTTCGCGGGAACCAGGATCGACCTCGTCCGCGGCGACATCGTCCATGAGGCGACCGACGTCATCGTGAACGCGGCCAACCGGACGTTGCTCGGCGGCGGTGGCGTCGACGGCGCCATCCATGCCCACGGCGGTCCCGCGATCCTCGACGAGTGCCGACGCCTCGGCGGCTGCGGCACGGGAGACGCGAAGATCACCGGGGCGGGGCGGCTGCAGGCCCGCTGGGTCATCCATGCGGTCGGACCAGTGTACCGGGACGGAGCCAGCGGCGAGCCGGAGCTTCTCGCGGGCGCCTACCGCCGGTGTCTTGAGCTGGCCGTCGAGCACGGCGCCCGCTCGGTCGCCTTCCCCTCGCTCTCGACCGGGGTCTATCGCTTCCCCGTCCGGCTCGCCGCGCCGATCGCCCTGCGCACGGTCGTGGCGGGCATCGACGCCCGTCCGGGAGGCCTCGACCTCGTCCGCTTCGTGCTCTTCTCGCCGGGGGATCTGGAGGTCTACGCGACCGCCCTGGCTGCCCTTTGAGCCGGGAGCGCGTCCTGGTTGCCACCCAGGGGGTCGCGTGGCACACCGGATCCAGGGAGCGCCGGGCGATCCGGCACCCGGGGAGGTAGTGGATGCGTCTTCGGCGAATGGTGATGGCGGGCGTGCTCGGCGCGGCCCTGGTCGCGGGCATGGCGGCGCCGGCGGCGGCGGTCGATCAGGAAGAGGAAGCCCGACTGTCGCTGATCGGGGCGTTCAGCAACATCTGGTACGTCCCGGCGAAGATCGTCGTGGCTGCGGTCGGCCTGCCGGTCGGTGCCCTGTCGGGCTGGCTGAGCGGCGGCAGCGTGCGCTCGGCCTACGCGATCTGGACGCCCACCGTCGGCGGCACCTGGTTCGTGGACAACGACGTCCTCGACGGGCGCGAGCCGATCCAGTTCTTCGGTGACGACTACGCCGATCGGCCGACCACGCCGCGCGGCGACATCGACGCCCCGTTCATGACGGGCTACCGCGACAACTAGGACGCGAGCGTGAGGAAGTGGGGCGCGAGCACCGCGCTCCACGGTCCCACCGAGCACGCGGCGTACAGCGCCGCCGTGAAGGCGAGCGCCGGAGCCGCGAGACGGCTCCGGTGGCGCAAGGTCCAGACGAGCAGGATGCAGGCGCTCGCCTGGAGCTTGAACGCCCAGAGGGCCGGTCCCGTCCCGATCGTCGTCATCGCCTGGTGGACGAGCGGGTTGCCCTCGCCGAAGCCGAGTCCGACGCCGAGCCAGGTCGCGACGCCGTCGAAGACCTGCAGCAGCAGGTTCAGCACCACGAGCGCGCTCACGGCGCGCTCTTCGTGCCTGGTCATGGGAGCCCTCCTTCGCGGCCACCGCCGCCCTGCACGAGGCGGCGACGACCGGGCGGGACCCTCCCGCACCCGGTGTGAGGCCGTCAAGCGCAGGTTGCATGCGACCTGCGTGAGGCTCACGGTCCGGCGTCGGTCGAGACCGCGCGCACGAGGAACGTGCGCGCCCTGCGGCCGACGAGCCCCTCGAGCCGGACGCGCACGCCGACCCCGAGGCTCGTCACCTGCGCGACGAGGGGCTTCGGCCCCGCGAGCAGGAAGGTCGGCTGGTATCCCGCGAGCGATTCGAGGACGTCCTTGCCGTTGACGGCGTTGTCGCCGCCGACGGTGCGGGCGTCGTCGACGCCGAGCCAGACACGCGTGTCCGGCGCCCCGCCGAGGACGCCGAAGCTCGCGGTGGTGAAGCCGATGCGTGCGGCCTCCTCGCGGCCGCTCGCGACCACGCCGTCGAGCCGCAGGATGAGCGGCGGGCCGAGCGGCCGTCCGGTGTCGGGTCCGGCCAGGACCGGCGTCGACGCTGCCAGCGTGAGGACCGCGATCGCCCCGAGGCGAGTGAGACGCATGACCAACGCATGCGCCGCTGCCGCGCTCACGACAATCCCGGGTGGCAGGCTGCGAAACGCCATGCTACATCCGCGCGCGACCACGGGAGAGGTGACCGAGTGGTCGAAGGTGCACGCCTGCTAAGCGTGTGTACGGGTAACACCGTACCGAGGGTTCGAATCCCTCCCTCTCCGCTGCTGGGCTCCGGCTGGTGGCTCCCGGGGGATGCTTCCCCCCGGAGCCGCTACTGGATGCCGCGCGCCGTGCGGACGCGCTCGGCGGCGTCGCCGACGTAGAGCCGGAAGCGTCCCGGAGGGCCCTCGACCAGGTAGGGCTGCGGGTAGGCCGGCCCGTTCACGCGTCCGACCCAGCCGCGCAGGACGCTGAGCTCGTCCGGGGTCGCGGGATCGAGCTCCAGACACTCTTCCTGAATCCGGACCCGGGCATCGCGGTGGACGCGGACCTGATCGCTGGTGCTGCGGAGCGCGCGCGTACGTGCCATGCCCGTACGCATAGCAGATAGCGTGCCGGCTCGATTCCCCGCAGCTGCGACGTTTCGCCCGCAGCAAATCCTGCAAACCTGCGCGGCATGGCGCGCCGGCAACGGCTCGCCGGCTCATCGGAGGGCCCGGGGAGGTAGGGCGAAAGGCCACCCGGTGTGCGTTTTCGCGAGTTGGAATCGACTCGCTACTCGTAGAGGCCTTTGTCGCTCGAGCGATAGGGGCGCGTCTTGATGCCCGGCACCACGGCGACCCCGCTCTCGCCGAGCGAGCCCTGGACGTAGATCGGGACGTACTTCTCCCAGCGCCCCACCTCCTCGCCGCGGCTTTCGCCCTTGGTGAGGAGCTGGCGATAGAGGGCGCCCTCCGCCGCCGTCTGCACCCGTGCCACGGCCTCCGGCGTCAGGGGGCGCTCCTCCACCCGCTCGTCGTCCTCGGCGTCGTCGTCGTAGACGTAGAGCCGCAGCCCGCGCGCGTTCAGCACGACGCCGCGCTCGGTGAGCTCGCCGTTGCCGTTCTTGCCGTCGAGGAGCGTCGGCGGCAGGTCGAGACCGCCCGGGCCGAGCAACGCCGGGTTCGCTTCCAGGAGGGCGCGGTCGAGCGTCAGCTCGCCGAGCCTGGGGCCCTTCTTCAATATCTCGCGGGCCTTCTCGGCGGCGTCGGTGTCGGGGAACTGCTCGGCGATGGCCTGGAAGAGAAGCGGCGCCGCCGGCGAGTCGGCCGCGTCGTGCATGAGGCGCTCGGCGAGCTTCTCCTTCAGCTTGTCGGTTCGCTTGGCGGCCGGCTCGGGCGTCGCCAGGTGGTGCATGAGGGCGCGCTCGTAGTTGCCCTCGCGCTCGTAGGCGTCGGAGAGGCGGGCGTGGACGTCGGGCGCGTCCGGCGAACGCGGCTCGCGGGCGAGGAACTGCTCGCCGCGGTCGATGATCTCCTGGTTCGAGGCCGGATCGTTGCGCCACGCCTGCCAGGCGCGCGTCGCCATGCCGACGACGTTGAGGATGCCGAACGACTGCGCCGCCTCGACGCCCTGCGCGCCGATCTGCACCGCGCCGTAGAGTGCCGAGCGCTCGTTGACGCCGCCGAGGAGGACGTACTTGGCCACCTCGCGCGAGTGGCGCGTCTCGGCCGCGTCGAGGCCGGCGAGGCCTGCGTACTCGGGGCTCTCGAGCGCCGCCGCCGCGATGCGCGCCGAGCCGGAGTCGTTGCCGGCGAGGTCCTCGAGCGTCTCGCGGGCACCGGGACGATCACCCCGGCGCGCCTGTGCGACGGCGAGGACGAGATGGGCGCCCGGCGCCAACGGCCCGTCGTCGTCCGCCGCCAGCAGGCGCTGCGCCGCCGCGGTCATGTCGGCGGGATCGCCGCCGGCGGTCGCGTGCAGGAGGCGTTCCCAGTCGGCCTGCTCGGCGGGGGACGTCGGCAGCCGCAGCTCGTTGGCGGGCCAGCCCGCCGCCTCGCGTCCGGCTGCGTCCTTCGCGAGCGCCGTGGCGACCCGCTCGCGCCGCTTGCGCAGCGCGTCGTCGCAGCCCTCGAGCTGGTTCGCGCTGGCGACGTAGAAGCGTGCGGCGTCGAGGTCGCCGGCGTCGAGCGCGGCATCGACGTGGTCCACCGCGTCCGCGCACAGCGCGGCGGCGCGCTTGGCGCCGAGGCGCTGGAGCTCGGCGACGATCTGCGGGGCGTCGCGCGTGTGGGGGTCGCGCTCGAGCAGCGTGCGGTAGCGGGCGAGCGCCTCGCGCTCGCGCGACGACAGGCGGTCGTAGTTCCACAGGTTGACGGCGGTCGTCACGACGCTGTCGAGCGCGCTTCCGGCCATGAGGAACGGGTTCACGGCGACCAGCGCCGTCGCCGGCGTCAGGGCCCCGAGGGGGCGGATGGCGTCGTTGACGAGGTTGGCGCGGCGGTCGTGGCGATCGTCGTCGAGCAGGTGGCCGGCCGCGGCGCCGTCCTCCGAGTCGAGCTGGTGACGGGCGATGCGCTCGAGGAGCGGGTCGGGCTTGGCATCGAGGACGGCGTTCAGGTTGTTGCGCCGTTGATCGCGTGTCGTCGCGGCGCTGCCGGCGAGGAAGCGCAGCTGGTCGGTGAGGCCGGTGCGACGCTGGCCCGCGTCCCGGCGCTGGGCGTCCCACGCCTCCATCGCGGCCACCGCCGACTGCGTGGCGGCGTCGTCGCCGGCGAGACGCGCGGTGAGGGCGCGGTGCACCGCGTCGGCGATGCGGGCGTCCTGCTGCGAGACGTCGTCGAGGATGTCGGTGGCGGCGTGCGCCGGGGGGGCGGCGGCGAGGGCGAACGCGAGCGCGAGGAACGGGAGGCGGCGCATCATCGGTAGCGGGCGAGCGTCGCGCTCTTCCAGCTCTCGACGGCGGCGAAGCGCGCCTGGCCCTCGGGCTTCTCGCGCGCACCGTCCCAGGTGGCGACCTTGCGGTAGGTCTCGAGCGCGCGGTCCGTGCGCCTGGTGAACTCGTCCTGCGCGAAGTCGAGCGGGCGGTCGTGGGCTTCGACGTAGTCGCGCGCCATGTCGGCGTAGAGATCGCCGAGCCGGAGCACGTAGGCCGGCAGGTTCTTCGACTCGGCGTGCTTCTCGATGAGGAAGCGCAGGGCGCGCTCCGCCGTCTCGTCGCCGGTCTCGAGCATCTGCCGGTGCTCGACGACGAGCCGCGCCGTGATGCGCTCGAGCCGCTCCTCCTCGACCAGCGCGAGCGTCTGGTACGGCGTGCCGGCGTGCCGCTCGACGAGCTTCCCCCACGCGTCGAGCTTGGCGCGCAGGTTGGCGAGCTGCACGTTCAGGTCGGGCCCGTCCTCGGGCATCGCGGCGGCCTCGGCGAAGGGCACGACGCGGGCCTCCGCCGTGCGCGCCTTCTCGGCGAGGGGCGAATCCATGCGCCCGACGGCGGCGTAGGCGTCGCGGGCGCGCCCGAACTCGCTCAGCCGCTCCAGCACCTGGGCGCGGGAGAACCCGACCACGTCCGCCAGCCGCCCGGGGTAGCGCTTCTGCCAGCTGTCGAGCCGGGTGAGGGTCAGCCCGTAGACGGCGATGCCGGTCGGGTCCTTGGCGGCGGGGAAGCGGTAGGCGTCGTCGTCGAGGTGCCAGGTGAGGACGGCGACCACCTCGACCAGATCCTCGTATGGCGCGAAGGCGCCCGTGGCGTCGCCCGCGCGAGCGGGCGCAGCGACCAACGTGCCGGCGAGGACCGCGGAGAGGATCACGCGGCGGAGAGGCATACGGCGGCCGGGCATAGCACACGGCGCGATGATTTTCGCGAGCCCTTCCGTTGCCGGCGTTCCGGCCCTCGGCTAGATCGCCCGGGGCGTGCTCTGGCTGGTGCTGACGGTGCTCGTGGCGCTCGGGGGGTCGGCGGGCGCCGCGGCGGACGACGGCCTCGCGCGGGTGCGTTCGACGCAGACGCTGCGCTGGGGCGGCGACCTCCAGGGCGGCGAGCCATACGTCTTCCAGGACCCCGACGATCCGCAGCGCATCGTCGGCTTCGAGGTCGAGATCGCCGACGCCCTCGCGCGCCGCCTCGGCGTGCGGCCGGCGTTCGTGCAGAACGACTGGCACCTCCTCGTGCCGGCGCTGGGACGCGGCGACTTCGACGTCGTCCTGAACGGCCTCGAGGTGACCCCCGCCCGTCGCGGCCAGGTCGCGTTCACGCGGCCGTACTTCGCCTTCGACGCGACCCTCGTCGTGCGCAGGGACGAGGCGAACGTGGGCTCGCTCGCCGACCTCCGCGGCCGTAGGGTCGGCACGCTCGGCGGCTCGCTGTCGCACGACATCGTCGCCGCGCATCCCGAGGTCGAGCTGGTCCTCTACGAGGGCACCGAGGAGCCGTACCTCGACCTCGAGCAGGGGCGGCTCGACGGCGTCGTGCTCGATCACATCATCGCCGACCGCTACGGCCTCGTGCGCCCGACGCTGCGCGACGCGGGGGCGGTCGGGCAGGGGGTCTACGCCGCGGCGGTGCTGCCCGGCGAGCCTGCGCTGCGCGAGGCCCTCGACGCGGCGCTCGAGGGCATGATCCGCGACGGCGAGCTGCGTGCGATCCTCGAGCGCTGGAAGCTGTGGGACGACCGCCAGCTGCGCCTCGGCGACTTCGCCGCGCCCGAGGCGGCGTCGGGGCCGGCGGGCCTGACCGCGGCGCAGGTCGAGCTGTTCGTGCGCGCGGCAGGCGTCACCGTCGTCATCTCGGTGTTGTCGATGGCCCTCGCCGTGCTGGGCGGCCTCGTCCTCAGCGTGCTGCGGCGCTACGGCGGGCCGGTCACCCGCGCGCTCGCGGGCGCGTACGTCGAGCTCCTCCGCGGTACGCCGGTGCTGCTCCAGCTCTACGTGCTCTATTACGGGCTCGCGCCGGTGATCGCGCTCGATCCGTTCACCGCGGCGGTGCTCGGCCTCGGCCTCAACTACGCTGCGTACGAGGCCGAGCTCTACCGCGCCGGGCTCGACGCCATCCCGCGCGGGCAGACGGAGGCGGCGCTGGCGCTCGGCATGTCGCGCGGACAGGCGTTCGGCCGCATCGTCCTGCCGCAGGCGCTGCGCGTGGCGCTGCCCGGGATGGCGAACGACTTCATCGGGCTGCTGAAGGACACCTCGCTCGTGTCGGTGATCACGGTCGTCGAGCTGACGAAGCAGATGACGATCACCGCGGTCTACCTCCAGACGTGGCTCGTGCCGGGGCTCCTGTGCGCCGGGCTCTACCTGCTCCTCAGCCTGCCGCTCGCGCACCTCGCGCGACGCCTCGAGCAGCGACTCGTGCCGGTGCCCGCATGACGCCGCCCGTCGTCGTCGCGCGCGACCTGCACACACGCTTCGGATCGAGCGAGGTGCTGCGCGGCGTGGACCTCGTCGTAGGGCGCGGCGAGGTCGTCGGCGTCCTCGGCGGCTCGGGCGGCGGCAAGACGACGCTCTTGCGTGCGCTCAACTACCTGACGCCCTTCGACGCGGGTGCGGTCGAGGTCGCCGGCCTGCCGCTGCGTCCCGGCATGTGCGAGCGCCGCGACGCCGCGGCGCTGCGTGCCGTGCGCACGCGCGTGGGCATGGTGTTCCAGCACTTCCACCTGTTCCCGCACCTGAGCGCGGTCGCGAACGTCATGGAGGCGCCGCGCCGCGTGCTGGGTCTGTCGCGCGACGCCGCGCGCGGGCGGGCCGAGACGCTTCTCCGCCGCGTCGGGCTCGAGCGCCATGTCGACGTCATGCCGCACACGCTCTCCGGCGGGCAGCAGCAGCGCGTCGCCATCGCCCGCGCGCTCGCGATGGAGCCGGCCGTGCTGCTCTTCGACGAGCCCACGTCGGCGCTCGATCCGCGTTTGCGCGGCGAGGTGCTGAGCGTCATCGCCGACCTGGCCGCGGCGGGACAGACGATGGTGGTGGTCACGCACGAGCTGGCGTTCGCGCGCCGCGTGGCGCACCGGCTCGCGGTGCTCGCCGACGGCCGTGTGGTCGAGGAGGGGCCGCCGGACGCGGTGCTCGACCGGCCGCAGGCGCCGGGGACGCGCGCGTTCCTCGGCGCCCAGTAGCGACCCGCAGCGTCGCGGCGGGCGCGGGGCGGGGGTCAGCGCTCGGTGAAGAGCGTCTCCAGCACCCGGCTGCCGTTGACGATGCGGAACTTCGCGGCGGTGCGCGGCGTCGCGTTCGCATCGAACGTGTCGAGGACGCGGAACTCGACGATCGTCTCCTCGGGGGTGGCGTCGACGACGGCGTAGCCCTGGTCGAGGAGGTTCACGTAGCGCAGATACGGCGTGTTCGCGTCGCGCATGACGCCCTCGGCGGCGATGAGGATGGGCTCGGGGGCGATCGTGCGCGGATCGGGGTCGGCGGTGAGGGAGCCGGTGACGAAGTCGAAGGCGACGGTGGGCGAGCGCGGGTCGTCGAAGTCGGGCTGCAGCTCCGACGCGAGGTAGATGTGCGTGTGCCCGCTCGTGAAGACGACGTTGCGGATGCTCTGCTGCTGGATGTACGTGAGGAGCGCGCGGCGCTCGGCCTGGTAGTCGTCCCACGCCTCGTTCGAGACGTAGATGCCCTCGTTCGGGTGGGTCGCGCCGGGCGTGCCGGCGAGATCCTGGATCTTCCACGGGTTCATGTTGTAGGGGTTGCCGACGAAGCGCCAGGTCGCCTGGCCGCGCGAGCGGCGCAGGGTGCGGCGCAGCCACTGTGCCTGGCGCGCGCCGAGCGTCGTGCGCTGCGGGTCGAACATGTCGGGCCCCGGCGGGATGCGCGAGTCCTGGCCGTCGATGATGCCGCCGATGCTGACGTTCGAGGGCACCTCCGGGTCGCGGTACGAGCGCACGTCGATCATGACCACGTCGGCGAGCTTGCCCCAGCGAAAGTTGCGATAGACGCGGTCGTGGCGGTTCCCGGCGACGGGCATGTGCTCGAACCACGCCTGCTTCGCGAACGCGAGGCGCTCGGGCGGGCCGGTGCGGTCGACGCCGTTGTAGAACTCGCCGTCGTCCCACATGGCGACGAGCGGCACGGCCGCGTGCAGCTCCTGGAGGAGCGGGTTCGAGTGGAAGATGCGCCAGCGGTTCCGGTAGCGGTCGAGCGTCGTGTCGCCGCCGTCGGAGACGTAGATGTAGTCGCCGAGGTGCATCAGGAAGTCGACGTTCTCCTGCACGATGCCGCGATGTGCGACGTAGAAGGCGGAGCGCTGCTGGCAGCTCGCGAAGGCGTAGCGCAGGCGGTCGGGCGTGCTGCCGAGGCGCGGAGCGGTGCGCAGCCTGCCGACTCCGCTCGCGGCGCCCGGACCGTCGAAGCGGTAGTGGTACCAGCGGTCGGGCAGGAGACCGCGCACCTGGAGCCTCACCATGTGCCCTGCGGCGTCGCGCGCCCAGGCGACGCCGCCGCGCACGACCTCGTTCATCGCGGGATCGGTCGCGACCGTCCACACGATCGGCACCGGGCGGCCGTCGGCGGGGCGCGCGACACGCGTCCAGATCACGGCGCCGTTCGGGGCGGGGTCGCCGCACTTCACGCCGTCAGGGAAGCTCGCCGTGTACGGCGTCTCCTCGCCACGCGTGCGGCGGGGCAGGGACGCGAGCACGCCGCCCGCACCGGCGGCGGCGAGCGTGCGCAGGAAGTCGCGGCGGGGAAGGGCGCGCCCCCCGGTGTCGGGGCCGTCGAAGTCGCGGTCGGACATCGCGCGCGGGCGTAGCACACGGCTCGCGGCGCCCGTAAGTGAAAACTGCGTTGTGCTGGCGCCGCCCGCCGGCACGCGCTAGCGACGCCTGCATGGCGGAGGATGTCGGGAGTCTCGCCTGGGGGCTCGAGACGGGCGGGGCGCTCTCGCGCGGCGAACGGCTGCGCCTGCTCGGCCCGGTGCTGAGGACGACGGCGGCCTACGCCGCCTGCCGGCTCCGGGTCGCGCTCGGCCGGCGGGGCGGGCGGCTTCGACCTCGCGACGATGCGCTGGCCGGACACGGCCCTGGTGCGCGCCGCCGACGAGGCGTGTCGCACGAGCGTGTCGCCGGTCACGGTCGGGCACTCGTGGCGCACCGCCGCCTTCGGTCTCGCGCTGGCCCAGGTCGACGGCCTGCGCATCGACGTCGAGCACCTGCTCGCGGCGTCGCTGCTGCACGACGTCACCCTGGAGCGGCCGACGCCGGGTCGCTGCTTTGCGGTGGTGGGGGCGCTGCACGCGCTCGAGGTGGCGCAGCGGGCGGGCGCGGACGAAGCCGCGGCGCGCGCGATCGCCGACGCCGTCTGCATCCACGTCACGCCGGGCATCGACCCCTCCCGGCATCCGCTCGGCGCGATGGTGTCGGCCGGGGCGGCGCTCGATCTGCTCGGCATGCGTCTGTGCGAGCTCGCGCCTGCCTTCGTCGCCGCGGTGGGCACGCGGCACCCGCGGCTTCGCGCGTCGCGCGCGCTGGCCACGCTCTGGCGCGCGGAGGGGCGCGCGGTGCCGGCGGGGCGGGCGGCGTTCCTCGACCGGGTGGCGCTGTTCAGCCTGGTGATGCGCATGGCGCCGTTCGGCGACTGAAGGAGGAGACCTGCGGGTCGCGCATCGTGGTCGCGGATCGGGCTGCGGCCGCAGGGAGCCCGCCGGGGCTACGGCAGGCCGTTCCGGCGGCCGACGCCCGGCGATCCGTGCGGCGGGCAGCCGAACGGCACCTGAGCAGCGCGGTTCGCGCGAATTCGTTTGACTCGGGGCCCCGGCTGGGGTGTCGCTGCTCGCCCGATGCCCACTGCTCCATCAGATGCCCCGAGTGGTCTCGCGCGCGCTGCCGGCGCGCTCTGGCTCCGCCTGTTCCGCTGGCGCGTCGAGGGGCGGCTGCCGCACCTGCCGCGCGCCGTCCTCATCGCCGCGCCGCACACCTCGAATTGGGACCTGCCGTTCATGCTGGCCGTCGCCTGGGTGCTCGGCGTGCGACCGGCCTGGCTCGGCAAACGCGAGCTGTTCCGCTGGCCGTTCGGCGGGCTGATGCGCTGGCTCGGCGGTATCCCGGTCGACCGTCGTGCGCCCGGCGGCATGGTGAGCCAGGCGGCGGAGCGCCTGCGGAAGGCCGATCGTCTGATGCTCGTCGTGCCGCCCTCGGGCACGCGCAGCCGCGCGGCGCACTGGAAATCGGGCTTCTACCACATCGCCCGCGCCGCCGAGGTGCCGATCCTCTGCACCTTCCTCGACTATCGCCGCCGCGTCGGCGGCATCGGGCCGGCGGTCATTCCCACCGGCGACGTCGGCGCGGACATGGCCGTGATCCGTGCGTTCTATGTCCCGATCCAGGGCCGGCGGCCGGCGCTCACGACGCCCGTGCGCCTCGCCGAGGAGGACGCTGCGAGCGCCGTGCGCGCCTGAGCCCGCTCAGAGAATCAGGTTCTCCGACGCCCGCACGCGGGCGAGCCGCGTCATCGCTGCGTCGACTGCCCGGTGCCGCGCGCCCGGCCCCGCGTCGCCCATGAAGCGGCGCGAGAGATGGAGCACGTGGTCGATGCCCATCCCCGACCGCACGCAGAAGGTCAGCTCGTCGCCGTTCGTCCGCACCGCCGTGACGCGGACCGACCGCCGCGTCGCCCAGCCGTTCACCACGAGGAGCCACTCCTCGCCGGACAGCCCGCCGAAGGTGCCCGTCTCCTCGTGACCCCGCATCTCCTGAACCAGCATCATCGCCTCCTCTTCGCCTCAGTTCGCCGTCTCTTCGCCCAACCGGCGAACGGCGTCAAGAGGGGCGCGATGGGGATCAGGCGGCGGAGACGGCACCCGGCGTAAAGCGGACCGGCATCCGCTTGATGCCGTTGATGAATCCCGAGCGCAGCTGGGCCGGCTCGCCGGTGATCTCGAGGTCGGGCAGGCGGCGGAACAGCTCGCGGAACATGACCGCGATCTCGCGCCGTGCGAGGTGGGCGCCGAGGCAGAAGTGCGGGCCGGGGCCGCCGAAGCCGACGTGCGGGTTCGGGTCGCGACGGACGTCGAAGCGGAACGGATCGGTGAAGACCGCCTCGTCGCGGTTGGCGGAGTTGTAGAAGAGCGCGAGCTTGTCGCCCTCGCGCAGCGCATGGCCGGAGAGCTCGAGGTCGTGGGTGACGGTGCGGCGCATGAAGATCACCGGCGTCGCCCAGCGCACGATCTCCTCGACCGCCGTCGGCGCCACCGCGTCGAAGTCCGACGCCCAGAGGCGTCGCTGCTCCGGATGGTCGCGGAGGGCGACCAGGCCGTGGCTGATCGCGGTGCGCGTCGTCTCGTTGCCCGCGACGGCGAGCAGGATGAAGAACGACGCGACCTCGTCGTCCGTGAGGCGCTCGCCGTCGAGCGCCGTGTTGACGAGCGCCGAGGTGAGGTCCTCGCCGGGGTGCTTCGTCAGGTGCTGCGCGAGCTCGCGTACGACCTCGGCCAGCACGAAGCCGGCCTGCATGAACGCCGCGATCGGGTCGGTGCCCTCGGGGATGAACTCGGGGTCGCCGCCGGAGAGGATGATGTTCGACTGCTCGAAGACCAGCCGATGGTGCTCCGGGCGGATGCCCATCAGGTTGCAGATGACGATGAGCGGCAGCCGCGCCGCGATCTCGGCGACGAACTCGGCCTCGCCGCGCCGGATGACGTCGTCGATCACCTGGATCGCGATGCGCTCGACGTCGTCCATCGCGCGCTGGACCATCTTCGGCGTGAAGCGCCGCGAGACGATGCCGCGCAGGCGCTGGTGGCGCGGGTCGTCCATGTTGATCATCGAGCCGTAGAACTCGTTCATCTCGGCGGGCAGGTCGGGGATCGAGGTCGCGCCGAGGCTCGAGCAGAAGTCCTCGGGGCGGCGGCTGATCTCGAGGATGTCGGCGTGGCGCGTGACGGCGTAGTAGCCGCGGCCGCGGACGATGCCCGGGATGTCCGGCTCCTCGAAGAAGGCCAGCGGACGGTCGCGGCGCAGCGTGGTGAAGGCGGTGTCGCGCTCGGCCCAGGGCCGGGCCCAGAAGTCGATGTCCGAGAGGTCGATGCGGTCGGCGTCGAGTACGGTCGGGTCCACGCGGCCTCGCTCCCCGTGCGGCCGGCCAGCCGGCAACACCGAAAAGATGACGCCGGTGTCGCCGAGCCTGGCCGGGGAGTCAAGCCGAGGGCGGCGCGGCCTTCGCCAGCGTCTCGCGGGCGCGGCGCACGAGCGCGACCATCTCGCGGCGTGCGTCGTCGGGGGTCGCGATGGGTGCGGAGAACGGCAGACGGATCGGGCGCGGGCCGCGGCCGGTCTGGGCGGACATCTCGAAGCCGTAGCGGTCGACGCCGGTCATGGTGGCGGCGGTGGTGTCGGTGGCCCGCGTGAGCGCCTGACAGAACGTCACCATCGCGTCGACGTGGTCCTCGTTCATGTGCTCGATGATCGCGATCGCGTGCGGCGCGATCGGGTCGGGCTCGCCGCCGCGCCAGTCCGCGACCTCGACCCACGACATGCGCCCGTAGCCGCCGATGTAGCGCACGCTCTCGACGTCGAGCTTCCAGAAGGCGAAGTCGGAGTAGTCGATGTAGTAGGACGCGTTCGGGTGGCGCGCGAGGTAGGCGTCACGCGCGGCGTCGCGCTCGGTGGCGTCGAGGACGCGCGCGGTGCCGAGCAGCGTCACGCGGCCCTTCGCCAGCGGGTCGCCGTCGCCGCTCTCGGCGACGAGCAGCGACGAGCGCGGGTCCGCGCGCAGGTTCTTCGTGTGCTCGGCGAGCTCGCTGATGAAGAAGACCGGGTTCGGCCCGTCCATCGCGAACGTCACCAGCGACCCGTACGGCGCACCCGCCGGCTCCTTCGCGATCGTGCACAGCGTGCCGGTCGGGATGGCGGCGGCCAGCGTGCGGGCCCGCTCGCCATGCGTGGGGGTGGGGATCTCGGTGTCGTACAGCGGCTGCTCGCCGTCACCCTGCGGGCGCAGGTGCGCGTCGTTGCTCATCGGTCGGGGTCCTCCGTCGGTGCCCTGGTGGGGCGGCTCGAGCGGACATAGCGCGAGGGGCGGGCGGAATGCGACTCGCCCGCCGCCGCGGCGTTCTGTAGATCGGGACGGAAGAACCGCGCCGCGCCGCCGCGTCAGGTCGTGCGCATGAGCGCCATGATCAGCACGATCAGCAGCACGAGACCGAGGCCGCCGCTCGGGTAGTAGCCCCATCCCTGGCTGTAGGGCCAGGTCGGGAGCGCGCCGACGAGGAGCAGGAGCACGACGAGGAGCAGGACCAGGTTCATGGGACCTCCTGCTCCGTGAGCACGCCGCGTGCCGCGCTCGGTGGGGAAGTGAAAGGCCCTTGGTGCCGCGGACACCAAGGGGTTGTCGGGGAGCTGCCCCCGCCGGCGAACCACCGCCGCTCGCAAGCGTGTTGAGGAAGCGGCCACCCGAAGCGTACGTGCGCCAGGCCGCGGCAGGCGATCATCGAGATCGTCGGGGTCGAGAGCAGCGCCGCCGGGCCGGTGTCGCCGGCTCCTCGCGCCCCGCCTACGCCGCCGCCGGAGGCAGTTTGGCGAGCCGCAGGAGGTGTGGGCGGTGGCGACGAGGTAGCCGTGGAGCTTGACGCGGGATGGGCCCCGGTAGCGCATCTTGCGGAAGCCGCCGACTGTCTTCCAGGCCGACCTCGTCCCCCGGGCCTCGGTGCCCTGGGCGGCGTCGTCCGAGTCCCGTCTCCCCTCGTGCGGCGCCGCCCCTCCTCGATCGCGGCGGCGTTACACGTCTTCCGGGCGAAGCCCCGTCTTCTTGGCGACCCGGGCGAGCATCTTGGGGCCGATCTCGTCGTCGTCGTGGAACGCGAAGACGACGTCATCCCATCCCGGACGCTCCAGCACCCGGTGCGAGCCGCCCGCGGCGCATTTCACACGCCATCCGATGCGCTGGAGCGCGGCCAAGAAGGCTGCGGGCCTTCGTGGCGCCTCAGGTGCTCACGCCGCCAAGAGGCGCCGACCGAGATCGGGAATCCGCTCGCCGTGCGCGAGGCGGTCGGCGAGCACCTGAACGAGCAACGCGGCGGCAGCATCGAGCGCCTCGTCGCGCGTCGCCCCGTAGGCGAGCGTCCCCGCAACGTCCACGACGTCCGCAATCCAGCGGCCGTCGTCTTCCTGCTCGAGTTCGACGCGAGAGCCGGCACGCTCCATGCCTCAGGTCCGTACCACGGTGCCCCGCAGGACACGACCGGCGTGGTCGAGTTGGCGAAGGTGTCGACCGAAGTCTGGACCGTCGGTCTCGCCGTCTTCTGGGACAACACTGCGAAGCTGGTGACGAGCGACTGTGGTGTCCCCCTCGGTTTCGTACAGGTCAGGCCACTAACTGCTCGCGATACGCCCTCGGGGGGATGTCCCGGATCCTGTTGAGCTGACCCGCTGAAAAAAAGCGGCGGCTCCTTTCGCCGTCCGATAAGGGACGGGGTCACCACAACCGTACGAAAGGAAGCCGCCATGCCGAGAAGTCGCACAGGAACGCGCGCGGGGGAAGCCTCGCGCGCCGTCGCGGTCCAGGTGCCGCTGCCGCTGCTCGCCGTCCTCGCCGATGCGAAGACGGCCTTCTTCGGGCTCTGCCTCACCGCCGGCCAGCAGGTGTTCGAGGCGATGATGGAGCACGACCGCGAGCTGCTCTGCGGGCCGAAGCACGTGCCGAACCCCGCGCGCCAGGCGTACCGCGGGGGCAGCGTGCCGAGTGAAGTCGTCCTGGGCGGGCGCCGCATCGTGCTGCCGCGTCTGCGCGCCCGCAGCGTGGCGGGAGGAGCTCACGTTGCCGAGCTTCGCCTACGCCAGCGCCGCGACCCGCTCGTGCCCACACGCTCGAGACGATCGCCGTCGGCGTCGCGACGCGGAGAATATCGCCGCACGCTCGACCCGCTGCCCGCGGGCGTCCCGGCGCAGGCGGTGTCGAAGAGTGCCGTCTCCCGCCGCTTTGTCGCCCTCACGCGCGCTCGGGTCGCGACCTGGCTCGCCGCGCCGCTCGACGGCCTCGACATTCGCGTCGTGCTCATCGACGGCCTGCACTTCCGCGGCACGTGATCCTCTTGGCGGTGGGTCTGGACGCGCACGGGGCCAAGCACACCTTGGCCCTGCGCGAAGGCACGACGGAGAACGCCACGGTCTGCAAGGCGCTGCTGGCCGACCTCCGCGAGCGCGGGCTCGACCTCGATCGGCCCACGCTGTTCGTGATCGACGGCGGGACCGGGCTGCGTAAAGCGCTCCGCGAGTCCATGGGCGCCCTCGCCGTCGTCCAGCGCTGCCAAGTGCACAAGCTTCGCAACGTCCTTGAGCATCTGCCCGAGGCGCTCCGGCCGCGCATCCGCCGCGCCATGACCGAGGCGTACGGGCTGCCCGATGCGGCGCTGGCCAAGCGGCGGCTCACCCAGCTCGCCGACGGGCTCGAGCGCACCCACCCGGGCGCCGCCGCGTCGCTGCGCGAAGGGCTCGACGAGACGCTCACGCTTCCACGCCTCGGCGTCACCGGCGCGCTCTACCGCACGCTGAACCGTCCCGGGTTCGCTGGAGGCTGGGTTAGTTGACTGCTGCGGCTCCGTGAGGGCGTCCCCCTCCGAGACTGGACAGGGCGTAGTGCCCGGGTTCAGAGGGAGCGACGATGGAGAAGGAGTTTCAGCGGTGGACGGCGCGCCGCAAGGTCGAGCTGCTGCTGCAGCTGATCAAGGGGGAGACGACGCTCGTCGACGCCTGCCGGCAGCACGATCTCACGCAGTCCGAGGTCGAGGGCTGGATGGCGCTGTTCCTCAAGTCCGGCGCGCGCGGGCTCAAGGCGCGGGCGGACGACGAGCAGGCGGTCCATGAGCGCGAGGTCCGCGAGCTGCGGGCGAAGGTCGGCGAGCTGGTCCTGGAGCTCGACGCGCGAAAAACGTTGGACGCCCGCACCGCCAAACCCGACAAAGCCTTCTGACGGTGCAGGGCCTCAGGCAGGACGAAGGCCACCGCGGGTCGATCACGCAGCTCTGCCGCTGGTTCGGCGTGCCGCGGTCGACCTTCTACTACCGCCCGCCCCGGCGGCGGCGCCGGCGGCGCCCGTCGTCGACCGAGAGGTGGAAGCGACGATTCGCGCCATCATCGAGGCTGAGCCGGCAGCCGGGCTGCGGATGATCACGGCCCGGGTGCGGCGCGCGGCCGCGACGCCGGTGAACCCCAAGAAGATCCACCGCATCCTGCGGCTCAATCAGTGGCAGGTCCGCCAACGCCCGCCGGGGCATCGGCCGCGGGCGCAGGGCTGGGTGTCGCGGGCCACGCGGCCAAACGAGCGCTGGGCGATCGACACGACACATCTCTTCTGCGGCCGCGACGGGTGGTGTCACCTCACGGCGATCATCGACTGCTACGACCGCACGATCGTCGGCGGGCGGCTGTCCCGCTCGGGCATCGCCGCGGTCGCGGCGGCGGCCCTCGAGGAGGCGCTGCGCGCGCGCCGGATCGACGCCACGTCGCCGGGCCTCGTGCTGCGCAGCGACAACGGCCTCGTCTTCGGCGCCAAGGTCTTCGTCGCAGTGGCACGCCGCTACCGGCTGTCCCAGGAGTACATCACCCCGGACACCCCGCAGCAGCACGGCATGATCGAGCGTTTCTTCCTGACCTTGAAGCAGGCGTGCGTGTGGCTCCAGCGCTTCGCGAGCCGCGACCATGCCTTCCGCGTCGTCGCGGACTGGCTCGATCGCTTTGTCGGGTTTGGCGGTGCGGGCGTCCAACGTTTTTCGCGCGTCGAGCTCCAGGACCAGCTCGCCGACCTTCGCCCGCAGCTCGCGGACCTCGCGCTCATGGACCGCCTGCTCGTCGTCCGCCCGCGCCTTGAGCCCGCGCGCGCCGGACTTGAGGAACAGCGCCATCCAGCCCTCGACCTCGGACTGCGTGAGATCGTGCTGCCGGCAGGCGTCGACGAGCGTCGTCTCCCCCTTGATCAGCTGCAGCAGCAGCTCGACCTTGCGGCGCGCCGTCCACCGCTGAAACTCCTTCTCCATCGTCGCTCCCTCTGAACCCGGGCACTACGCCCTGTCCAGTCTCGGAGGGGGACGCCCTCAGGGCGTCGCTACGTTTGGCGCCAGCGATCGAGGGGCCGCAGGCACGCTGCACGCCGAGCTGAAGGGCGGGGGGCTCGCAGGGTGTGGCTCGCGCCGACGGCGCTGGTGCGAAGTGCCTCCGCTCGCCGTCGACCTTGCGAGGCTACGCCGGCCGCTTGCTGCCTGTGTGCTGCCTGGCGTGCCTCGCGAGGTGCCGACAACACTGCCGCGTGAGGCTAACTCCCGGAATCGTCTAGTGCGCCCAGCATGATTCGAACATGCGACCTTCTGATTCGTAGTCAGACGCTCTATCCAACTGAGCTATGGGCGCGCAGTAGGAAGGCGGCTGTTTACCAGCGCCCTCCAGGCCCCGCAAGGTCCGAAAACCCGCCGGCGCCCCCTCTTGGCCGCCCCGCCGGAGCCCGCTACACACCATCGCGTGCTGTTCGCCCGCCGCCTGTGGCCGCGGATCGCCGATGGCTCCGTCACGGTGACGTTCCGGCGCTGGAAGCGGCCGCAGGTGCGGCTCGGTGGGACGTGTCGGACGCCGATGGGGGTGCTGGCGATCGACGCGATCGATCCCGTCGATCCGGCAGGCATCACCGACCGCGAGGCGCGGCGGGCCGGGTTCGTCGATGCGGCCGCCGTGCGGCACGAGCTCGAGCGATGGGAAGACGGCACCGTCTACCGCGTTGCGTTCCGCCTCGTCGGACCCGACCCGCGGGCGGCGCTGCGACGGCAGGCGCGGCTCTCCGCCGCCGATTGGGATCGGGTGGCCGCGAGGCTGGATCGACTGGACGCGGCCTGTCGCCGCGGGCCGTGGACGCAGCATGTGCTGCGGCTCATCGCGCGGCGGCCGGGGGTGCGCGCCGCCGAGCTGGCCGAGTCGGTCGGGCGCGAGACGCTCGCCTTCAAGGCCGACATCCGCAAGCTGAAGGAGCTCGGGCTCACCGAGAGCCTCGAGATCGGGTATCGGCTCTCGCCGCGCGGGCGCGCGCTGCTGGCGCGGCTCGACGGCAGCCGCGGGACGGGACGGCGGCGCGAGGCATGATCCACCTCCTCGTCAACGTCGACGTCGACGACCTCGCGCGCGGCATCGCCTTCTACACCCGCGCGTTCGACCTGCGCCTCGGCCGGCACCTCGGGCCGGCGGCGGTCGAGCTGCTCGGCGCCTCGTCGGCGATGTACCTGCTCGCACAGCCGCCGGGATCGCGGGCGACCGCGCAGGGCGGCACGCGCGACTACACGCGCCACTGGACGCCGGTCCATCTCGACGTCGTCGTGCGCGACGTCGATGCGGCGCTCGTCCGCGCCGTCGCCGCTGGAGCAACGGCGGAGGGGCCGATCCGGGACGCCGCCTTCGGCCGCCTGGTGCGGCTCGCGGACCCGTTCGGCAACGGGCTCTGCCTGCTCCAGCTCGTCGGTCGCGGCTACGACGAGATCGCCGGGACGGGCTGATCGCCTTGCCTCCCGGGCACGGGCATGGCACGGGCAGCCCGTCGCGCCGCCCGCGCGGAGCCCCCGTTGGACGTCTCGCTCTACGCCCGCTTCTTCGAGGTCGAGGACCGCTACTGGTGGTCGGTCGGCACGCGTCGCATCTTCGCCGAGTGGCTGCGGGCGGGGATCGGCGGGCGTGCGGGCGCCGAGATCCTCGACGTCGGCTGCGGCTGCGGGCGCTTCGTCGAGGAGCTGGCGCCGCTCGGGCGCGTGTGGGGCGTCGATCTCGCGCCCGAGGGCATCGCGTTCTGCCGCCGCCGCGGGCTGCGGCGCGTGAGCGTGGGCGACGCCGAGCGGCTGCCGCTGCAGAGCGGCTTCTTCGACGCGGTCGCCGCCGCCGACGTGCTCGAGCACACCGACGACGCCCGCACCGCCGCGGAGCTGCTGCGCGTGCTGAAGCCCGGCGGGGTCGCGCTGGTGCACGCGCCGGCGCATCCGTTCCTGTGGGGCGAGCACGACGAGGTGAACCATCACCTGCGACGCTACCGCCGCGCGCAGCTGCTCGGCGTGCTCGAGCGCGCCGGCTTCCGCGTCGAGCGCACCAGCTTCGTGAACGCCATCCTCTTCCCGCCCGCGGCCGCCGTGCGCGTCGGCAAGCGCTGGCTCGCGCGTGTCCGGTCGCGGCCCCGGCCGCCGCAGGCGGAGATCTTCGATCTGCCCGCGTGGGTGAACCAGGGGCTCATCGGCGTGCTCGACGTCGAGCGACGCCTCCTCCGCGCCGTCGACCTGCCGTTCGGCGTGTCCCTCGTGTGCCTGGCGCGCAAGCCGGCGGCGGCACGATGAGCCGCGCACGCCTCGCCGCCGTCGCCTGGGCGGCGCTGCTCGCCGTCGCCATGACGTGCTGGGTGCTGGCGCTGCCGCGCCGGCTCGGCGACGCCGACGAGGCGCAGCTGCTCTACGAGTCGCGCCGCCTCCTCGACGGCGCGGTCCTCTACCGCGACGTCTACGAGATCACGCCGCCGGGGTCGCTCTGGCTCTTCGCGGCGGGGTTCGGGCTCTTCGGCACGTCGATGCTGGTGGCGCGCGCGCTGAGCGGCGTCGTGCAGGGCGTGCTGGTCGCGCTCGTCTGGCTGACGGCGCGCCAGGCGGGGGTGCCGCCGGGGCTCGCGACGGCGCTCGGCCTGGTGCACGCGACGCTGCTCTATCCGGTCTGGCCCTACGCCAGCCCGCACTGGCTCGGGACGATCATCCTCCTCGCCCTGCTCGCCGTGGAGCTGCGCTCGGCGCGGCGGGGCGGCGGCTTCCTCGCCGCCGGCCTCGTCTGCGGCAGCATGTTCTGGATGCAGCATCAGCGCGGCGTCGTGCTCGCGATCGGCGCGACGGCGCTCGTCGTCCTGGAGACGCTGCTCCTCCACCCGGGGCCGAAGCTGCGCACCATGACGCGCGCGGTGGCGCGCTTCGCGGGGGGCGGGCTCGCGGCGACGCTGCCGCTCGCGGCATGGATCCTCCTCACCTCGGGCTTCGCGTCGCCGTTCGACGCGCTGATCCTCCTGCCGCTCACGGGGTATCGCGAGTACAACCAGATCGGCTGGGGCGGCGGCGCGCGCCATCCGATGCTGGTCGAGAACGCGGCCGCGACCTTCCCCGCCTTGCTCGCCTGGATGCCGCTCCTCACCGTGCTGGAGCTGGTGCGCACCATGCGGGCGCTCCTGCGCGGCGATCTCCCGGGCGCGCGCGTGGCCTTTCGGCTCGCCGGGGTGTCGATGCTGGCGATCGGGTCGGTGCTCTACTTCCCCGACTTCATCCACCTCGCCTTCGTCGCCCCGGTGTTCCTCGTGCTGCTCGGCGACCTGATGACGCGCGCGCTCGTCCACCGGCGCGTGCTGCGCGCCGGCGCACCGGTGGCCGCGGCGGCGCTCATGGCGACGGCGCTCGTCTGCGGCGGGCTCTATTGGCGCCGGACGTGGACCAGGGCGTATCCGTACGAGAGCGCCTTCGGCCTCGTCCACCTCGCGCGGCCGATGCAGGGGCGGGGCCTGGATGCGCTGCGCGCGTGGCTGCGGGAACAGAACGCGCGCGAGACGTTCGTCTATCCCTACGGCGCCAGCATCTACCTCCTCACGGGCACGACCAACCCGACGCCGTTCCAGATCCTCCATCCCACCTACAGCGCGCCCCGGCACTTCGGCCGCGCGCTCATCGACCTGGCGGAGCACGGCGATCCGCCGCTCCTCGTCGTCTTCAACCACGCGCGGCCGGAGGATCCGCTCGTCGCCGCCACCGCCGGATCCTACCGCCGCGTGGTCGACGACACCGTGACGCAGAACCTCGGCCTCTACATCTACGAGCGTCGGCCCGACTGATCAGGGGGCGGCGCCGGCGGCGCGCGCCTGGGCGAGGAGGTCCTTCGCCTCGGCGTTGGACGGATCCGCGGCGACGGCCCGCTCCCACGAGGCGATCGCGTCCGCGCGCCGGTCCTGCTGCCATTGCGCCACGCCGAGGTTGATCCAGACCGCCGGATCGCGCGGCGTCGCCTCGGCGGCAGCGGCGAACATGCGCTCCGCGTCGGCGAAGCGCTCGATCTGGAGGAGGGCGCCGCCGAGCTCGTTGCGCACCTTCGGGTCGTCGGGGGCGAGGTGGAACATGTCGTCCCAGTGGCGCACGGCCTCGTCGACGCGGCCGAGCTCCAGGTAGACGCTGCCGAGGTTCAGATGCAGACGTGCGTCGTGCGGATTCAGGACGAGCGCCGCTTCGAGGCGCCGTGCGGCCTCGTCGAGACGCCCGGCGCGCTTCGCGGCCATGCCGAGCTGGGCCTCGGCGAGGCCGAGGCGGGCGCGGGCCGGACCGTCGTCCGGGTTCGCCGCGACGATCGCGCGCAGGGCCGCGAACTGTGGCTCCGCCTCCGCGGGCCGGCCGGCCTCGAGCAGCGCCGCGCCCAGGCTGAGACGCGCGAAGGCGTTGTCGGGCTGCACCGCGACGGCGTGCGCCCACAGCGCCTCGGTGCTCGCCCACACGCGCGACTGCTGCACGGTGAGCAGGGCGAGCACCGCCACCTCGACGGCGGCGGCGACGGCGATGAGGCGACGCCGCGCCGGCGCGCCGATCGCCGCCCGCAGCGCGACGCCGGCGAAGAGGGCGAACCACGGCAGCGTGGCGAGATACGCGTAGCGGTCGGCGACCAGCTGCGGCCCGGCCTGGGTCAGGCCCAGCACGGGGGCCAGCACGATGGCGTAGGCGGCCCAGGTCGCGAGGAGCGCGGGGGCGCGGCGGCGCAGGAGCACGGCGGCGACGGTGAAGCCCACGACCGCGACGACGCAGCCGGCATACGGCCACGCGAGCGGCGAGAGCGTTCCGCGCAGCTCGTACATCGCGACGAGATCGCGCGGCCAGATCGTGCGCGCGAGGTAGAAGCAGAGCCCGTAGGCCGCCTGCGCCACGCGCTCGCCGAGCCCGTGCTGCTCGGTGTCGGGGAGATAGCGGCCGACCGCGAGCCAGGTGACGCCCGCGGACACGAGCCCGAGCCAGGCGAAGGGGAGCTTCTCCGCCAGGACGGTCATCCAGCCGCCGGCGCGCAGGCGGTGCAGCGGCCACGCGTCGAGGACGAGCAGCACGGCGAACAGCGTCATCGCCCACGACTTCGCGCACAGGGACAGCGCGGCGAAGACCACCGACGCCGTGAAGACGCCGAGCCGGATGCCCCGTCCCGGCGCATGCGCGCGCAGATAGGCGAGCACGGCGAGCAGCCAGAAGAGTCCCGCGAGCACGTCGCGACGCTCCGTCGCCCAGGCGACGGACTCGACGCGCAGCGGGTGCACCGCCCACGCCAGCGCGCCGAGCGCGGCGGCGGTGACCAGCGGAGTGGGCGCGATCGGCCAGCCGAGCGCGCGCGGCAGCAGCTCGACGAGCACCAGGGTGAACACGGCGGCGCCGGCGGCGTGCAGGAGGACGTTGGTCAGGTGGTAGCCGACCGGGTTCATGCCCCAGACCGTCCAGTCGAGCGCGAACGTCAGCCACGCGAACGGCTGCCAGTGGCCGCCGATCGTGCTGCTCAGCATCCACCACAGGTGCGAGGGCGACAGGCCGCGATAGTCCGGGTTGCGCAGCAGCGTGAAGTCGTCGTCGAAGGCGACGAAGTCGTTGCCGAGGACGGCGGGCAGGAACACGGCCACGGTGACGCCGGCGACGAGCAGCGCCGCGAGCCGGCGCGCGCGCGGAAGGGAGGCGGGCACGGGGGCGATCTACGCCGGTGGGGTCCGGCGTCGCAACGGCGGCGCCGCGGTCGGGCGACGCAGGCTTGACAGCCGCCCCTCGGTGCTTCGTCTATGCTCCCGGTGCGGGGCGCGGGATGGGTCGTCGTCGGGGTGATGCTGCTCGTCGGGTGCGCGGCCCGGGGGCCGCTGCAGCCGGGCGCGGATCTGCCGCCGTTCACCGAGGCGGCGTTCGCGAGCAAGCCGGGGCGGGTGTTCACCATTCCGACGCCGAAGCCGGGCGAGCCGCCCGCGGTCTCCGTGGTCGGCACGATCACGGCCTACACCGTGCGCGACGGCGACACGCTGCTCGACGTCGCGCGCTGGTACGACCTCGGCCTGAACGAGCTGACCGCGGCGAATCCCGGCGTCGACGTATGGGTGCCGCCCGTCGGCCGCCGGCTCGTCGTGCCGACGTCCTGGGTGCTGCCGTGCTGCACCTACGAGGGCCTCGTCGTGAACATCCCCGAGATGCGCCTCTACTTCTACGAGCAGGCCCCGGGCGATCCGAAGACGACGATCGTGCGCACGTACCCCGTCGGCCTCGGGCGCGACGACCGGCGCACGCCGCGGCGCCCGTTCCGCGTCGTCGGCAAGACCGTGAATCCGACCTGGAACATCCCGCCGCGCATCCGCGCCGACCGCATCCGCGAGAAGGGCGACCGCCGCAGCATGATTCCGGGCGGCCATCCCGACAATCCGCTCGGCCGCTATCGCTTCGACCTCGACATCTCGCCCTACGCGATCCACGGCACGAACATCCCGTGGGGCATCGGCATGCAGGTGAGCAACGGCTGCGCGCGGCTCTATCCCGAGGACGTCGAGCGGCTGTTCCCGCTCGTGCGCATCGGTACGCGCGGGGCGTTCGTCTATCAGCCGGTGAAGGTGGGCCGGCGCGACGGCCGGCTGTGGATCGAGGCGCACGAGGACCTCTACGCGTATCGGCCTGCGCTCCCCGCCGGCGCGAGCGCGTTGCTCCGCCGCGGCGGCCTGCGCGCCGACGCGCCGGCCATCGAGCGCCGCGTACGCGACGCCACCGGCGTCCCCGAGCCCGTCGGCGACGACGCCACGGGGCGCCGCGCGTGAACCTGTCGGGCGCGCGCCCCCTCGTCCTCCTCGCGGTCGTGATCGGCGTCCTGGGGGCGGCGGGCAACGTCGTCTTCCGGCTGGCGATCGAGGGCTTCGGGCTGCTGTTCGGCGCCGTGGCGGCGCCGTTCGGGCATCTGGGCATCCCGTTGGCCCTGCTCGCGGGCGGCGTCGTGCTCCTCGTCCTCGATCGGTTCTTCCCGGGCGAGGTGCTCGGCTACGGCTTTCCGCGCTTCCTCGAGATGCTGCATCTCCAGGGTGCGCGCGTGAAGCGGCGCTGGATCGTGCTGAAGACGCTCGGCACGGGCATCTCGCTCGGCGCCGGCGCCGCGGTCGGTCGCGAGGGGCCGATCGCGCAGATCGGCGGCTCGATCGGCGGCCTCGTCGCGTGGGCGGCGCGGCTCTCGGTCGACGACCGCAAGGTGCTGATCGCGTGCGGCGCTGCGGCCGGCATCGCGGCCACGTTCAACGCGCCGCTGGCGGCCATCCTGTTCGCGCAGGAGATCGTGCTGCTGGGCCAGGCCGAGCTGTCGCACCTGACGCTCGTCGTGGTCGCGGCCGCGACCGCGGTGGCCGCGACGCGGCAGCTCTTCGGCGCCGAGCCGGTCCTCAACGGCACGACGTTCACGTTCGTCAGCTACTGGGAGTGCTTCACGTACGCGGCGATGGGCGTCGGCATGGGGCTCCTCGCGGTCGCGTACATCCGCTCCTTCCACTTCGTCGCCGGCTGGATGCGGCGCCTGCCGGCGGCGCGCTGGGCGGTGCTGCTCGGCGGGCTCCTCGTCGTCGGGCTGATCGACGTCGCCGTGCCGCAGAACCTGGCCGACGGCTATCCGGTCATCAACGAGGCGCTCGCCAGCCAGATCCACTGGGAGTGGGCGCTCGTGCTGATGGCGGCGAAGTTCGTCGGCAGCATCGTGTCGCTCGGCTGCGGCGCGCCCGGCGGCGTGTTCGGGCCCATCTTCTTCATCGGTGCGATGGCGGGGTGCGCGTTCCGCGCGGTCTCGGCACTCGTCCTGCCGACCCTCACCGGGCCGCACGGCTCGTACGCCATGGTCGGCCTCGGCGCGTTCCTCGCGGCGACGACGCACGCGCCGCTCACGGCGATGTTCCTGCTCCTCGAGATGACGCAGAACTACGCCGTGACGGTGCCGGCGCTGCTCGCCGTCGGCGCGGCGCTCGTGGTCTCGCAGCGGCTCGAGCCCGAGTCGATCGACACCTACGGCCTGCACGCCGAGGGCAAGGAGCTGCACGGTGCGACGCTGCCGCAGCTGATGGACCACGTGCCGCTCGGCAGCGGCTATCGTCCCGACGTGCCGCGCGTCGAGGAACGCATGCCGCTGCGCGACATCCTGCGGCTGGTGAGCGAGGGTGCCGGGACCACGCTGCCGGTGGTGGACGCGCAGGGCGAGCTGACCGGCGTCCTCTCGTTCGGGGCGCTGCGCGAGGTGCTGCTCGAGGACAGCCTCGACTCGGTGATCGTCGCCGCCGACCTCGCGAACCCGCACGCGCCGGTGCTGACGCCGGCGTCGAGCCTCGGCGACGCCTTCCGCGAGCTCGAGAGCGCCCGCCTCGACGCGCTGCCGGTCGTCGACCCCGCGCACCCGAAGCGGGTGCTCGGCATGCTGTCGCGCGGCGACCTCATCGCGGCCTACAACCACGCCGTCAGCACGCTCGGCACGCTGCCGCTCGACGCCTGGATCGGCAGCAACGAGTCGCACTGGGCGGGCGGCTATCGCGTCGCCCGCATCGACGTGCCGGCGAGCTGGGTGGGCCGCTCCCTGCGCGACATCGACTGTCGCGGCCGCTACGGCGTCACCGTGCTCGCCGTGCGCACCCCCGTCGGCCACGAGCTGCCCGACCCGGCGCGTCCGCTCGAGGCGGGCGACGAGCTGACCGTCGCCGGCACGGCCGAGAACGTGCGCGCCGTGCGCGCGGTCGGGTAGCGGCTCCCGGCGGTTTCTGCCGGGGACGGGCAATTCCGGCCGGGGCGGCCGCCCCCGCGGTCCCGCCGGCGCGGGCCGGCGTGCCGGCACGCGTCGTGCAGCCGCCGGTCCGCGTGCGCTGGGGTGGTGCGCTGATGGCCCTGCTCGTCCTCGTGGCGAGCGCCGGGGCGGGTGTGGGTCGGGCGGCGGGCAGCGGCGACCTCGACGGCGACGGCGTCGCGGACGGCAGCGACAACTGCCCGGAGGTCGCGAACCCCCAGCAGCTCGACCAGGACGGGGACGGCGTCGGCAACGCCTGCGACACCTGCGTCGCGGTCGCCAACGCCGACGCCCAGGACGAGGACGCGGACGGCGACGGCGTGGGCGACGCCTGCGACGTGTGTGCCGAGACCGAGGCCGACGTCTTCGACGGCGAGGACCGCTTCCGCTACGGCGTCGACGTCGCGGGATGCGCCGTGTCGGACCACTGCCCCTGTGACGTGCGCGCCGACGGCTCGCGCCCCTGGCGCGGCGCCGCCGAGTACCTGCGCTGCGTGCGGGCCACGACCCGCCGCTTCCGCCGGCGCGAGATCATCGACCGCGGCGAGCGCAAGGTGATGCTGTTCTTCGCGCGCCGCTCCGGCTGCGGCGCCCGCAACCGCACCGCGACCGATCGCGACGGCGACGGCATTCCCGACGACGGCGACGAGAGCGGACGCATCGACGACGCCCGCTGCACCGGCGGCGCGGTCACCGCCTGCGACGACAACTGCGTGCGGGTGTGGAACCCGCTGCAGCGCGATCGCGACGGCGACGGCATCGGCGACGCCTGCGATCCGGACGCCGACGGCGACGGCGTCGTCGACACGCGGGACAACTGCCCCAGGGTCGCGAACCCGGATCAGGCCGACACGACCGACGCAGCCCCGGACGGCGTCGGCGACGCCTGCGACAGGTGCCCGGGGACGCCGGCGCGCGCCGACGTCGACACGCGCGGCTGCGCCGACGGCCAGACGCCGGCGCCGCCGCCCGCGTCGTCAGCTCAGCCGATCCCGAGCCGGCGCCGCTGCGCGGCGCGGGCCGCGCGGCTCTCGGCGAGGTCCACCGCCCGCGGCCGCGGCGGCCTCGGCGGGCGTCTCGGCCCGGGTGTGGGCCACGGCGTCGGCCACCAGCGCGGCCTTCGTGTGTGCGTAGGCGTCGCGCGGAAAGGCGCCGAGCCGGCCGGCCCGGCGCAGGACGGTGGCCTCCGCCGTGTCGGCGGGCAGCAGCTCGTCGACGACGCCGAGCCGCAGGGCCTGGCTGGCCGGATAGAGCGCCGCCCCGAGCAGCAGCTCCGCGGCGCGGGCGTGCGGCAGCCGCAGGCGCACGATCTCGAGCGCGACGCGCGGGAACGAGGCGCCGATGGCGAGCTCGTTGAGCCCGACGCGATGGTCGCCCTCGGCGCCCAGGCGATAGTCGCAGGCGAGGACGAGGATCAGGCCGCCGGCGACGGCGTGCCCGTGCAGGAACGCGACCGTGGGCTTCGGGAAGGCGAGCAGCGCGAGGTGGGCGTCGCGGTAGAGCGCGGCCAGGCGCCGGGCGGCGGCGGCGTCCCGCCGCGGCGCCGCGAGGTCGAAGCCGCCGGAGACGAACGCGCCGGCGCCGCGCAGCACCAGCGCGCGGACGGAGTCGTCGGCCGCGGCGGCCTCGAGCGCGGTCTGGAGATCGCCCAGCAGGGTCTCGTCGAGCGCGTTCGCCGGCGGCCGGTCGAGCGTCAGGACGCGGACGCCGCCGGCCTGGTCGTCGGAGCGGACGGTGGGCATGGCGCGGGTGGTAGCGGAGCGGTGCGCGCGTGGTCAATGCGACGCCCGCATCGATTTCGGCGCGGGCCTGCGCTACAAGCCGCGAATGCACGCGCCGGTCGTTGGAATGATGGTGGTGGTCGCCATGCTCGCCGGATGTCAGCGCGCGTCCGCGCCGCGTGCGCGCAGCGCGGCGCCGGCGGCGACGGCCGCGTCGCCGATGGCCGGCACCCCGGTGGTCGCCGTGCTGCCGTTCCGCGTCGGCGGCTCGCTCGACGCCGGGGCGGCCTACAGCGAGCGCGAGGCACCGGCCGATATCCAGCCGGACCTCGGCGAGCAGGTCGCGGCGGACCTCGCCGCGCAGCTCGCCAAGCGCGGCATCGCGGTGGTCGACGCGAGCCGCGTCGCACGCGCCGTGCCGCCGCCGGGCGCCGCGATCTACGACGCCCGCCTGGGCGCGCGCGTCGCGCGCGAGCTCGACGTCCCGTTCGCCGTGATCGGGGCCATCACCCGCTACGTGCAGCGTGAGGGGCCGGCCCTGGGCGCGACGTCGCCGGCGACCGTCTGGTATCAGGCCGTGCTGGTGAACGCCGACGACGCCACGGTGCTCGAGCGCGCGACGTTCGAGCATACGCAGCAGCCTCTCAGCCAGAACCTCCTCGACCTGCCGAAGTTCATCGAGGCCGGCGGGCAGTGGGTGACGCGCGAGCAGATGCTGGCGGAGTCGCTGCCGGACACCGCCGGCAAGCTCGCGCGCGGCATCCGGACGGCGCCGTAGGGCTCAGGAGCCCGACAGCGGCTCGCACAGAACCTGCTCCAGCTCGCGGCCGGCGGCGGTCTCCTGGAACTTCCGCCAGAAGGCGCCGTCGACCTTGCGGTCGCGGTCGCGGACCTTGGCGCGGCGGTAGCGCGTATAGGCGGCGGGACCGCCGTTGTACGCCGAGTAGACCGCCCGCGCCGGGTGGCGATCCGTCGCGTCCATCTCCCGCACGCCGTAGCGCGTGAGGAGCTGGGCCAGGATCTCGGCGCCGGCGCTGGCGTTGTAGACGATGTCCCACTCGAGCTTGCGGACATCGAAGAAGCCGCGCCAGACGCGGCGGTTCACCTGCATGATGCCGACGTCGTCCGTCTCCGAGCGCACGAAGGTGACGCGGCCACCGCGCCGCCAGAACTGGCGCCAGCAGCTCTCCTGCCACGCCGTCGTGCGCACGATGTGGCGGAAGAGCGTGCGGTGGGCGCTGTCGACGCCGCCGCGCTCGCCCGCGTCGCGGGCCGTGAGGTCGAGCAGCTGCGACACCAGGTCACGGTAGCGCGGCTGGTCGAGCGGCTCGGGCACCCACCGGTCGAGCGTGCGGGCGATGTCGGGCAGCGCCGCCGGCGACGGCATCGCCGCCGCCCAGGCCGCGGCGCCGAACGGCCACCAGGAGACGTCGGGCGGCAGCGTCGTCGTGGTCGTCGGCGGCAGGGTCGTCGAGACCGGCGCCGCGGTCGACGTCGTGGTGGGGGCCGGGGTCTCGGCGAGCGTCGTGGTGGCGCCGTCGCCGCCGGCGGTGGTGGTCGTCGCAGCGCCGGCGGCTGGCGTGTCCGTGGCCTCGGGGACGGTGGTCGTCGTGGCGTCGGTGGGCGGCGTCACGGTGTCGTCCGGCGGCAGCTCGCCTTCGGGCGGCGGCTCGCCGACGCCGGGCGGCGACGATTCGGGCTCCACGAAGCCGAATAGCTTGCGCAGCGCGGGATCGGGCGCGTCGCCGAGGGTGAGGGGATCGCCGCGCACGTCGGGCTCGAGGATGCGGGCGAGGCGTCGCAGCCCGTCGGCCGATATCTCGAGGCCGAGGCCCGGGGCGGCGGCGTCCAATGCGGCGAGGGCGTCGCCGGCGGTGAGGAAGGCGAGGTAGCGCAGCGCGTGCGCTTCGAGCCGCCCCGCGAGCGCGGCTTCGCGCACGATGGGCCGCAGGCGGTTCCAGGCGTCGAGGAAGAGGCCGCGCACCGGGTCGGCGCCCGGGAGCGGGCCGACCGCGAGCACGCCGACCAGCTCGTGGCGGCTGCGCATGAGGAGATCGAAGAGGGCGTCGCGCAGCGCCGGGGTGTCGTCGAGCCCGCCCAGGTCCTTCACCACGAAGACGAGGAAGGCGTCCCAACGGTCGAGGGCCTCCTCCCAGCGGGCGCGCTCCTCGGGGCTCAGCGCCGGCTCCGGCGACGGCGGCGCGGGCGCGGCGTCCTCGACGTCGAGCGCCACCTGGACGGCGACGCCTTCGGCCTCGACCCGGACGCCCCGGGGACGCAAGGTGTCGAGCGCGGCGAGGACGGGGGCGGCGCGATCGGCCGGAGCGGATGCGCGGATCAGGGCGCGTGTCTCGGCGATCGGCGGGCCGAGGTCGAAGCGGAAGCGCGCCAGCGCGTCCTCGACGTCGCCCTGGGCGAAGCCCCACAGGCGCCGGCCGACGAAGGTCGAGCGGCCCTCGTGGTCGAGCAGCTCGGTGTGCAGGTCGCCGAGTCGCAGCTGCCAGTCGGCATCGACTCTCGGCGCCCCGGTGGCAACCATGGTTCCCTCCCAGGTGAAGGGCAGGAAGCAGAACGCGGCGAGATCGAGCCCGACCTGGCCCGTGCCGTGCGCGGTGAGGCGCAGCGCGGCGTCGGCGGGCACGAGGCGCAGGTCGTGCAACAGGAGGAAGCGGCAGCCGTCGGCGGCGCCCCAGAGTACCGTCGGACCCCGGCCGAGCCCGACCTCGCGCCGCAGCGCCGCTTCGAGCAGGGGCGCGTCGATCTGCAGCGTGAATGCGACCTCTCGTGCCCGCGCCGGCACCGCGACGAGCAGCGGCACGAGGAGAGCGACAACGGCGGCGCGACGCACGGCCGTCCTCCCTTGCCAGCTCCGCGTCGGCCGCGAAAGCGCCGGCCCTCGTCGCATGGCATTCGCGTGGTGTGGACGCGATTGAATCTTTTGGCGGCCCTGGTCGTCACACCACCGTCCATGTCCGCAGGCGCCGCCGCCCGTCGCGAGTGACCAGTCCGCAGACTCCGACAAACGGCGGGCGGTGGCGCCCCCCCTCTCTTACTGCAAGTGCCCCTCTTCCTCCGGGGCGGGCGCGCTGGGCCGAAGGCGGCTCAGCGCGTTCGCTCTTTCGAGGCCAGGACGAGCCGCAGGTCTTCGACGAGGGGCGACACGCGCGCCGCCGCGGCCTCCGGCAGAGCGTCGACGAGCCCGGGCAGCGAGGCCGCCAGGTGCGCGCTCGCCCCGGCGCGGTCGCCGCGCAGGGCGAGGGCCTCGATCTCCCACGCCCGGTAGGCGATCCGTCGGCGCAGATCGTCCTCGACCGCCGGGAGATGCTCCACGGTGAGCTTCAGCGCCGCCGCGATCTCCCAGGCGCGGCACCAGGGCCGGCTGCGCTCGTCGAAGCCGAAGCCGGAGACGGGGTGCCCGAACGCCGAGCCGCGGATCGACACCGGGCCGGTCCAGTACTCGATCGGCAGCGCGTGCGCGGGCGCCTCGACCAGCGGCGTGCTCTCGACGTCCAGCTCCCACTCGGGCGCGCGCAGGCGGTAGCGCGCCGGAAACCAGCGCGGGCCCTCGGTCAGCATCGACTGGCCACGCACGACGCCCGGGCTGCGGATGAACTCCGGGACGACCAGCTCGATGCGCGTCGTGCTGCGGATCGGATGCTCGGGCCCCGGGCCCTGCGCGGAGATGCCCGTCCAGGGAACGACGGCGTTGCGGGCGTCGCGCTGGTACTGGTGGAAGCAGCTCATGTCCCAGCCGTCGTCCAGCTGGATGACGCGCCACTCGTTGCGGTACCGGCTCGAGTGGCGGTCCTGGTGGACGCTGAAGTCGGACTCGGCCCATTGCCGGTCGATCCAGCCGACGTGGCCCTCGACCTCCTCGGTGTGCTCTCCCCAGGCGAGCCGGCCGCGCATCGCGAGCCCACTCTGGAAGTACGAGTAGGTGACCGGCGCGCCGAGGAACATCATGGCACCGCCCAGCTCGCGTCCGCCGAGCGGCGCCGGCGGGCGGTGGGCGTCGACGTCGAGCTCGAGGTGCATGCGCGCGCCGTGGTGGTCGACGCCGGGCAGATCGACCCGCCATGCGAACGGCAGCAGCGCACCCGCGGCGTCGCGCCGGTTCTGCCAGCGCGCCGTGCCGAACGGCGCCTCGTAGGCGACGTCCATTGCGTCGCCGGCGGCGCGGAACTTGAAGCCACGCCGCACGCGCGGCGGACGCGGAAAGTCGGAATCGGTGCAGGTGCCGTAGCGCGCGCGGTCGAGGTCGTAGAGCGCGAGCGTGTAGAAGCTGGCGCGGAAGCGCTTTCCGAGCACGCGCGCGTTCATGAAGATGAACATGAACGCGAAGCGCCGGCCGCTGGAGCGCCCGGTGAGGAAGCCGTCGATGAAGTAGGTCGAGACCCCGAGGTCGTCCCGGCGGCCGTCGACCGCCGGGAACGTGAACCACGCCGGGTCGCCCCAGTCGGGGATGTACGGGTACTGCCTCCAGCTCCCCGTCAACGGCACTTGAGCGTCGTGCCGACGAGCGCGCAGCTCGGGGCCGGCGGCGGGCCGGGGAAGATCGCGTCCGCGCACTGGCCGGTCGTGGCCTGCGGCGCGTCGAGGATCATCGTGGCCGTGAGCGGCAGGCCGCCGAGGCCGATCGGATAGGTGCCCGCCTTGCCGCTGATGCCGAAGCGCCACTGGCCGACGGTCGGCGTGCGCTTCAGCGTGACCTTGCCGATGCCGCTCACGAACGGCACCACCTTGCCGGTGTTCTTGTAGGTGAACGACGTGCCGGTGGTGTTGCGCGTCCAGCCGGCGCGCGCCGCGGTGGAGTAGGCGCCGCCCGGGACGAGCGCGTCGAGCACGACGGTGCCGGTCGCGCCGGTGACCAGGAGACGCACGCCCTTGGCGATCGGATCGACCGTGGGCGACGTCGGGATCGTGAGGCTTCCGGTGAACTTGATGCGGTCGTCGCCGGCGACGCCGCCGAGCTTCTGCATGGTGAGCTTGGCCTGGACGACGAAGCGCGGTCCGAGGTTGGTGCAGGGATCGCAGGCGTCGCCGAGGCCGTCGCCGTCGCCGTCGGCCTGGGTCGGATCGGGGATGGTCGGGCAGACGTCCAGGGCGTCGCAGACGCCGTCGCCGTCGCTGTCGGCCTGGAGCTGATCCGGCGGGCACACCCCGCTCGTGCCGTCGCAGCTCTCGGCGACGTCGCACGGTCCGCTGGACGGGCGGCACGAGGTGCCCGCTGGCTTCACGGCGTCGGCCGGACAGGCCGGCGAGACGCCGTCGCAGGCGTCGGGCTCGTCGCACACGCCGGCCACCACGCGGCACACCGCGCCGGCGCTCTGGAGCACGTCGGGCGGGCAGCCGTCGGCGACGCCGTCGCAGACCTCGGCGATGTCGCATGCGCCCGCGGCGGCGCGGCAGGTGCCCGTCGACTTGGCGTCGGGCGGGCAGGTGTTCGCGATGCCGTTGCAGACCTCGGCGAGGTCGCAGACGCCGGCGGCGGCGCGGCACTCGGCGGTCGACTTCTGGTCGGCCGGGCAGACGGCCGACGAGCCGGTGCAGCTCTCGGCGAGGTCGCAGACGCCGGCCGCCGGGCGGCAGGGCGTGGTCGGCGGCAGGAAGACGTCGGTCGGGCAGGCGGCGGACGAGCCGGTGCAGGTCTCGGCGACGTCGCAGACGCCGGCCGCCGCGCGGCACGGCGTGGACGGCAGCTGGAAGGCGTCGGCGGGACAGGTGTTCGAGACGCCGTCGCACGACTCCGGCAGGTCGCACGGCCCGGCGACCGGCCGGCATACCGACGTCGACTTCAGGTCGGCAGGACAGTCGTTGCCGACGCCGTCGCACGTCTCCGGCGCGTCGCAGTCGCCGGCGGCGCCGCGGCAGACGGCCGTCGACTTGGCGTCGGCGGGACACGCCACCCCGGTGCCGGTGCAGTGCTCGACGGCGTCGCAGATGCCCGCGGCCGCGCGGCAGGGGACGCTCGGCGGCTGGAACGCGTCGGCCGGGCAGGCCGCGCCGACGCCGGTGCAGGTCTCGGCGACGTCACAGACGCCGGCGCTGCCGCGGCACTCGACCGACGCGGGCAGGAAGACGTCGGCCGGACAGTCGTTGCCGACGCCGTCGCACGACTCCGCGACGTCGCAGACGCCCGCCGCCGCCCGGCAGGGCGCGGTGGACTTGAGGTCGGCGGGGCAGTGGACGCCGACGCCGTCGCAGGTCTCGGCCGGGTCGCAGACGCCGGCGGACGGGCGGCACGGCGTCGCCGGCGGCGCGACCTGATCGGCGGGGCAGTCGTTGGAGACGCCGTTGCAGCTCTCGACGACGTCGCAGGTGCCGGCGAGGCCGCGGCACGGCGCGGTCGACTTGAGATCGGGCGGACAGGTGGCGCTGCTGCCCGTGCACGTCTCGGCGAGGTCGCAGGCCCCGGCGCTGGCGCGGCAGCTGGTCCCGGCCGGGGCGAAGCCGTTCGCCGGGCAGGCGCCGTCGACGCCGTTGCAGGTCTCGGCCTGGTCGCAGATGCCCGCCGAGGCGCGGCAGGTCGTGCCGGCGGCGACGAGCACGCAGCCGGCGGTGCAGCACGAGCCGGCGGTGCCGTTGGCGGCGCCCTGATCGCACTGCTCGCCGGCGCCGAGGTCGAGGACGCCGTCGCCGCACGAGTTCTTCTCGATGGTGAAGGTGTCGAAGACGTTGCCGTTGCGGTCGATGGCCTGGCCGGTGAGGACCTCGTCGTTGGTGATCGTGATCTTGGTCCACGAGAAGCGGTTGTAGCTGCAGAACGTGGTGCCCGACGGTCCGCCGGGGCAGTCGTTGTCGAGCCAGTAGCAGACCTCGCCGCTGCGGCGCGGGAGGCCGCCGTTGATCGAGGCCGCGCCGTCGAGGGTCGCGCCGCCGCCGCCGGTCATGATGTGCCAGATGCCGAGGCCGTCGCTGCCGGGCGAGCCGTCGAGGAGGTATTCGTCCATGTACTTCGAGCGCTCGTAGATGTGGTCGTGGCCGGTGAAGACCACGTCGACGCCGTACTGCTCGAACAGCGGCTGCCAGTTGTCGCGGATGTTCTTGTAGCTGCCGAACGAGAACAGCCCGCTCGCGCAGCTGTAGTGGGGGTGATGGAAGAAGACGAAGGTCCAGCGCCGCGTGTTGGTGGCGAGGTCGGTCTGGAGCCAGGCACGCTGGGTGGCGTCGAGCGGCGCGTTGGAGTCGAGCACGACGAAGTGGGCGTCGCCGTGATCGAACGAGTAGTAGCGCTCCGCCTGTCCCGCGGGCGCGTTCCGCGGGTGCTTGAACATCTTGATCTCGACCGAGTTCTGCCAGTTGCCGGCGCCGACCGAGTTGAGGTCGTGATTGCCGAGCGAGGGGAAGAACAGCATCCGCTTCAGCGGATTCTTGTAGGCGGCGAGGGCGTTGCTGTCCCAGTCGGACTGCGTGCCGTTCTGGTAGGCGTTGTCGCCGACGGTGAAGAGCATCGGCGGGTCGGCGGCGTCGATGCGGGCGGCGATGTCGCTGTAGGCGCTGCTGCCCTGGCCCCAGTCGCCGAGGACGCCGAAGACGAGCGGGGTGGGGTCGCTCGCCAGCTTCATGGTGACGAACGAGGAGGTGGGCATCACCTCGACGCCGTTCGTGACCAGTCGGTAGTAGTAGCGCGTGCCCGGCTGGAGGCCCGTCAGCCCGACCGAGTGGCAGGTGCCGGCGTTGCCGATCTCGCAGCTTCCCACCTGGCCGATGGTGACGCTCTGGCCGAGGGCCGGCGTGAGACCGTAGTCGACGGTCGAGTTGCCGGCCACGTTCGTCCACCACTGGATGTTGATCGTGGACGGCAGGGCGTCGGGGTTCTCGACGAACGGGCCGCGCGTCAGCGTCTGGGCGGCGGCGGGCGTCGCGGCGAGCACCGCGAGCAGGGCGAGCAGCGAGCGAAAGCGCGAACGAACGACCATGTCCCCCCCATGGGCGTCGCGTCGGACGCGGCGCCGCGGGCGGGAGCTTACGCACAAGGTCCCGCTGCGGCGCAAGGAAAGACTGCCGGGCGGGCGCTCGATCAGATCTGGATCACGCTGCCGGCGAAGCGCGTGAGCGTTCAGCACCATGCCGCCGGGGTGCGGCGCGCGATGGTCCGCGCAGCGCGAGGGGTCGGCGCACGCCGCCGCGATGGTCGGATCGTCGTGTCGGGCGGCAAGCGGCAGGTCGCGTGCCGGCGTCGTCCCGTCGAGCGCGGTCGTCTCCGCCGAGCTCTCGGCGTCGTCGTCGCGCGGCGGCGGACGGATCGCGCCGCCGACGCTGTCCGGCCCCGGGAGATCCCGACGGACGTTCGCGCCGCGCGCCCGCTGCGGCGGGCGCCGTGCCCTGCGCGCAGCATCGCCGACGCAGCCGCGACGCCCACGCCGCCGGTCGGGCAATCGTGTACGCGGTGCGCGCGCGCGCGGCCCGAAAACGCACGCCGGCGCGCTGGAACGCACGTTGCTCGACGCAGCCCCATGCGCATGCAGTGGCTGGCGACGGCGATGGTGGTGGGGCTCGGGGTGCTCGTGGCGGCGGGGACCGTGGATGCGAAGCCGGGACGGGAGCCGCACAAGAAGCACAAGCCGCGCGAGCCGCGTGCGCCGAAGCCGCCGAAGGAGCCGAAGCAGCCGCGCACGCCGACGAAGCCGTCGCCGGACGACGGCCGGCACGGCGCGTCCCCCGCCAACGTCCACTTCGTCCCGGCGGGGACGGTCGCGATCCCCGGGCGCGGCCTCACGGTGTCGTGGTCTCCCGACGGCGGCGCGCTCGCGGTCGGCGGCCGCTTTCGCGACAAGGCCACGCGGCTGCGCTACGACACGCGCATCGTCGACGTGGCCTCGAAGTCGCTCGTGAAGAGCTTCGCCTGCCACTACTTCTGGGTCGTCGCGACGGACTGGACGGACAACCCGTTCCTGGGCGAGGTGATCGCCGACGGCGGCGGCGATCATGCGGTGAAGCTCTGGGACGCCGCGGGCCAGGGCAGCTCCGAGTGCAAGCCGGGGCAGATGCCGGTCGCCGACGGCGGCATCCGGCAGATGGGCCAGATCAACGGCTGGATCACGTCGCTGGCGTTCTCGCCCGACGGGCGCTGGCTCGCCGGCACGGGCAAGGACCGCACCGTGCGCGTGTGGCAGATCGCACCGGGAAAGCACCAGTGGAAGGTCGTCCTCCTGTGGACCGACAAGAACGCCGGCAGCTTCCTGTCGGTGCGCTGGGCGCCCGACGGCCGCGCGCTGGTCACCGGCGATCGCAAGGGACGCGTCGCGGTGTGGGACGTCGACCTCGACGGCGACCGCTGGGACGACGCCACCATCGCGTCGTTCGCGGCGTCGTCGTGGGCGTCGCATGCGTCGTGGTTCTCGAAGAACAAGAGCGCCGTCGCGCGCACGCCGCGCTGGCTCGAGGGCGGCCACGGCGCCGTGTGGAACGTGCGCTGGCAGCCCGGAGGCGATCGCGTCGCCGCGGTCGGCACCGACGGCACGCTCTCGGTGCTCGCGGCGGCGAGCGGCGCGGTCGTATGGCGCTCGGGGCCGCCGCGGGCGTCCGCCCTCCACGGCCTCGACTGGTCGCCGGACGGCAACCTCCTCGCCGCCGCCGGCGCCGACCGTCGCATCTACCTCTACGCCGCCGAGGACGGCGCACCGTACGACGTGCTGACGGGCCACGCCGATCTCGTCACCACGGTCGCGTTCTCGCCCGACGGCGCGACGCTGGCGTCGAGCGCCGGCGGCCCGCTGCTGTCGATGGCGCTGCTCGAGTCGACGACCGGACCCGACACGGCCGTACGGCTCTGGCGCCGCACGACCAAGTAGGGTTCAGCGTCGCGCGCCGGCGCGCACGCGGAGCGGGGCGATGCGCGCGGCCCGCCAGTGGCGCTTGTAGCAGGCGAAGCAGCGCTGGCGGGCCTGGAGCAGCTTGCGCGCGCCGCAATCGTCGCAGGGGCCGACACGCATCCGGGCGCGGTCCGCGCAGGCCGGACAGACGAGACGGCCCGTCTTGCGGTTGCGGTGCACCTTGTCCTTCCGCCTGCGGCAGACCGTGCAGCGCCCGCCCGGCGCCTGCCGGCGGCCGCTCCGTTCCTGAGCCCTGGCCCGCATCGGTCGCGATCCTCCCTCGGTGCTCCATACCGAATCACATGCCTAGGGACAACGGTTGCGATGGGGCTAGAAGGCTTGCCGACCCCCGCCCGGTTCCGTTGACTTCTGCGGCGGCACCTTCCAGAACCCCGGCGGATGATCGAGGCTGGGTTCGGCGAGGCGATCGACGCGTCGGCGTGGGCGCGGCGTCTCGGGGTATCGCGCGAGGCCGTCGAGCTGGTGCGCGCCGGCGACACGATCGATCTCCACCTCGACACCATGATTCCGCCGCGGCTGTGGGGCTACGATCCGCTGGTGCGGCACACCGGGGGGCCGTTCGGCCGCCACTTCTTCGGACACGCCGATCTGCCGCGCCTGCGCGACGGCGGCGTCGCCGGCGCGCTCTGGTCGCTCACGACCAACCCGTTCCGCTCCGCCGGCGCCCGGCTGCGCGCCTACCGCACGAACCGCGCGCGCCTGCGCGCACTCGCGGCGCGCAGCGGCGGCGCCCTCGTCGAGGCCGACACGCTCGCGGGGTATCGCGCGGCACGGGCACGGGGCGCGCACGTCTGCCTGCCGTCGATCCAGGGCGCGAACGCCGTCGAGGCGGCGCCCGACGGCGTCGCCGAGCTGGCGCACGACGGCATCGTGCGCGTCACCCTCGTGCATCTGACGAACGCCGTCTACGGCGCGACGTCGAGCCCGCTCGGCGCCGCCCGCCGGGACAAGGGGCTCACGGCGGCGGGTCGCCGCCTGGTGGAGGAGCTCGACGCCCACCGCATCTTCGTCGACCTGGCCCACATCCACGAGCGCGCCTTCTTCGACGCGGTCTCGGTGCACGACCGCAGCCGGCCGTTGCTGGTCACGCACACCGGCGTGACCGGCGTGCGCCCGCACTGGCGCAATCTCACCGACGCCCAGCTGCGTGCGATCGCCGACAGCGGTGGAACGATCGGCATCATCTTCCAGGCAGGCTTCCTCGCCCGCCCGGGAGGACCCCGGGACGCCGGCATGATCGCCGAGCACGTGCTCCACGTGATGCGCGTCGTCGGCGACGACTTCGTCTCGCTCGGCAGCGACTACGACGGCGCCATCACGCCGCCGCCCGACCTGCCGGGGGTCGATCACTATCCACGCGTGGTGCAGCAGCTGCTCGACCGCGGCGTCGGGACGGAGCCGCTGCGCAAGCTGCTCGGCGGCAACTTCCTGCGCGTTCTCGGCGCGCTGCGGCCGGGCTGAGCCGGGTCAGCGGCGCCCGGCGCGCGTCCGGCCGATCGCCCCGTCCTTGTGGCCCGCGCCGTGCCCCCGTGCGGGTGGCTTCGGGGGGCGCCGCTGCAGGGCCGCGAGCACGGCCGTGAGCCCGGCGTCGACGTTGGGCCCGAGGTGGACGGCGACGACGGGGCGGCGCTCCGCGGCGAGCGACGCGCGGGTGCGCGTCGCCTCCGCGTCCTGGAGCGCGGCGAAGCCGTAGGGGCGGCCGGGGACGGGCACGTCCTGTGTCGGGTCGGCGGTGAGCTGGAGCACGATCGCCGACGCCGGGCCGCTGCCGTGCCAGGCCGCGGCGACCTCGGGCACGCGCGCACCGAAGGCGAGCGTCGTCGCCACCCCGAAGCGTTTGCGGATGACGCCGCGGACGTCTTCGAGCAGCTTCTCGCGCCGCGGCGTGGGCGCGACGAACGCGGCGAGCGCGACCCAGCGGCGCCCCCGCGCCGCCGCCAGCTGCGAGCCGAGACGGGAGGCGAAGTCGGGCTGCGCCGGCGCGAGCGCGGGGGGCAGCGCGACGACCGGCGCGGCGTCGACGGTGACCGCCGGCGTGCGCGGCGTCGTGAACGGATCGGCCTGGAGCAGATGCGCGGCGACGGCCGTCGCCACCTGCCAGCGCACGATCTCGCCGGCGAGGTCGTAGCCGTCGAGGAGACGAAAGCCGATCACGGGGTGACCGGCGCGAGCGAGCGTCGCGGCGGTGCGGTCCGGGTGCGCGCCGAGGCGCAGCTGCACGAAGGCGCGGTCCTTGCCGTACACCGCGGGCGGACCCGCGGGCTCGCGCACGACGGCGACGAGGCCGGGGCTGCGGCGGGGCGCGAGACCGCCGACGAGGTGGGCGAGCCATTCCGCGAAGCCGGCGAGCTTGTCGGGTGCGAGCAGCGTCAGCTTGTCGCGCCCGGCGCGTGCGAGCGCGGCCAGCGTCGCGCCGAGGTGGGCACCCGGATTCTGCGCGGCCGGCGCGTCGACGCCGCATGCCGCCGCCATGCGGTGCGCGCGCTCGCGCAGCTTCGCGAGGTCGTGGCCCATGAGCGCGGCGGGCACCAGCCCGATCGCCGACAAGGTCGCCCAGGCGCCGGAGACGCCGGGTGCGGTGGCGAACACCTCGCGGAAGCCGCGCTCGCGAGCGAGCGTCGCGAGAGCGCTGCCGGCCGGCGCGAGGGCGACGAAATGGCGGCCGGCGCGCTCGCCGGCGGCGGCGGCGATGCGCTCCCACCAGAAGCGGAAGACGGCGTCGAGCGGGGCGGCGTCGCCCGACGGCGCGGCCAGCACCACCAGCGTGCGTGCCGGGACGGCCCGCTTCGCCGTGGCGGTGAGTGCCGCCGGATCGGCCGGGTTGCAGACCGACACGTCGAGAAACCCGCGGGCGACGCCGAGGCTGCGCCGCAGCAGCTCGGGCGCGAGCGTGGCGCCGCCGCCGCCGCACACGACCGCGTGGTCCAGGCCGTCGCGCCGCACGGCGTCGGCGAAGGTGCGCAGCGTCTCCGTGTCGGGCGCCGGATCGCCCGGCGCGAGCCAGGCGAGGCGATCGGCGCCGTCCGCGGCGGGTGTCGGCCAGAGGGTGTCGTCGTGACGCCACAGCCGCTCGAGCACCGGCTCGGTCTCGAGCCTGCGCAGCGCGGTGGCGAGCGCTCGCTCGGCCGGGCCGGGCAGGGTCTCGGTGCGCGCCATCGCCCGCAGCGCCTCGCGCCGATGCGTGGCGGTGGCGAGCGTTGCGCGCTGCGTGTCCGCGGCGGCGGCGAGCTGCTCGTGCTCGAGCCGCGCGGCCACGGCGTCGAGGTCGATGCCCGCCTGCGCCAGCTGCTCGAGGACGGCGCGCGCCCGCTCGAGCGCCAGCCCGAGGCGGTCCTCCGGATGGCCATGCGTGCGGTAGGCCGCGAGCGTGCGTGGCGACACGGCGGCGACGACGCCGGCACCGACCAGGGCCTCGAGGTAGTAGACCTCGGGTGCGGCCGGCGGCACGGGCGCCGTATCGGTCCACAGCGCTCGCTGCGGATGGGCCGCCTCGCGAGTCAGCAGGGCGAAGCGATCGGGGCCGAATTGCTCCCCGAACGCCGCATGGGCGAGCTTCGCCTGGGCGATGGCCGCTTTGCCCTTCAGCCGCTCGAGCTGCGCGCGCATCTCGCTCTGCGCTGCGGCGGCGATGCGCTCGTCGAGCAGGCGATCGACGGCGGCATCGAGGGGATGGAGCGGAAAGCTCGCCACCGAGGCCAGCCGGTCGACCCGCATGCCCGCTTCGAGCCGGCGCGTCAGCCCGCCGAAGTAGGCCGCGATCACGGCGTCGGCGCGGGCGCGCGAGAAGACGAGCCCGGCGTGGACGTTGATGCCGGAGGCGACGGCCTCTTCGATTGCGATCAGCCCCGCGGCCGTGGCCGGGATCTGCAGCATCAGGTTCGGGCGGTTGACGGCACGCCAGAGCCGCTTCGCCTCGCGCACGGTCGCCGCCGCGTCGTGCGCGAGCCCCGGCGCGAGCCGTAGCGTCACGTAGCCGTCGGCGCGCTTCGTCTCGCGATGGACCGGCAGGAGGACGTCGGCGGCCGCCTGTACGTCTTCGACCAGGAGGGCGTCGACGATCGCCTCCGCGGTCCGGCCCGCGGCGACGAGGGCGGCGAGTGCATCGTCGTAGTCGCGTCCGTGCGCGAGCGCCTGCGCGAAGCAGGCGGGGTTCGCGGCGAGGCCGGTCACCTCGCCGTCCCGGACCAGGCGGGCCAGCTCCCCGGAGCGCAGCAGGCTGCGCGGGACGTCGTCGAGCCAGAGGCTCTGCCCCAGCTGCCGGAGTACGGTGAGCGGGGTCGACGTCATCGGGGCCCTCCCGGAGTCAGCGCAGCAGGCGTTCGGCGCGCTCCACGACGTGGTCGGCGGTGAAGCCGAGCTCGGCCTGGACCCGGGGCCCCGGCGCGGAGGCGCCGAAGCGATCGAGCGTCAGGCAGTCTCCCTCGAGGCCGACCCAGCGATGCCAGCCGAGCGTCACGCCCGACTCGACGGCCAGGCGGGCCCGCACCGACGACGGCAGGACCGACTCGCGGTACGCGGCCGGCTGCTCCTCGAAGAGCTCCCAGCACGGCATCGACACGAGCCGCACGCGCACGCCACGCTGGGCGAGCGTCCGGGCGGCCGCAACCGTGAGACCCACCTCGGAGCCGGAAGCGAGCAGCAGGAGCTGCGGATCGGCGACGTCCGGGTTCAGCACATAGGCGCCGCGCGCGACGCCCTCGGCGGGCGCGAAGCGCGCCCGGTCGAGCGTCGGCACGTTCTGCCGCGTCAGCGCGAGCACCGAGGGTCGGTGGCGGTTCTCGATCGCCAGGCGCCATGCCCAGGCCGTCTCGTTGGCGTCGCCCGGGCGGAAGAAGAGCAGATCGGGGATGGCGCGCAGCGCGGCATAGTGCTCGACCGGCTGGTGCGTGGGCCCGTCCTCGCCGACGCCGATCGAGTCGTGCGTGAAGACCCACACCGTGCCGAGCTTGGCGATGGAGGAGACGCGGATCGCGCCGCGCATGTAGTCCGAGAAGACGAGGAACGTGGAGCCGTACGGCACGAAGCCGCCGTGGTAGGCGAGCCCGTTCACCGCCGCCCCCATGCCGTGCTCGCGGACGCCGAAGTAGAGGTTGCGCCCGGCGTAGCCCCAGTCGGGCCCGATGCGGCCCTGCACGCCGTCGGTGGACAGCGTCGGCGGCTGGAAGTCGCCCGCGCCCTTGATCCAGGTGAGCGTCGACGGGTTGAGATCGGCGCTGCCGCCGACCAGCTCCGGGATCGCCTTGCCGAGCGCCTGGATGACGGTCTCCGACGCCTTGCGCGTGGCCTCGCCCTTCTCGTCGGCGGGGAAGACCGGAAGACTCTCGATCCAGCCCGCGGGCAGCGTGCCGGCGATGCGGCGCTCGAGCTCCGCGGCGAGCTCGGGATGCGCGGCGCGATACGCCGTCAGCCGCTCGTTCCATTCGCGCTCGTGCAACGCGCCCTTGGCGACGGCGGTGCGAAAGTGCGCCTCGACCTCGGTCGGCACCAGGAAGCTCGGCTCGAGCGGCCAGCCGAGATTCTCCTTGGCGGCGCGGAGCTCGTCGGGACCGAGCGGTGAGCCGTGCGCCTCGTAGGTGTTCTGCTTGTGGGGCGCCCCGAAGCCGATGATGGAGCGCACCCGGACGAGCGACGGGCGTCCCGTCTCGGCGGCCGCGGCCGTGCAGGCCGCGTCGATCGCGGCGAGGTCGTTGCCGTCCTCGACCAGCTGCACGTGCCAGCCGTACCCCTCGAAGCGGCGCGAGACGTCCTCGCCGAACGTGAGCGAGGTCGTGCCGGCGAGCGAGATGCGGTTGTCGTCGTAGAGGACGTTGAGCTTGCCGAGCGCGAGATGGCCCGCGAGCGAGCAGGCCTCGCTGGCGACGCCTTCCATGAGATCGCCGTCACTGGCGATCACCCAGGTGCGATGGTCGACGATCGCATGGCCCGGACGGTTGAAGCGCGCGGCGAGGTGGGCTTCGGCCATCGCCAGGCCGACGGCGTTCGAGATGCCCTGGCCGAGCGGCCCGGTGGTCGCTTCGACGCCGGCTGTGAGATGGCTCTCCGGGTGGCCCGGCGTCAGGCTGCCCCACTGCCGGAACTCCTTCAGGTCGTCGAGGCTCAGCTCGTAGCCCGTCAGGTGGAGGAGGGCGTAGAGCAGCATCGAGCCGTGACCGGCCGAGAGCACGAAGCGATCGCGATCGAACCATCTCGGGCTCTGCGGCGCGTGCACCAGGTGCCGCGTCCACAGAACGTAGGCCGCGGGTGCGGCGCCCATCGGCAACCCCGGGTGTCCCGAGTTCGCCTTCTGTACCGCATCGGCGGCGAGGAAGCGGATCGTATCGACCGCGCGACGCTCCAGCTCAGCTTGCCCCATCGGGCTCCCCATGACCCACCCCGAGCTCCGTGATGGTGCCCTGCGACAGGCAGGCTCCTCTCTCGGCTTGTATGGTGGCTTCCGGCCCTAGGGCAAGTCGGGACGAGGCGCGTGGCGTCGGCTTGCCGGACGGGGAGCGTTGCGGCATACGGCTCGCTCCCAGCCATGCCCTTCGTCGAGCGGCTGCTCGCGCCGGACGAGCGAGTCGTGTTCCGTACCGGGCTGCATCCCGGGGTTCTCCTCGGCGGCGCCGGGTCGTTCGCGCTCTTCGTGACCGTCGTCGCCACGCTGATCATCATCAACAACGACAAGCCGCTCGCCTTCGCTCTCAAGGTGATGGCGTGGGCGATCGTCGCCATGGCGGCGGGCGCCGTTCTGCCGCTGTGCCGGCTACTTCGGACCGAGCTCGCGGTGACGTCGCGACGGCTGCTCGTCCGCAGCGGCGCGCTGCGCTCGCGGCTCCTCGCGGTGCCGCTGGACCGCCCGAACGTCGTCGATCTCCAGCACGGATGGGCCGGCGAGCGCGTGCCGTGGGCGACGGTGATCGCGGTGACCCCGCAGGGCGAGGTCCATGCGTTCGGACACGTGGCGCAGGCCGCCGAGCTGGTGCGTGCGGCGCGCGCACAGGCGCGCGGCGCCTCGGGCGGACGCCGCAGCTAGGCCGCGAACCTCAGCAGGGGTCGTTCGGCTGCGGTGCGGAGAGCTCGCGCAGGACGAAGCGTCCGCCGTGCGCGATCTCCAGCGAGAAGGTGTCGCTGCGGACGTCCTCGAGGGCGTCGAGGACGAAGCGATCGCGCCGGAGATACTCGGCGTGATCGGGATGGGCGAAGACGGGGACGCCATCGGCCGTCCCCAAGGCGACGTCGAAGCCCTCGAGGACGGCCGAACGCCGGCACAGCACGGGATTCGTCCCGCCGCAGCACCCACCGCTGATCAGGAAGGCCAGCGTCCCCTGATCCTCGTCCGCGGCGCGGACACGATCGAGCAGGCGACGCGCCCGGGGGGTCATGCCCGCGCAGGCCGCCGAAGCCACGGACTCGCTCAGGCTCGAGCCGCCGTCTTCTTCCGGGACGTGTCGCGCGAAAGCTTCTCTTCGAGCGCGCGCACGACGAACTCCATGACGGAGATGTCGGACTTGACGCAGTGGAGCTTCAGCTCGCGGTGAAGCTGCTTCGGGATGCGTGTCGCAAGCTGCACCCAGACCTCGTTGTCGCTTGCCATAATGCTCCTTTCCTCTGGCGCGCCGAGTTTTCGGTGTTATGTTTCTAACGTTGAAGACTCGGGTGTGCAATGCCTTTCCGTGGCCACGAGCGGATAATTCGCCGGCGAAGCCATGCGAAAGCGACTCGCGGCCGATGCAATCCTGGCTGCGGCACGCCGGCTCGCCGCGTCATGGCAGGCGACCTGTCTATCTTGCGCGTGACGATGCTCAGGCATCCGCGGAGAGCATCCGCGCCAGCGCGAGCACGAGCGCGTCGGTCAGGCGATCGATGTAGCCGGGGTCGCGCAGGCGTGCGGCATCGTCCGCGTGCGTCAGGTAGCCGAGCTCGAGCAGCACGGCGGGCGCGGGGTTGCGACGCAGCACCGCGAAGCGCCCGCGACGCGGGGCGCCGCGCACCGGCCCGATCTGAGCGCGCAGCGTTTGGGTGACGAGGCGCGCCAGGCGACGGGCGCGCGGGCTGTCGCCGTCGCTGTCCGAGGCCTGGAGGAGATCGCCGCCGTAGAACACCTCGAAGCCCGAGGGGCGGGGGTCGGAGCTGGCGTTCGCATGCAGCGACACGAACAGCGTCGGCGGACCGCCGGGTGAGGGCAGGCGCTCGTGCAGCGGCACGAAGGAGTCGTCCCACCGCGTCAGGACCGCGGTCACCGGCAGGCGTCGCGCCAGCTTCTCCGCCAGCCGCTGCGCGATGACGAGGACGACGTCCTTCTCCCGCACCCCGCCGGCCCCGGCGGCGCCCGGATCGCGGCCGCCGTGGCCCGCGTCGATCACCACCATCGCGCGCGCGGTGCGCGGCAGGGCTGCGCCGGCCAGCGCGCTCGGCGGCGCCGCGACCACGGGAGACGGCGGCGCTGCGGCTGTGGGCGCGAGTGGAGCGTCGGGCGCCGGCGCCGTCGCGGGGTTCGCGATGGACCGCGGTGGGCGGCGGGGGCGCCAGCGCGACCGACCGCGGGCGGCGCCGCGTCGCTCGGCGGGTGCTCGCCCACGGCGCGCTCGCGTGGCCGCGGCGGCGTGCGCGATCGGCGGCGCGCGTGAAGCGCGGCCAGGTTGCTGCCGGGACGACGGCGGCGAGCAGCGCGCGTCCGCCGTCGTCGCCGCACGCCGTCAGTTGGTGCCGCGATGGCGCTCTGCGGCGCCGCCGAGGCGCCGGCTCCGGCGACACGGCGGCGGGTAGGCGGGCGATCGCTGACGGCCCGGTCCGAGACCGCGGTCGTCGTCGCGGCGACCGCGAGCGCACGTGGCCCGTTCGGCGTCGCCGCGTCGCTGCGCGTCCCGTCGCCGCGCGTGACGGTGCGTGCGATCGCGACGGCTGCCGCCGCCGTCGCGGCCGTCGTGGTGGCGGCGGACCAGAGTGGCGCCGGCGTGACCGGGGTCGCAGTGGCGAGCTGGGCAGGCGGTGGCTGCGCCGGCGTGGCCGGGGTCGCGGTGGCGACGCCCGCGCGGACCGGTGGTGGCGTGGTCGGCGTGCGGGTCGGGTGGCGCGCCGTGGGTGGCGGCGTGGTGGCGGTCTGCGTCGACAGACTCGCGATGCGCTCGCCGGCTCGCGACGGCGTCCGCGTCTGCGCCACCGGCGGTCCGGCTTCCTGCCGCGCAGGCGGTGGCGCCGGGGCGGCGGCGATCGGGTCCACCGGCGCCGACGCGGGCCGCGGCTCGCGGACGGAGGGCGCCGTCTCGGGTTCCGCGACGACGGAGGGAACGGCCGCGCTCGCCGCCGCGGAGGCGAGCGCCGGCGGTCTCGGGGCATGAGCCTCGACGGGCGCCGGGCGACGCGTGTCCGGGGCGGGCTCGGCGGCGCGCGCCGCGGCCGGTGTGGCAACCGGTGCGGGCGCCGGCGGCACGCTCGTCACCGCCTCGATCGTGATCACGGCGCCACGCTGGCGCACGGTGAACGCCGTCGGCGCCGCGAGGTCGAGGACGACGCGCGCGATCTCCGGCGTGAACTGGCCGGTGCGCACGCGCAGCAACGGGCCCGTGGTCGCGGCCGGAACGAGGCGCGCCGTCGTGCGGCCGAGCGTCGCGCCCCCGAAGTCGACGACGATGCGCTCGGGCGCGCTGCCCTCGGCGGGCAGTGCCGTCGCCGTCGGCGTCACCGGGGCGGAGAAGCGCAGGCGCACGGCGGAGCCGGCGTTCAGCACCTCGACGCGCTCGAGGACGGCGGCCGCGGCGAGGATCGGGGCGGACGCGAGCGCCAGCACCGGCCCCACGACCAGCCACCGCCACCCCATGTATCGGGTCTATGTAAGAGTCCTGCGACTGTCCAGCGAGCCTCACGTAACCTTCCCTGCCCGTGCCGGGTTTGGTATGGCGGCCTCGATCCCAACGGGGCCAGCCGCGCGCCGCGAAGCGCGCAAGGAGGCGTTACGCATGAGGTTCGGTATCGTGATGCTCGGGGGGGCCTTGCTGCTCGCCACGGCGTCGGCGCAGGCTGCCGACGTGAACTGCAAGCAGGTGATGAAGTACCTGCAGACGGGGCGGTCGGCGCAGGACGTCGCCGAGACGATGGTCATCAGCGAAGCAGACGTGAAGAACTGCCAGGAGCAGGCCGCCGAGGCGGCCGGTGCGGCTGGCGGCGAGAAGAAGGACGCCGAGGGAGCCCACGAGGGCCACTGAGGCGCAGCCGTCGAGCGGGTCGGCCTCCGACGTCGTGGCAGCGAACGACGCATGCCGCGCGTCCGAGGCCGACCGTCGATGGATGGCCGTCGCGCTCGCCGAGGCCCGCGCGGCGGGCGAGCGCGGCGAGGTTCCGATCGGTGCGGTGCTGGTGCGCGCCGACGTCGAGATCGCACGTGCCGGCAACGCCAGCGTCGCGCAGCACGACCCGACGGCGCACGCCGAGGTGCTGGCGCTGCGCACCGGCGGCGCCGCCGAGCGCAACTATCGCCTGCCCGGCACGACGCTGTACGCCACCGTCGAGCCGTGTGCGATGTGCATCGGCGCCGCTCTGCACGCGCGCGTCACGCGGCTCGTGTATGGCTGTGCCGATCCCAAGGCCGGGGCCGCCGGCACGCTGTTCGACCTGGCAGTCGACCCGCGGCTGAACCATCGCATCGCGGTGTGCGCCGGCGTGGAGGCCGAGGCGGCGCGAGCGCTTCTGCAGGCGTTCTTTCGCGCCCGGCGCGCGTGACGCCGGATCCCGCGCGGCTCGCGGCCCTGTGTGCGGGGCTGGGCGGCGAGGGCGCGGTGCACCTCGCCCTCGCGCCCGGCCGCGTCAACCTCATCGGCGAGCACACCGACTACAACGGGCTGCCGGTCCTGCCGATGGCCATCGGCGCCGACGTCTGGGTCGCGGGCCGTCGTGCAGGCGACCGCACCGTCACGCTCGAGAACGTCGCCCCACGCTTCCCGCCGTGCCGGTTCCCGCTGTCGACGGCGGTCCCTCCGGCGCCGCCGGGCGATTGGAGCAACTACGTGCGTGCCGCGGTCCAGGCGGTGGCGGCGGAGGTCGTCGATCTGGGCGGTCTCGTGCTGCGTGTGGATGGGCGTGTGCCGGTCGCGGCCGGCGTATCGTCGTCGGCGGCGCTCGTCGTGGCCAGCGCGTGCGCAGCCCTGGCGGTGGCGGGCGTCGCCGTTCCGCCGCTCGTGCTCGCGGAGCGGCTGGCGCGCGCCGAGCAGTACGTGGGCACGCTCAGCGGCGGCATGGATCAGGCCGCCATCCTCCTCGGTGCGGCGGGGTGCGCACTGCGCCTCGACTTCCACCCGCTGCGCGCGCGGGCGGTGCCGTTGCCCTCCGACCTCGCGGTGATCGTCGCCGACACGTGCGAGCCGGCCGCCAAGGCCGGTGCGGTGCGCGGGCACTACAACCAGCGTGTCGTCGAGTGCCGCCTCGCGACCGCGGTGCTCGCGCGGCGCCTCGGCATGCCGCTGCCGCATCTCGGCGCGCTCGCCGATCGGCCGGCGGTCCTGCGCGAGCTCGACGTGCTGCTCCCCGCGACGGCGCGCCGCGCCGCGCTGCCCGCGCTCTGCGGCCGCACCGCCGCGAGCCTCGCGGCCCTCCTACCGCCCGCCGTCGTCCTCGCCGATCCGGAGACGTTCGTCCTGCGGGCGCGTGCCCGACACGCTCTCGCCGAGGCGGACCGGGTCGACGCCGCCGAAGCCGCGCTCCGCGCCGGCGACCTGCCGGCGCTCGGCGCGCTGGTCGACGCATCGCACGCGAGCTGCACCGGCGACCACGCCGTCGGCACGCCGACCCTGGATCGCCTCGTCGGCGTCCTCCGCGACGCCGGCGCTCTCGGTGCCCGCCTGATGGGAGCCGGATTCGGCGGCAGCGCGCTCGCCGTCGTGCGTCGCGCCGACGTGCCGGCCGTGCTGGACGGGCTCGACGCGCGCTTCTACGGACCGGGTCGCGGTGCCCTGCGCTTCGCCGCGACGCCCGCCGCCGGCGCACGGGCCGTTCGCGTCGACTGACGCGGAGGCCTGTGCTACGCAGGGCGACCCGTGGAGAGGTGCGTGAGCCCGGTTGAAACGGCACGACTCGAAATCGTGTATGCCTTTACGGCATCGGGGGTTCGAATCCCCCCCTCTCCGTTCCGTCCCCCTTGCCCGCGCGGGGAAGTTCTGCGACCGTGATCGATACGGAGAGGTGCCCGAGTGGTCGAAGGGGCACGCCTGGAACGCGTGTGTACCTTCACCGGTACCGTGGGTTCGAATCCCACCCTCTCCGCTCCATAGAGAAGCGAACCGTCACGGGGCCGTGGGGCGTCGGGCGGTGGTGGTCAGGTCCTGCGCGAGAGGGCGCCGCGAACCCCGCCAGGTCCGGAAGGAAGCAACGGTACCGGATGTCCCGCTGCGCCGCAGGGCAACCTGACCATCATCGCCGGGCGCCTCACCGCCCGGCCGACACGGTGTCGACGACGCGATCATGACCTACCAGGTACTCGCCCGGCGGCTGCGGCCGCAGCGCTTCGAGGACGTGATCGGGCAGGAGCACGTCACGCGCACGCTCCAGGCCGCGATCGGCGCCGGGCGCGTCGCGCACGCGTTCCTGTTCACCGGGCCGCGCGGCACCGGCAAGACGACCACCGCGCGCATCCTCGCCAAGGCCCTCAACTGCGAGCAGGGGCCGACGGCCGAGCCGTGCAACGTCTGCACCTCGTGCCGCGAGATCGCCGAGGGCATCGCCTTCGACGTCCTCGAGATCGACGGTGCGTCGCACACCCAGGTCGACAAGATGCGCGACCTGATGGAGACGGTCGCGCATCGGCCGATGGCCGGCCGCTTCAAGATCTACGTCATCGACGAGGTGCACATGCTCTCGTCGCATTCGTTCAACGCGCTCCTGAAGACGCTCGAGGAGCCGCCGCCGCACGTGAAGTTCATCTTCGCGACCACCGATCCGCACAAGGTGCTGGCGACGGTGGTGTCGCGCTGCCAGCGCTACGACCTGCGCCGCATCGGTCTCGCCGAGCTGACCGCGCACCTGAAGCGCACCGCGGAAGGCGAGGGGCTCGCGCTCTCCGACGCCGCGATCGCGCTGGTCGCGCGCGAGGCCGAGGGTAGCCTGCGCGACGCGCAGTCGCTGCTCGAGCAGGTGCTGACGGCGGCCGGCGGCGGCGCCGACGAGGCCCAGGTGCGCGCCGTGCTCGGCGCCGCCGATCGCGGGCTCGTGGTCGCCGTGGCCGACGCGATCCTCGCCGGCGACGCGGCCGCGTGCCTGCGCCACCTGGGGGCGCTCTACGATCACGGCTACGACGCCCAGCGCTTCTGCCGCGACCTCCTCGAGCACGTGCGCCACCTCGCGGTCGTCGCCGCGACGGGCGACCGCGCGCTGCTCGACGGCCTGCCCGAAGCCGAGGTCGACGCGCTCGTCGCGCAGGCCGGGCGCCGCGGCCCGGACGACCTCCAGCGCATCTTCGGGCTCCTCCTCGAAGCCGACGAGGCCCTCGCGCTGCCGACGCGCACCGTCGATCCGCAGCTCGTCCTCGAGATGCGGGTCCTGCGCGTCGCGACGCTGCCGACGCTGGTCCCGATCGACGACATCCTCGCGCGGCTCGATGCGCTCGCCGCCGGCGGCGGGGCACCGCCGCGCACCCCGGCGCCGGCGCCGGCGCGCACGACGCGCCCGCGCCGGCGCGATCAGCACCGCCTGCCGCATCGCCGCGGCCGGGGGCGAGCGCGCCGCCGCGCGCCGCCGCGCCGGGCGCCCCGGCGGCGGACGAGGACGCGTTGTGGGATCGCTTCCTCGCGCGCGTGCGCCAGGACAAGCTCTCGCTCTACATGACGCTCATGAGCGGCCGCCCGCTCGGCGTCGAGGGTGACGTGCTGCGCATCGGCATGGACAGCGAGGCGATGCGTCGCGAGCTCCAGGTGCGCGACACGCTCGCGCGGCTCGAAGTGGCGGCCGGCGACGCGGCGGGCCGGCCGTTGCGCGTGCAGATCGGGCCGATGCCGAGCGCGCACGCGGGCGACACCCCGCTGGCGCAGGCGCGACGGCGTGCGGAGGAGACGTTGGCCGATCCGCTGGTCAAGGCGGCGGTCGAGATCTTCGAAGGAGCGGAGGTGCGGGGCGTCCGCGACCGCCGCTCGTGAACGGAGCATCGTCATGGGCAAGGGATTCGATCTCGGCGGATTGCTGAAGCAGGCGCAGCAGCTCCAGGAGCGCATCGCCGGCGTGCAGGACGAGCTCGCCGAGCGCACGGCCGAAGGCCGCGCCGGCGGGGGACTGGTCACCGCGGTGGTGAACGGCAAGCTCGAGGTGCTCTCGGTGGCGCTCGATCCCTCGCTGCTCCAGCAGCCGGATCAGGAGATGCTCCAGGATCTCGTCGTCGCGGCCGTGAACGAGGGCATCCGCGCCGCGCAGCACCTGGTCGCCGACGAGATGCAGAAGGTGACCGGCGGGCTGCCGTTGCCGTTCAAGCTGCCCGGACTCGGCTGACGTGTCGCAGCCGCCCGCGATGAGCCGGCTCGTGCGCCAGCTCGCACGGCTGCCCGGCATCGGCGAGAAGACGGCCGGGCGGCTCGCCTTCCATATCCTCCGCGCCGACCGCGAGCTCGCCGAGGCGCTGGCCGAGGCGTTGCTGGCGCTGAAGGACCAGACGCGGCTGTGCTCGGTCTGCTTCGGGCTCACCGAGTCCGATCCGTGTCCGATCTGCCGCGACGGCCAGCGCACGCGCGACGTGCTGTGCGTGGTCGAGGAGCCGGGCGACGTGATGGCGATCGAGCGGGCGCGCGAGTTCCGCGGCCGCTACCACGTCCTCCACGGCACGCTCGCGCCGCTCGACGGCATCGGCCCGGACGAGCTCAAGATCCAGCCGCTCCTGGTGCGCCTCCAGGACGAGACCGTGCAGGAGGTCATCATCGCGACCAATCCCACCGCGGAGGGGGAGGCGACGGCGCTCTATCTCGCGAAGCTCCTGCGCCCGCTCGGCATGCGCATCACGCGCATCGCCCGGGGCCTTCCGGTCGGGTCCGACCTCGAGTACGCCGACGTCATGACCGTCGGGCGGGCGCTCGAGGGCCGGCGCGAGATGTGAGGCGCGTGCGACTGGACCGGCGGGGGGCTCTCTGTTAGGAAGCCTGCCGTCTGATCCCCGGTAGCTCAGTTGGTAGAGCAATCGGCTGTGAACGAATCGCAGCCTCACCGGGAAACTGGTGAGTGAACAGCGGGTGAATTCAGGGAAGCCTACGTGCGACAGCGAGCATATGGTGATCCTGAGCCAAGTCCTCCGAGGTAACGGGCGGAGGAAAGGTGCAGAGACTAGGGAGTGACGGAAGAATAATCTCCCCACGAGCGCCCGCCACCTACAGGCCGCACGGCCCACGGTGATGAGATAGTCCACCCCCGTCGGAAACGGCGGGACGCGGTGTAACCGATCGGTCGCTGGTTCGAGTCCGGCCCGGGGAGCGTCGGAGGGGCCGCCAGAGCAATCTGGCGGCCCTTTTCTTTCTCTGCCGGCGTTGCGGCGGTGTCGGCGCGGTACGGAAATGCCCCGCGCACCCTCTCGGGGCTTCGCCGTTCGGGCCGCCGTGTCAGGCGCCATGCGCAGCCGGGCCGGCGTCGGCGGTGCGGTCGCTTTCCGCCCATCGGCACGCAGCGCACGCGCCCACGACGGCTCCGCGGCGGCAGATGCTGCCGACCGCACGGCTCCCTATCTAGTCGTAGCTATGGCATGGCGCCGATAAATTGACGCCGTGTGTGTCTCCTCGCGCCGAAAGACTCGAGGCAGATCGGGAGCTTGCCGCGGGTCCCACGCCGGCACGGGGGTTGCTGAGCGCGGGTGCGAGCGCTCGGGCACCACGCATGGCGGCCCGGACGCACGCACGACGGCGCGGGCAGTCACCGCGCAGAGGACGACCCGAGCGTGAGTGAATTGCAGATCGTCGAGGATGCGGCGCGCGAGGTCTTCACCACCACCGCCGGGGCGGTGGTGACCGAGGCCCACCATCCGATCGTGCCCGACAAGCAGTTCAACGGCTTCGTGGCGACGATCTCGCTCGTGGGCAGTCGCGGCGGCACCCTCGTCGTCTACTGCCACCGGCCGATCGCCGTCGGCATGGCCCGCACCATGCTCGGCATGGAGGACGAGGAGCCGGACGAGGACACCGTGCGCGATGCGCTCGGCGAGCTCGTCAACCAGATCGGCGGCACCATCAAGCGCAAGCTCGGTGCCTCGGGCAGCGAGATCACGCTGTCGGTGCCCCTGGTGGTGGCAGGCGCCCCGCTGTCGCACTGCGTGAAGTCGAGCGCCGAGCCGATCTCGCTCGAGCTCATCATCGGAGAAGGGCGGATCGCCGTGTGCCTGTGGCCGGCGTGAGGCGAGGGACGAAGGGACGATGAAGAAGGTTCTGACGGTCGACGACAGCAAAGTGGTGCGCTCCATGGTCGCGCGGCACCTCCAGCCCTACGGCTGTGAGGTGATCGAGGCACAGAACGGACAGGAAGGGTACGAGACGGCGAAGGCGTCGCAGCCCGATCTGGTGCTGCTCGACGTCACCATGCCGGTGATGGACGGCAAGGCGTGCCTCGCCGCCATCCGCGGCGACGCCGCGACCAGGGCGCTGCCGGTCATCATGCTGACCGCGGAGAGCGGGCGCGAGCTCGTCGTCGAGATCGCGAAGCTCGGGGTCGCGGGCTACATCGTGAAGCCGTTCCAGAAGGACGGCTTCGAGCGCGAGGTGTCGAAGGTGCTCGGGCCGCCGTCCGCGGAAGCCGCGGTCGTCGCAGCGGCCGCGAGCACCGCGCAGAGCACGGACGATCTCGTGGCCGCGCTGCTCGCCGAGGACGACGGCTGCCAGGTCTTCGCCTTTCCCGATCCGCGCTCGAAGCTGTTCGGGAAGATGCTGCCGGTCGTGGCCAAGCAGCTGCGCTCCCTCGCCCAGGGCGGCGCCCAGCGTCTGATCGTCGACCTGGTGAACGTCACCGAGGTCAACGCCGACGTCGTGAAGAGCCTCGTCGGGCTCCTCGGCGAAGCCGAGGACGCGGGCCTGCGCACCGCGATCTGCGCGCCGAACGTCCAGGTCGTCGAGAGCCTCAAGCAGATCGCCGAGACGCAGAACAGCCTCTACGCCACGCGGGACGCCGCGCGCGCGGGATTGCAGTGACCGGACCGGAGGACATGTCCATGATCGAGGTAGCCACCGATTGCCCGTTGGACCGTGAGACGCTCCGCGAGTGTGTCCGGACCACGCTGACGCGCCTCTCGCGCACCGGCGAGCTGCCGACGCTGCCGGCGACCGCGAGCGCCGCGCTGGCGGTCGCGCGCGACCCCGACGCGGACGCCGAGGACCTCTGTCGCATCATCCGCACCGACGTCGGCCTGTCGGCGCGCATCCTGCGCGTCGGCAACTCGGCCGCGTACGCGCGCCGCACCCCGGCCAAGACGCTCGAGGAGGCGGTGATGACCGTCGGGCTGCGCAAGACGTGCGACCTGCTCGTCGCCGCCTCGGCCCGCCGACTCTTCGAGGGCGCGGCGCGCAACGCCGAGGTGCTCTGGCGCCACGCGCTCGCGACCGCGGTCGCGGCCGAAGAGCTGGCGCGCTTCACCCGGCGCGTCGACCCGGCGATGACCTTCCTGCCCGGCCTGTTCCACGACGTCGGCCGCATCGCCTTCCTCCTCTCCGACCCGGTCGCCTACGAGGTGATCATCGGCCTCGGGACGGCGGGCGAGGGCGAGACCTGCGACCTCGAGCGCGGCTGGTACGGCTTCGATCATGCCGAGGCCGGCGCGATCCTGGCCGAGGACTGGGGGCTCGCCCCGATCCAGTGCGACGGCATCCGCTGGCATCACCGCCCCGAGCAGGCCGACGCGGGGGGCCAGCTCGCTCGGCTGCTGAACGCCGCCGACGCGCTCGCCTATTCCATCGGCCACGGCACCGCGCCGCAGCCGCCGCGCGGCATCGGGCTCGTCGGGCTCGGCATCGCGCCGGAGGACGAAGCCTCCTGCGCCGTGCGCATCCGCGAGCAGTTCGCCCACCAGCACGAGATGCTCTCCTGAAGCAGCGACGAGGAGCGACGATGAGCGACCTCGAGGACATGGACGAAGTCGTCAAGGAGTTTCTGGTCGAGAGCCACGAGAACCTCGATCAGCTCGATCGCGACCTCGTCGCGCTCGAAAAGGATCCCGGCGCCCGGGAGACGCTCGCGAGCGTCTTTCGCACCATCCACACCATCAAGGGCACGTGCGGCTTCCTCGGCTTCGGTCGCCTCGAATCCGTGGCGCACGTGGGCGAGAACCTGCTGAGCAAGCTCCGCGACGGCGAGCTGCGGCTCGACGCCGAGATCACGACCGCGCTCCTCTCGATGGTCGACGCCGTGCGGCAGATGCTCGCGCACATCGAGGCCGACGGCACGGACGGCGACGCCGACTGGAGCGCGCTCATCGAGACGCTCGGCCGCTGCGCGCGCACGGCGGCGCCGGCGATCGCGGCGACCCCGGAGGGCGTGCAGTCGTCCGCTGCCGCCGCCGAGGTCGAGCGCGTGTGGTCCGAGATCCTGGCGTCGGTCGGCACCGGCACGGGAACGGACGCGATCGCGAGCCCCGAGTCGCCGCCGGCTCCTGCCGAGCCCGCCGCCGCCGCGAGCGACTCCGCCGCCGGCGGGCACGGCGTCTCCGACACCTCGATCCGCGTCGACGTCGGGTTGCTCGACAAGCTGATGAACCTGGTCGGCGAGCTGGTGCTCGCCCGCAACCAGATCCTCCAGTTCACGGCGACCCAAGCCGACACCGCGTTCCTCGCCACCTCGCAGCGCCTGAACCTCATCACGACCGAGCTGCAGGAAGGCGTGATGAAGACGCGCATGCAGCCGATCGGCAACATCTGGGGCAAGTTCCCCCGCGTCGTGCGCGATCTCGCCGTCGCCTGCGGCAAGGACGTACGCATCGAGATGGAGGGCCGGGAGACCGAGCTCGACAAGACCATCATCGAGGCGATCAAGGACCCGCTGACGCACATCGTGCGCAACGCCGTCGATCACGGCATCGAGGCGCCCGGCGAGCGCGTCGCCGCGGGCAAGCCGCAGACCGGGCGGCTGTTCCTGCGCGCCTTCCACGAGGGCGGCCAGGTCAACATCGAGATCAGCGACGACGGCAAGGGGCTCGACCACGATCGCGTGCGCGAGAAGGCGGTGCAGCGCGGGCTCGTCACCGCCGAGCAGGCGGCGCGCATGAGCGACCGCGAGGCGACGAACCTGATCTTCCTCCCCGGCTTCTCCACCGCCGCGAAGATCACGAACGTCTCGGGCCGCGGCGTCGGCATGGACGTCGTCAAGACGAACATCGAGAAGATCGGCGGCACCGTCGACGTCTCCAGCCGCTCCGGTCACGGCACGACGCTGCGGATCAAGATTCCGCTCACGCTGGCGATCATTCCCGCGCTGATCGTGACGAGCGGCGGCGAGCGCTACGCCATCCCGCAGGTGAGCCTGCTCGAGCTCGTCCGGCTCGAGGGCGAGCAGGCGCAGAAGGGCATCGAGTACATCCACGGGGCCCCGGTCCATCGTCTGCGCGGCCGCCTCCTGCCGCTCGTCCACCTCGGCCGCGAGCTCGGCGTCGCGAGCGACGCGACGGCCGACGACGAGGCGACGAACATCGTCGTCCTCCAGGCCGACGACCGCCAGTTCGGGTTGGTCGTCGACGCGATCAACGACACCGAGGAGATCGTCGTGAAGCCGCTCGGCAAGCAGCTGAAGGGCATCACGACGTTCGCCGGCGCGACCATCATGGGCGACGGCCGGGTGGCGCTGATCCTCGACGTGCTCGGCATCGCGCAGCGGGCCAACGTCGTCTCGGAGGTGCGTGATCGGGCGCTCGGCGAGAGCGAGCGGGCGAGCGAAGGGGACGCGGCCGGCGAGCGCGAGACCCTGCTGCTGCTCGGCATCGGCGACGACGGCCGCGTCGCGATCCCGCTCTCGCTGGTGGCCCGGCTCGAGGAGTTCGCGGCGACGCACGTCGAGCGCGCGGGCTGCGACGAGGTCGTCCAGTACCGCAACCAGATCATGCGCCTCGTGCGCGTCGCCGACGTGCTCGGGATGCCGGGCGCGGCGCAGGCGCCGGACGGCCCGCTCCAGGTGGTCGTGTACAGCGAGGAGGGACGCAGCGTCGGCCTCGTCGTCGACCGCATCCTCGACATCGTCGAGGAGACGATTAGCGTACGCCGGGCGACGAGCCGCCGCGGCCTGTGCGGCTCGGCGGTGGTGCAGCATCGCGTGACCGACGTGCTCGACGTACCGGGCATCGTGCGGGGGGCCGACCCGGTGTCGGCCTCGGCGTGAGGGAGGGCTCCGCAATGGCAGGTGAGCAGCAGTTCGCGACCTTCTTCGTCGACGGCCTCTTCTTCGGCGTCGAGGTGCTGAAGGTGCAGGAGGTCATCCGCTACCAGCAGATGACGCACGTGCCCCTGGCTCCGGCGGAGATCCAGGGACTCATCAACCTGCGCGGCCAGATCGTGACGGCGCTCGATCTGCGCCGGCGGCTGACGCTTGCGCCGCGGCCGGCCGACGCGCTGCCGATGAACGTCGTGGTGCGCACCGACGACGGCGCCGTCAGCCTGCTGGTCGACGAGATCGGCGACGTGGTCGAGGTCAGCGAGGAGCAGTTCGAGCGCCCGCCGGAGACCATCGACGGCGTCGCGCGCGACGTCATCCGCGGCGTCTACAAGCTGCGCGAGCGGCTGCTGCTGATCCTCGACACCGAGAAGACGATCCACCTCGGGGCGGGCGGCGCGGCCGTGGAGCTGGTGCAGTGAGCCGCGGCCCGTCCGCCTGGCGGCTCCTCGCGGAGCTCGCGGGCATGCTCGCGGGTGGGCTCTGGATGACGGCTTCGGCGGGCGTCGTGCTCGCCGCCGTGCGGGACGCGAGGCCGCGATGACGCGGTGCCGGCGCGTCGCGCGGATCGCCACGCTGGAAGGGCTGCAGATCGCGCAGACTCAGATCGACGAGGCGGGTGCCGCGGTGGCCCCCCTCGGGTCCGACGTCGACAACTGAACGCGAGGCGGCCGTGTGCCGCCGGGGAGTGGAGGAAGCAGCGATGCGGAACGGACGAGGGCAGGGACGCGGCGCCGTTCGGGCGGCGGTCCGGACCCTGGAGCAGGCGAGCGGAGACGTCACGATCGAGGAGGCGACGCAGAACACCCAGGCGGTCCTGCGTGTGGTCGAGGCGCTCGCCGCGGCCGACACGACGGCCGCCGCCGTGCAGGCGGCGCTGGACACGGTGCGCGACGCCTTCGGCTGGGCCTACGGCTCGTACTGGGTCCTCGATCGGCACGAGCAGGCGCTGCGCTTCTCGGCGCAGTCGGGCACGGTCACCGAGGAGTTCCAGAAGGTGACGCGCGAGGCCCGCTTCCGCGAGGGCGAGGGGCTCTCCGGTCGCGCGTGGCGCACCCGGGACCTGTTCTTCGTCCAGGACCTCGGCGAGATGCGGGATTGCTGCCGGGCGCCCTCGGCCCAGCGCGCCGGCGTCAAGTCGGGGGTCTGCTTCCCGATCGTCCTCGGCGGTGCGGTCGTGGGCACGATGGACTTCTTCGCGCTCGAGACGCTCTCGCCCTCACAGCAGCGGCTTGACACGCTGCGCGCGGTCGGTCGCCTCGTCTCGGCCACCATCGAGCGGCAGCAGGCGGCGGAGGAGGCGGCGCGCGTCCAGAGCATGATGGAGAACGCGCCCGTCAACGTCATCTTCGCCGATCCCGACGGGACGATCCGCTATCTCAATCCGAAGTCGCAGGAGACGCTCGCGACGATCGAGCAGTACCTGCCGATCAAGGCCGATCAGATCCTCGGCCAGTCCTTCGACATCTTCCACAAGAACCCCGCGCATCAGCGGCGCATCGTGTCCGACCCGAAGAACCTGCCGCACAAGGCGATCATCCAGGTCGGGCCGGAGAAGCTCGACCTCCTCGTGAGCGCGATCTTCGACGGCGCCGGCAAGTACCTCGGCGCGATGCTCACGTGGGACGTGGTCACCGAGAAGCTCCGCCTCGAGAACGAGATGGCGCGGGTCATGAACATGATGGAGAACGCGCCCGTCAACGTCATCTTCGCGAACCCCGAGGGGGTCATCCAGTACCTCAACCCGAAGTCGAAGGAGACGCTGGCGACGATCGAGCAGTATCTGCCGATCAAGGCCGACGAGATCCTCGGCCACTCCTTCGACGTCTTCCACAAGAACCCGTCGCATCAGCGGCGCATCGTCTCCGATCCGAAGAACCTGCCGCACAGGGCGGTGATCGACGTCGGCCCCGAGAAGCTCGATCTCCTGGTGAGCGCGATCTTCGACGCGCAGGGCACGTACCTCGGCCCCATGCTCACGTGGGAGGTCATCACCGAGAAGATCGCGACCGAGGAGCGCGCGCGCGAGCTCCAGGAGCGCGAGCGCGCCGCCGCCGAGGAGCTGCGCGGCAAGGTCGACGCCATGCTCGGCGTCGTCAACGCCGCGGCGAGCGGCGACCTCACCCGCGACGTGACCGTGAAGGGGAGCGACGCCATCGGCCAGATGGGGGAGGGGCTCCACGGCTTCCTCGGCACGCTGCGCGGCAGCGTCGGCGAGATGGGCCAGAACGCGCAGGCGCTCGCGAGCTCGTCCGAGGAGCTCACCGCGGTGAGCCAGCAGATGAGCGCCAACGCCGAAGAGACCGCGGCTCAGGCCAACGTGGTCTCGGCGGCCGCCGAAGAGGTGTCGAAGAACGTCCAGACCGTCGCCACGGCGACCGAGGAGATGAGCGCGTCGATCAAGGAGATCGCGAAGAACGCCAGCGACGCCGCCAAGGTGGCCGAGCAGGCGGTGCGCGTCGCCGAGACGACGAACACCACCGTCGCGAAGCTCGGCGAGAGCAGCGCCGAGATCGGCAAGGTCATCAAGGTCATCACCTCGATCGCGCAGCAGACGAACCTGCTCGCGCTGAACGCCACCATCGAGGCGGCGCGCGCGGGCGAGGCGGGCAAGGGCTTCGCCGTCGTCGCCAACGAGGTGAAGGAGCTGGCGAAGGAGACCGCCAAGGCCACCGAGGACATCGGTCAGAAGATCGAGGCCATCCAGGGCGATACCCAGAGCGCCGTCGAGGCGATCTCCCAGATCAGCGGCATCATCAACCAGATCAACGACATCCAGAACACGATCGCGAGCGCCGTCGAGGAGCAGACGGCGACCACGAACGAGATCGGACGCAACGTCGTGGAGGCTGCCAAGGGCAGCTCCGAGATCGCGCAGAACATCACCGGCGTCGCCCAGGCCGCGGCCAGCACGACCGCCGGCGCGAACGACACCCAGAAGGCGGCCGCGGAGCTCTCGCGCATGGCCGCCGAGCTCCAGCGGGTCGTCGGACAGTTCCGCTACTGAGTCCCGGGGGGGCGCGGGGGGGGGGGCCCCCCCCCCCCCGGCGTCGAGGACGCCGGGAGGCTTCCGCGTGCGAGCACTGGTCGTGGACGATTCGCAGGCGATGCGCATGATCATCCGTCGCATCCTGCGCGAGCAGGGCTTCGAGACGGTCGAGGCCGAGCACGGCCGGGCGGCACTGTCGGCGCTGGCCGACGCCGGGCCGGTCGATCTCGCCCTCGTCGACTGGAACATGCCGGAGATGAACGGGCTCGAGTTCGTCGAGGCGGTCCGCGCCGACGCCCGCTACGGCGGCATGGTCATCATGATGGTGACCACCGAGATCGAGAGCGCGCAGGTGCTACGCGCGCTCGACGCGGGCGCCAACGAGTACCTGATGAAGCCCTTCACCAAGCCGGCGTTCGTCGAGAAGCTGGCCCTGCTGGGGCTGGCCGCGGCGTGATGCGCCGGATCCGGGTCCTCGTCGTCGACGACGCCGTCGTCATCCGCCGTCTGCTCAGCGACACGCTCGCGGGCGATGCGGGGATCGAGGTCGTCGGCGCGGCCGCCAGCGGGCGGATCGCGCTCGCGAAGATCCCGCAGGTGGCCCCGGACCTCGTCACGCTCGACGTCGAGATGCCCGAGATGTCCGGGCTCGAGACGCTGGCGGCCATCCGGGCGAGCCATCCGAAGCTGCCGGTCATCATGTTCTCCACGCTCACCGCCCGCGGGGCGGGGGCGACGCTCGAGGCCCTGGCGCTCGGGGCGGCCGACTACGTCACGAAGCCTGCCAACGTCGGCAGCGTGCAGGCGGCGATGCAGGCGGTCCGCGAGCAGCTGATCCCGAAGATCAAGGCGTTCTGCGGCGCCGCGGCGGGCCAGAGCGGCCGGCGCCGCCGCGGCTGCCGTCCGCCGCGGCGCGACCGCTGGCGCCGGCCGGCGTGGGGCGGCCGGTCGAGCTGCTCGCGATCGGCGTCTCGACGGGCGGTCCGAACGCGCTCTCGGCACTGATGCCGGCGTTGCCCGGGACGTTGCCGGTGCCCGTGGTGATCGTCCAGCACATGCCGCCGGTGTTCACCCGGCTGCTCGCCGAGCGCCTCCAGGCGCGCTGCGCGCTGCGCGTGCGCGAGGCGCAGCAGGGTGAGGCGCTGCGGCCGGGCGAGGTGCTGGTCGCCCCGGGCGACTGGCATGTGACCGTGATGCGCGCCGGCGGCGAGCTGCGCGTCCGCCTCACCCAGGACGCGCCCGAGAACTCGTGCCGGCCGGCGGTCGACGTCCTCTTCCGCAGCGCCGCCGCCGCGGTCGGCGCGGGCACGCTCGGCGTCGTCCTCACCGGCATGGGGCACGACGGCCTGCGCGGCGCGCGCGACGTTCGCGACGCCGGCGGCCAGATCGTCGTGCAGGACCAGGCGACGAGCGTGGTGTGGGGCATGCCGGGTGCGGTGGCCGAGGCCGGCCTCGCGGATCGGATCCTGCCGCTCGACGAGATCGCGACCGAGCTCATGCGCCGCGTGGCGCGGGGCCGGCCGCTGCCGCCGCGCCCGAGCGCCGGGCCGACGGCGCGCGGGGGGCAGCCATGAGCATCGGCGCCGGCGACTTCGACTACATCCGGCGGCTGGTGCACGCGGGGGCCGCCATCGTCCTCGAGCCGGGCAAGGAGTACCTCGCGGAGTCGCGCCTGGTGCCGGTCGCGCGAGCCGAGGGCTTCGCCACCATCGCCGAGCTGGTCGCGACCCTCCAGGCGGATCCGCGCTCGGTCCTGCACCGCAAGGTCATCGAGGCGATGACCACGAACGAAACCACGTTCTTCCGCGACGTGCACCCGTTCGAGGCGCTGCGCCAGCACGTGATCCCCGAGCTGCTCGCGGCGCGCGAGCACACCAAGCAGCTCACCATCTGGTGCGGCGCGTCCTCGAGCGGGCAGGAGCCCTACACCATCGCGATGGTGCTGCGGCACCACTTCCCGGCCCTGGCGTCCTGGAGCGTGCGCATCATCGCCACCGACATCGCGCACTCGATGCTGGCGCGCACCCGCGAGGGGCTCTACAGCCAGCTCGAGGTGAATCGCGGCCTGCCGGCGCCCATGCTGGTCAAGTGGTTCACGAAGGAAGGGACGCACTGGCGCGTGAAGCCCGAGCTCCGAGCCATGGTCGAGCCGCTCGAGCTGAACCTCGCCGGCACCTGGCCGTCGCTGCCGACCTGCGACGTCGTCTTCATGCGCAACGTGCTCATCTACTTCGACGTTCCCACCAAGCAGCGCATCCTGGAGCGGGCGCGCCGGCACATGCCCGCCGACGGCTGGCTGTTCCTCGGCGGTGCGGAGACGACGCTCAACGTCGACGATCGCTTCGAGCGCGTCGCGCTCGGCCGCGCGACGACCTACCGCATCAAACGCGCCTGACACGACGGGAGGCCGCCCATGACGACGGTCCGGGACGAGGACATCTGCGAGATCACGGCCACCGTCTGGTCGGCCGTCAGCGCGCTCGAGCCGACGCCGTGTCCGGACGTGCGCCTGCCCGAGGCCCGGACCGGCGTGCTCGCCGGCTGCGTGCAGGTGACGGGCGCGTTCACCGGCGCGGTGGCGCTCTTCTGCTCCGCCGCGCTGGCGCGCCGCGTGGCGGCCGAGATCTTCGACGTCGAGCGGGCGTGCGTGACCCTCGCGCAGACGCAGGACGCCGTCGGCGAGCTGGTCAACATGACCGGCGGCAACCTGAAGGCGCTGCTGCCGGAGCCGTCGCTCCTGTCGCTGCCGGCAGTGGCGCAGGGGACGGAGCTCGCCGCGCGCGTTCCCGGCAGCCGCGTCGTGGCGCGCGTCGGCTTCGACTGCGACGGCGAGCCGCTCGTCGTGACGCTGCACGAGAAGGATGCGGCCGGCCGCCGCGGCTCGCCTTGACACCGCCGGCGCAGGGACGGGAAGAGCCGTTCCATGCGCCCCTCGCATCCCATCCGCGCGGCCTTCGCGCTCGTCGTCCTGCTCGCTTGCGCCGGTGGCGCCGCCGCCGACGACGTGCCGGTGGGCGCAGCGCGCCTTGCGCTGCGCGACGGCCGCCGCGGCGCGGGGGTGCGCCTGCGCTATCGCCGCGATCGCCGCGCCCTTCGGCGATCCACGCGCCGCCGCGCGGCGCGCGATTCGTCGTCCACGCAGGGCGGCACCCGGGCAGTGCTTCGTCACCGTGGCGCTCGATCGCGGTGGGGTGACGCCGCCCGGCGACGGCGCGACGCGCGGCTGGCGGTGGCGCGATCCGATGGCCGGCAATGGCGTAAGGACGCGGTCGCGGTCAGGCGTGCTGGTGGCGGCGCGGGGTCCCCTGTGGCCGTGCGCCCTCGGCGCGGCGCAGCGCCTTCCGGTCACCGTCACGCTGCGGCTCGACGCGACCCGCTGGTGCGCGGCGTTCGGCGGTACGGTCGCCGCCAACGTCCCGGGGCGGTTCCGCGCCCGCGGCGCCGCCGCACCGCCGGCGTGCCCGGCGTCGGGTCCCGGCATCGCGTCGCTCAACGTGCTGCACGGGCTCTTCTGTCCCCTCGATACGGCCAACTGCCGCTATGCCGAGCGCATGGCGCTCGTGCGCGACTGGGTGGCGGCCCGTGGCTGTCCCGACGTCGTCGGGCTCCAGGAGGTGCTCGAGGCGCAGGTGCCGATCCTGACCCAGGGCCTGGCGACGCTGTGCGGGGGGTACGCGGTCGTCTACACGCCCGCCAACCGCTTCGACGACGCCATGCTGTGGACGCGGGTGCCGGTGGTCGCCGCGCGCGTCGAGCCGCTGCTGCGCGGGTTCCGCAACGTCCTGATCACACGGCTCGACCATCCCGCCGGCCCGCTCGACGTCCTCGTGACCCATCTCGCGTCCGGCTCCGACGGCGGCGGGGCGGCGTGCGGCGCAGACTGTCCCGCGGCGTGCGTCGCGGCCGGTGCGGCGACGGTGCGCGATTGTCAGGCGGTCCAGGTCGCGGCGTTCGCGGCCGAGTCCACCGCCGCGGTCACGCTGGTCGCGGGCGACTTCAACGCACCGCCCGGGAGCTTCGTGCACGCGACCCTCACGGCCCATGGGGCATGGGCGGACAGCCACCTGGCCGCCAGGCTGGCGGAATGCGATCGCACGACCGGCATCGGCTGTACCAGCGGGCGCGACGACGACGTGCTGGACGACCTCGAATCGCCGGCGCTGAACGAGCGCAGCCGTATCGACTACGTGGTGCTCGCCGGACCGCCCGGCGGCGCCTGCGCCGTCGAGCCGGCGGGCGATCCGGACGGCGACGGCGTCGCGACGCGCCTGTTCGCCGACCTGCCGAATCCGTTCGCGCCCGCCTGCGGGCCGGCGCCGGCGCCGATCTGCTGGCCGTCCGATCACGTCGGCGTGCAGGCCGACGTCGTATGCCGGTGAGCCGCGGGTGCGCGCGCCTTGCGTGGCGCGGGCGAAGCGCGTAACGGCGCGCCGTGGGACGGCGATGGGACGCGCTGCGGCGGCGCCTGCGCACCGACGGGGTGCGCGGGACGGTGCAGGTCGTGCGCTGGCGTGTCGCCGAACGGCTGGGCCGCGCCTTGGTCGGCGGCCGGCTCGACGTGCTCGACCAGCGCATGGCGGCGAACGACACGCACGTCGCCGTCCACGCCGAGGCGCTCGCGCTGCACGAGGCGCGGCTGCTCGCCCTCGGTCGCGATCTCTTCCAGCAGGGGGCGGCGCAGGCGGAGCGTGCGGAGGCGCTCGCCGCGGCGATCGCGCGGCACGCCGACGCCCAGGCGGCGACCATCGCCGAGCTGCGGGCCGGCCTGGCAGCGCTCGCGGCCGGGGCGGACGCGACGCGGACGGACCTCGGGGCGCTGCGGGATACGGTCGCGTTCCTCGAGCGCAGTGCGACCACGCTGCGCGAGCTGGCGCACCGCCACGGACGCTCGATCGGCTGGCTCGCGGAGCGCCAGGTCGCGGACGCCCCGCCGCCGGTGCCGGCGGTGGGCCCGCTCGTGTCGATCGTCCTGCCGGTGTGGAACCGCGCGACCCGCATCGACGACGCGATCGCGAGCGTCGTCGCCCAGACGTGGGCGCAGTGGGAGCTGCTCGTCGTGGACGACGGGAGCACCGACGACACCCGCGCGGTGGTGGCGGGATGGGCGGCGCGCGACGCGCGCATCCGTGCCTTCGAGCAGCGCCATGCCGGCCACGCGGTCGCACGCAACCGTGGGCTCGCGGCCAGCCGCGGCGAGGTGATCGCCTACCTCGACTCCGACAACCGCTGGGCGCCGGGCTACCTCGCCGCCGTGGTGGCCGCGTTCGCGGATGCCGCCGTGGCCAGCGTCTACTGCGCGCAGCGCGTGCACGATCATGCGTCGGACGACGATTGGATCCGGGCCGAGCCCTACGACGCCGAGGCGCTGCGCGGCGGCAACTTCATCGACCTGAACGCGTACGCGCACCGGCGGGCGCTGTACGAGCGTCTCGGCGGCTTCGATGCGGGGCTGCGCCGGCTGACCGACTGGGACCTCGTGCTGCGCTTCGCGCGCGAGAGCCCGCCGCGGCTCTTGCCCGTGATCGGCAGCCGCTACGAGGCGGGGCTGCCGGACCAGGTGTCGGCGACGGAGAGCTATGCGCAGCACGTCCATCTCGTGCAGCGCAAGCTCGAGGCGCCGCTCGCGCGCCCGCTGCGGGTACTGTGGGCGGTGCGGGGCTGGCCCCAGCTCTCCGAGGCGTCCGTGCGCGTCGAGATCGACTGCATGCGCCGCTTCGGCGTGGAGGCTGCGGTGTGGCGCGAGCAGCCCGGGGCCGTGTGCTTCATGCACGACGCCCCGGTCTTCGACGGCGCGTTGCCGGCGGCGCTGCAGGCCTTCGCGCCCCACGTCGTCCACGCCCACGGGCTCCCGTGGGGACTCGCGCAGCGTGCCGCCGCCGCGGCCGCGGGCGTGCCGCTCACCGTGCGCGGCCACGGGTCCGACTTCGACCCGGCGCTCGTCGACGGGCTGCTCGCGGAGGCGATCGTCGCCGGCGTCTATCTCGTACCGCATCAGGCGCGCCGCTTCGCCGGCGAGCCGCGTGTGCGGGCGCTGGCGGCGGCGTTCGATCCGACTCGAAACCGCCCCCAGGGCACGAAGGATCCGCGCCTCGTGGTGCGCTGCGCGGCGGCGCGGCGCAGCGAGGACCTGCCCGCGTTCCTGCGCATCGCCACGCGCCGGCCGGAGCAGCGATTCGTCCTCGCCCTGGCGCGCCTGCCCGGCGTGCCCGGCGTGGTGGAGGAGATCGCGGCGCTCGGCCGCAGCCTCGGTGACCCGGTCGCCCTGCGCATCGACTGCGGCCACGACGAGGTGGCGGCGTTGCTCGCCGAAGCCGGCGTCTATCTGCACACCCACGGGCTCGACGAGCCGTACGGGCAGCCGCAGTCGATCGCCGAGGCGATGGCGAGCGGCTGCTTCGTGCTGGCGCGGGCGTGCCCCGAGTCGCAGGCCTACGTCGGCGACGCCGGCCGGCTGTGGGCGACCGAGGACCAGGCCGTGGCGTGCCTCGCCGAGACCGCGAGCTGGGACGAGGCCGGCTGGGCCGCGGCCCGCCTGCGGGCGGTCGACCGGGCCTATGCACGCCACGTCGATCGGCTGGCGCTGCGCCCGCTGCTCGACGACTGGCTGCGCCTCGCGGACGCGATGGAGCGCGCGGCGTGACGAGCGGCATCGTGGTCGCGGTGGTCGCGCTCGGCAGCGCGCATCTGGCCGCGTACTACGCGCCGCAGAAAGCGCTCGCCGGCGCGTTGAAGGCGGTGCCGATCCTGCTTCTCGCGTGGACGGTGGCGTCGGCCGGCGACGTCGTCGCGCCGGGGTACGGCCGCCTGATCGCCCTCGGGCTCGTGGCCTCGGCGATCGGCGACCTCTGCCTCGTCTCCGAGCGCGGCTTCGTCGCGGGCCTGTCGAGCTTCCTGGTCGCGCACGTCCTCTATCTGCTCGCCTTCCTGCCCGCCGGAGCCGGTCTCGCGTGGCCGGTGGCGGTGGGCCTGGCGCTCTTCGTGGCGATCTTCCTCGGGCGGCTCCTGACGCACGTCCCGGCGGCGCTGCGCGCACCGGTCGTCGTCTACGTGGCGGTGATCGCGGCGATGGCCTGGGCCGCGGCGCGCCGCGCCGGCACGCCGGCGACGCCGGAGCCGAGCGCCCTGCTGGCGCTGGCAGGTGCTTTCGCGTTCATGACCTCCGACGCGATCCTGGCGTGGGACCGCTTCGTGCGCCGGCTGCCGTTCGGGCACGGCTGGGTGATGGTCACGTACTACGGCGCCCAGGTGCTGATCGCGGCGTCGGCGAGCGTCGCGCCGCGCTGAGCTTCGCCTGCCGGCGCGGGGGCTGCGGGGGGAGCCGCCCGTAGGCGGCACCTCGGGCCGCGGTGGCGCGGCCGCCGGGTGGCGACCGCCGCATGGCCACCGAGGGCACCCGTGCGCTTGGCCATAGGGGAGTCCTCATCGCGCGTAAAGTCGGCTCGAATCGAGGATTTTTCAATTGACGCGGAGCGGCCCATCCGTATGTTGGAACGCGACGTCGGAGGTTTCGTTCGATGAAGATTGTTGCAGTCGTCCCGGGAATCCTGCTCGCGTTGCTCGTCGTGCCCGTGTCCTCGCAGGCACAGCTCACCAAGGACGAGCTCAAATGTCAGGTGCTCGGGGCCGCGACGCTGGGGCAGTACGTCGGTGTCGTCCAGAGCTGCGTCATCAAATGCGCCGTCGGCGCGCGCAAGGGCAAGAACCCGGCGAGCGATTGCCTGCCGCCCTATGCCGGCTCCACGGCGCGTTGCATCGATCAGCCGGGCGTCGGCGCCGAGGACAGGGCGATCGCGAAGTTCGCGCGCGGCTGCGTGAAGGGTTGTCCGCCGTGCTACCAGGGCGGTCAGTGCAACGCGGTCGCCGTCGCCCGCGTCCTCGACGCGAGCGTGCAGATCGACAGCGTCATCCCGGTGATCTTCTGCGACGACGGCGGCAGCCCCGACGGTCTCTCGAAGCTCGAGGCCAAGTGCCAGGACAACGCGCTCAAGCAGGTGGCGAAGTTCGGCAGCAAGAAGCTGAAGTGCTTCTCGAAGTGCGAGAACGACGAGTTCCGCGGCTCGTTGCCGCCGGGCAGCTGCCTGCCGCCGGCTCCCGCCGACCCGCGCACCGCCACCTGCATCGCCAGCGCCGAGGGGCGCGCGACCGCGGTCATCAACCGCGCCTGCACGCCGCCGAAGGGCGATGCGCCCGAGTGCTGGGGCAGCAGCGTCGACGGGGCCTTCCTCGTCGCCGGGTTCGAGGCCTGGGTCGACGACCTCGTGCCGCACCAGTTCTGCGGCGGCGCGTCGCCGAGCGGCGCGTTCCTCGACTGATCGCCACCGTCTCGCACCGCGGTGTGTGATGGGTGGCGCAGCCCGGCGCGGCCCGACCCGTGCGCGCCGGGTGCGCGCGGTCACAGCTCAGCGCAGGCGCAGCGTGCGGCGGCGCGGGTCGATCGCGTAGTGGAACTGGTTCAGGAAGTTCAGCCCGATGATGCCGTCGAGCGGGGCGTTGACGGCGTCGTGGACCACCGCCTGCACGCCGTGGGCGCGGCTGCCCCCGACGTCGAGGCTGCGGAGCTCGACGAGGGGGACGGTCACCGTGCCGTTGGCGGTCTGGAGGTCGAGCGTGGTCTTGCCGGGGCGGAGGCCCAGGCGGCGCGACAGGCTCGACGAGAGCACGCAGTAGCTCGCGCCGGTGTCGACGAGGAACAGGGCGCGGGTCGTGCCGTTGACGGTCGCGCGCACCATCCAGGCGGTGCCGTCGCCGTCGAGCGGAACCTCCCCGCTGCCGCCCGCGGACCAGTCCGCGCGCGCCGAGCGCGCGACGAGGGCGACGGCGAGGGTCGCGAGGAGACGTCGTCGGGTCATCCCGCTTGCGGGGCGTGGCGGTTCGCCGCTCGGCCTTCCTCGAGGCAGATGCGGACCTTGCGCATCAGATCCTGTCCGCTGAAGGGCTTCGTGATGTAGTGGTTCGCACCGAGCGCGAGGCCCTTCTCGATGTCCGCGGGGGTCGACTTGGCGGTGAGGAAGATGACCGGCAGCGTCGCGGTGCGCGGCGTCGCGCGGATGTGCCGCAGCACCTCGTAGCCGTCGACGTCGGGCATCATGATGTCGAGGATGACGGCGTCGAAGGGGTCGGTGCCGATCAGCGCGAGCGCTTCACGTCCGCCCGGACACTTCACGGGTTGCATGCCTTCGATGCGCAGCCGCGTCTCCACCAGCTCCGCGATGAGGGGGTGGTCCTCGACGATCAGGATGCGCGGCTTCGGGCGGGGGTCCATCGACGGGTTCCTCCGGCCTGCGGTCAGGCGTTCACGGCGAGCACGGCCGCGGCGGCGTAGCCGGCGGCCAGGGGCAGGGCGATGGGCAGCGGCGCGGCGACGCCGGCTCCGGCGGCGCGTGGACCGCGCATCACGGCGAGGGCGGTCGCCAGCGTCGGGCGCTCTGCCGAGGCGGCGCCATGGACGAGGACGCCGAGCACGATGGTCGCGGCCCCGAGCACGGTGCCGTGCAGAACGGCGACGGGGCCGAGCCAGGCGCCGGCTACCACGGCCAGGCGCAGCTCGCCGGTGCCGGCACCGAGGGCGAGCGCGACGACGCCGAAGATCGCGGCCGCGACCGCGGCACCCGCGAGGGCGTCGCGTGCGCCGATGCCGCCGTCCCAGGCGGCGACGGCGACGGCCGCCGCGAGCGCCACGGCGCAGCACCACGCCGGCAGGCGACGGCCGCGGGCGTCGCACCACACGGCGGCACCGAGGTAGGCGAGCAGGCCGGCGACGCCGGCGACGGTGAGGGACGGCGCGTGCATCAGGTGATCCCGTAGCGGTCGAGCTTGCGGTAGAGCGTGCGCCGCGAGAGCCCGAGTAGGCGCGCCGCCTCGATGCGCTTGCCGCCCGACGCCTGGAGCGCGCGCAGGATCTGCTCGCGCTCCGCCGCCTCCAGCGACAGCTCCGGCAGCGCGGGGGCGTCGCCGTTCGGCGTCGCGCGCGTCTCGAAGATGTGCGGCGGCAGATGCTCGGGCAGGATGACGCTGCCCTTCGCGACCACCATCGCGCGCTCGATGACGTTGGCGAGCTCGCGGATGTTCCCCGGCCAGGGGTAGCGCAGGAAGATCGCCAGCACCTGCGGGCTGACGCCCGCGACCGTGCGGCCGAGCTTCTGGTTGCAGATGCCGATGAAGTGGCGGACGAGCGGCTCGATGTCGTCGCCGCGCTCGCGCAGCGGCGGCAGCTGGATCGCGCCGACGTTGAGCCGGTAGTACAGATCGTCGCGGAAGGTCCCCTGCGACACCATGTGCAGGAGGTCGCGGTTCGTCGCCGCGATCACGCGGATGTCGACCTTCATCGGCTCCGGCGAGCCGACGCGCTTGATCTCGCGGTTCTCGAGCACGCGCAGCAGCTTCACCTGCACGCCGAGCGGCAGCTCGCCGATCTCGTCGAGGAAGATGGTGCCGCCGTGCGCCGCCTCGAAGAGGCCCTTGCGGTCGCGGTCGGCGCCGGTGAACGCGCCGCGCACGTAGCCGAAGAGCTCGCTCTCGAGCAGCGTCGGCGCGAGCGTCGTGCAGTTGCAGATGATGAAGGGCTGATCGCGCAGCGGCGAGAGATGATGCAGCGAGCGCGCGACCAGCTCCTTGCCGGTCCCGCTCTCGCCGGTGATCAGCGCCGTGGTGGGATAGCGCGCGAGCCGCTCGATGAAGGCGAACATCTCGAGCATGCGCTGCGTGCGCGCCACCATGCCCTCGAACTGGACGATGCCCTGGAGGCGCTGCTCCAGGATCTTCGTCCGGTGCATGAGGTCGCGCTTCTCGAGCACCGTCTGCAGCACGCGCTCGAGCCGGCGGAAGTCGATCGGCTTCTCGACGTAGTCGGCGGCGCCCATCTGGATGGCGTCGACGGCGTCGCGCACGTTCGAGTAGGCGCTCATCAGCACGAGCTGGATGTCCGGGTCCCGCTCCTTCACGTCGCGCAGGAGGTCGAGGCCGCTCATCCCCGGCATGCGGACGTCGGAGAGGATCAGGTCCATCGGCTCCTCGTGGAGCATCTCGAGGGCACGGTCGCCGCTCTCGGCGACCTTCACCTGGAACCCCTTCTCGCCCAGGAAGAGGGCGAGGATGTTGCGGATGTCCGGGTCGTCCTCCACGACCAGCACCTTCGGCTGGTCGCGACGGTCGGGCGGCGGGGGGGCGTCGCGAAGCAGGGGATCGTCGGCTGGCATGTGTGTCATCAGAGCCCGTCGGTTGGCGCGGCTGTGTCAGCCCTGACGCAAGCCGCGTGCCGTGTGTCGGGGCCGGCGGGGGGCGCGGCGGCCGTCCGGCCGTGGCGTTGCAACTCCTTGCGGCGACAGCGATTCGGCGGCGTCTGGCAGCGCGGCGGGAGCGCGAGTGCGGCGGCGCTCGGCACGGCGACGGCGTCACGGACCTGTCGCGGCGGCACCCGGGTGGCGGTTCGGGGCATGCTGGCCCGGACGGGCGATCGGGCCGCGGCAGCCGTCGGTGCCCACGGGCGGGCGCCCGCCGCACGCGGTGCGCGCGTCCCGTCACGGACGCGAACGAGCGGGGTGGCGACGCGCCGCCAAGGCGACGTGCCGTCGCGTGGGCGCGGAACGGGGGCACGGCGGCCCCTTTGCGCACGCGACACGGGACGTGCGTCCGGCGTGGCGGCGTCACGCGGGGGGCGGCGTCGCGCGGGCGACGCCGCCCGGGGGGGTGGTGCCAACGCGGGACCGGAGGCCCCGCGCAGATCAGTCGTCGGCTAGGGCGGCGGTGCGGAACAGGTCGTCCGTGAGGCCGCGCTTGCGCGCGAGGTCCTGGATGGCCTTCCATGCGAGCTTGCTCGGCTCGGCGTGGGCGTTTTCCCACCGGTTCACGGTCGAGACGGTCACGGCGATCTCGTGGGCGAACTCCTCCTGCGTCATGCCGAGCTTCTGCCGGAGGCTGCGGATCAGGTTGCCTGCGTTCTCTTCCATTGTATTCCTCTCGCGTTCGCGTCACGCGCCGGGACCGACGCGTTTCCGGGGCGAGGTGAGCAACTGACGTGCCACGGGCGCACGCAGAGCGCGCGGGCTATTCCCCGCGCTCGGCTGTGCCAGCTGCGGCGAAAATGTGATTCGTCCGGCGAGGGTGCGTCACTGCTTCCGGGCCGCTGGGTGCCATGCTACGGACCCGGCCATGTCGCCGCTTCGCCATCGCGCGCTGCTCGTCGCGCTCGCTCTGCTGGCTGCCGCCGGCGTCGCCCGGGCGGCCGAGCCCGGCAGCCCCGAGGACGTCCTCACGCGCTATCTCACCGCCATCAAGGCGGAGAAGTTCGAGGACGCGTACCCGCTCGTGTCGAAGGCCATGCGCCAGGGCAAGGACAAAGAGGTGTACGTGAAGGAGTCGAGGGCGCTGATGGCGTTCGCCGACGTCAAGATCTTCTCGTTCCAAGTCGGCAAGGCCAAGGTCGACGGCGACAAGGCCCAGGTGCCGAACGTTCTCGAGTCGCAGGACCGCTTCGCGAACACGCTCGGCCTCACCGAGTACGAGCTCTACACGCTCGTGAAGGAGGACGGTGCGTGGAAGGTCGATCAGCAGCTGCTGCTCGAGCCCGCGCAGGTGAAGGAGTGGTTCCCGGATCTCGCGCCGAAGACGTAATCCGTCTGCGACGGCGCTGAGACCCCATTGACACTCTAACACAGGGTTTGTTAGGTCCGCCGCCGCGGGGGGCCTGGCCGCACGGCCCACCGGGGGAGGTTTCATGCGCCGCTGGCGGATCCCTGTCGGGATCATGTTGTGCGCCCTGACCTTGGGGTGTCACCGAGAAGTCGAGATGACGCCGCTCGCCGAGCGGACCATCTACGTCACCGATCGGTTTTTCGATGTACAGGCGCTCTCGAAGGATCGTGCCGTGGTCGTCGGCTACGCCGGTAAGGTCCTCGAGACGAAGGACGGCGGTCGCAACTGGACCATGCTGCCGAGCGGCACCGACCAGGCGCTCTACGGCGTGAAGTTCGTCGACGAGAACACCGGCTGGATGGTCGGCCAGGACGGCCTCGTCCTGCACACGCAGGACGGCGGCAAGAGCTGGCAGAAGCAGGAGTCGAACGCGACCTTCACGGAGCCTGACGGCACCGAGAAGCGCGCCTACCTGTTCAACGTCGACGCCGTCGACGCCAACACCGCGTGGGCCGTCGGCGACCGCTCGATCCTCGTGTCGACGACCGACGGCGGCAAGACCTGGCGGTCGCGCAAGGTGCCGATGGAGGCCGACCTCTCCGGCGGCCAGAGTCTCGCGGCCGCCGATCCGATCTTCTACGACGTCCGCTTCGTATCGCCGACCGAGGGCTGGATCGTGGGTGAGTTCGGCAAGGTGATGCACACCACCGACGGCGGCGAGACCTGGAAGGAGCAGACGCGGTCGCTTCTCGAGGGCACGGAGTTTTTCGATCTCCTCGACCTGCCGACGCTCTTCGGCGTCTACGCGCGCGACCCGCAAACGGCGGTCGCCGCCGGCCTCGAGGGCCACATCGCGCGCACGTCGAACGGCATCGACTGGTCCTACAGCCAGACCGACGGCGGCGACTTCAAGCTCGTCGATCCGCTCTACGACATCGTCCTCTTCCCCGACGGTGGCGGTTGGGCGGTGGGCGCCGCCGGCCAGGTGGTGAAGCATGATCCCGACTCCGACATCTGGCGCCGGGCCGAGATCGGCCAGGACGTGCTGACCTGGCTTCGCGCCGTCGACTTTTCCGATCCCCAGCACGGTTGGATGGTGGGCGGCTTCGGCCTCATCTTCCGGACCACGGACGGCGGCACGACGTGGCTGCCGTCGCAGGGATGATGGTGGAGGACCGTCATGAGCAGCGGTGAAACCAGCGAACAGGATAAAAAAGCGCTCTACTGGCTCGGAGAGCGTCTCATCGATTACCGGCACCCGGTCACCATCGTCGTCGCGCTGGTCACGGCGCTGTTCGGTTACTGGGCCTTCCAGCTGAAGCTCGAGACCAGCTTCGGCGATCTGCTCCCGCAGACGCACCCCTTCGTCCAGATCCACAACAAGTACGCGCCCACCTTCGGCGGCGCGAACAACATCCAGCTGATGGTCGAGGTGCCCGAGGGGGACATCTTCAACGTCCCGACCCTCGCACGCATCTACAAGATCACGGAAGCCGTGGACCAGGTCTACGGCGTGAACCACAACCAGATCGACTCGATCGGCCACCGCACCACGCGCTACCTGCGCGCCCAGTCGGGCGGGTTCCTACGCGCCGAGCCGATCATGATCGGCCTGCCGAAGACGCCCGAGGACGCGGCGAACATCAAGCGCATCGTCCACAACACGGAGAGCGTCTACGGCATCCTCGTCTCGCTCGACGACCAGGCTGCGCTGGTGCGCGCCAACTTCATCGAGGGGCGTCTCGATCACCGGCGCACGTTCACCGAGTTCAACGAGCGCGTCATCGCGCCGTTCGAGCGCGGCTGGTTCGGCGCGCTGATCAAGGGCAAGGATCCGCTCAAGCCCGATCAGCCGACGCCGGCGCTGGTCGAGGCCGTCTATCGCGGCACGACGGCCTTCGAGGCAGAGATCAAGCAGGGCGACGTCATCGTCGCCGTCGACGGCGTGCCGGTCGCCGACCGCGTCGAGCTCTCCCGCGAGATCGCGGCCAAGCCGCGCGGCGCGCAGGCCACGCTCGACGTCAAGCGCGGCGAGCAGACGGTGCAGGCGAAGATCACCGTGCCGGAGCCCGACCTCCGGATCTACGTCGCCGGTGAGCCGCGACTCTACGGCTGGGTGTACGCCTACGCGGGCGACGTGTTCTGGATCCTCACGTTCACGTACTGCCTCGAGTGGATCCTGCGCTGGATGTACTTCCACGACTGGCGTGGGGCGCTGCGTCCGACCCTGACGGGCATCATCGCCGCGTTCTGGGGCCTCGGCTTCGTGCACCTGATCGGGTTCGCGCTCGATCCGCTGATCCTCGTGATGCCGTTCCTCATCACGGCCAGAGCCGTGAGCCACGCGATCCAGATGCACGATCGCTATTACGAGGAGTACGAGAAGAACAACTGGCAGCAACGAAAAGCCATCGTGGCGTCGTTCGCCGAGCTCTTCGTGCCGATGTTCTCCGGCGTGGCCACGGACGCCTTCGGCGTGCTGGTCATCATGCTGGTGCCGATCGTGATGCTCCAGAAGCTCGCCATCGTGGCGTCGTTCTGGATCCTCGCGATCACGGTGTCCGAGCTGCTCCTGAACCCGATCGTCTACTACTACCTGCGGCCGCCCGATCCGGAGGTCGTCCTCCAGCGGGATCGCGGATGGTACAAGAACCTCGTCCGGCGGGTGACCGACTGGAACATCTCCGCGTCCGGGCGCGGGGTCATCCTCGGCTTCTGGACGATCCTCACGGTGGTGTCGCTCTACTTCGCGACCGGCATCACGATCGGGGACCCGACGTCGGCGTCGCCGCTCGTGTGGAAGGATTCCCCGTACAACGTCTCGCACGCACGCATCCAGGAGAAGTTCGGCGGCGTCGAGCCGCTCATCGTCGTCGCCGAGGGCCACGACCGCGACGCGATGAAGGATCCGTCGGTTCTCCACACCATGGAGAAGTTCCAGCGCTACCTCGAGCGCGACCCCGACGTCGGCTACAGCTTCTCGCTGACCGACATCCTGCGCACCGTGAACATGGTGTTCCACGAGCTCGAGCCGAAGTGGGGCGTCATTCCCAACACCGTGCGCGACGTCGGCCAGACCTTCTTCATCTTCTTCGCGAACTCGCCGCCCACGGAGACCGCGAAGTACGTGACGCCGGACTACCAGACGGCACACGTGACCTTCTTCTGCCGCAACCACAAGGGCGACAACATCGCCCGCATCATCCAGCGCGCGCAGGAGTTCATCGCCGCCAACCCGATGGACAAGGCCGATTTCAAGCTGGCCGGCGGCCTGATCGGCGTGCTCGCAGCCGCCAACCAGGAGCTCCTCCGCAACGACCTGCTGATGAACCTGCTCGGGTTCGGGTCGATGTACATCATCGTGCTGTTCACCTACCGCTCGTGGGCGGCGGGGTTCTATCTGCTGGCGCCGCTCATGGTGGCGAACATCGTCATCAACGCGACCATGGCGCTCGCCGGCATCAGCATCAACATCAACACGCTGCCGCTCGTGACCGTAGGTCTCGGATTCGGCATCGACTACGGCCTCTACATCCTCAGTCGTACGATCGAGGAGATCCAGGTGCGTGGCGATCTCACCGAGGCGATGCGCGAGGCGATGGTGACCACCGGCAAGGCGGTCAGCTTTACCGCGGTCTGTATGGTGTTTAGCACCGCGGCATGGGCCTTCTCGAACATCGCCTTCAACGCCATCATGGGCGTGATGCTGGCGGGTTGGATGCTCATCAGCTTCCTCGCCGGCGTCTCGCTCCTGCCCGTCATGGTGATCGCGCTGAAGCCGAAGTTCATCATGAAGGAGGCCAACACCAAGAACCCGAACGTCGTCGCTGCGCGCGCCGCGGCGGCGAGCTGAGGAGCCCGCACCATGGGTCTCTGGGAATCGATCGCCATCGTCACGGTGTTCAGCATCATCGTCATCGTCGCCGACGAGATGATGCACGCGCGGCGCCGCAAGCGCCGCGAGGAGCGTGGCGAGAAGTTCCCCGGCCACTGAGCACGCCCTGACGTCACCCTGATCGAGGTCGAGCACTGTACGAAGTACTACGGCGCCGTGTGCGCCGTGGACGACGTTTCGTTCTCGGTCGGGCGGGGCGAGGTGGCGGCGCTCCTCGGCCCGAACGGGTCGGGGAAGAGCACGCTCATGCGCTGCCTCATCGGGTACTTCTCGCCGACCTCCGGCCGCGTGCGCGTGGGCGGGGTCGAGGTCGGGGCGGGGCCGGTGTCGGAGCGCCGCCGGGTCGGGTACCTGCCCGAGCAGGTGATGCTGTACCCGGATCTGACGGTGCGGCGGTACCTCGCGTTCGTCGCCGAGGTGAAGGGGCTCGACGCGCGGGCGCGGCGGCGCGCGGTGGGCGAGGCGTTGGAGCGCTGCGGCCTCGTGGCGATGGCCGATCGCCTGACGGGCAAGCTCTCGAAGGGGTATCGCCAGCGTGTCGGCTTGGCCCAGGCCCTGCTCGGCGATCCCGACGTGCTGGTCCTCGACGAGCCCACGGTCGGGCTCGATCCCGTGCAGGCGGTCGAGATGCGCGGGCTCGTGCGCGCGCTCGCCGACCGCACGGTCCTGCTCTCGACCCACATCCTCTCCGAGGCGAGCGCGCTGTGCTCGAAGATCGTGATCCTGTCGAAGGGCCGCCTCGTGGCCGAGGATTCGGCCGACGGGCTGGCGCGGCGGCTCGAGGGCGTCGGCCGCGTACACGTGCGCGTCGAAGGTCCGGCGGACGCCGTGCGGGCGCTGCTCGCCGCCCTGCCGGGCGTGTCGGCGGTGAGCGTCGACGCGGGCGAGGGCGCCGGGACGCGCTTCGTGCTCAGCGCCCCGGAGCCGGAGGGCGTGCAGCGCGCGGTGGCGCCGGCGGTCGTGGCGGCGGGCTACACGCTGCTCGAGGTCCAGGTGGCGACGCCGACCCTCGAGGACCTGTTCGTGCGCGCGGTGCGGTGAGCGACCATGCGGGCGTTCATGGCGGTGCTCCGCAAGGAGCTGCGGACGTACTTCGGCTCGCCGCTGGTCTACCTCGTGGCGGCCGCGTTCCTCGCCTACACCGGCTACTACTTCCACTCGGACCTGATCTACTTCGTCACCTTCGGGTTCGGCGTCAGCATCATGGAGAACCTCTGGCAGCTCGTCTTCATGGACGTGCGCCTGGTCTTGATGCTCGCCATTCCGCTGCTGACCATGCGGCTCCTCGCCGAGGAGCGCCGGCTCGGCACGCTGGAGCTGCTGCTGACGTATCCGGTGCGCGACGGCGTCCTCGTCGCGGCGAAGCTCGGCGCGTGCATGACCGTCGTCGCGATGCTGCTCGCCTGCACGCTGGCGTACCCGTTCTGGCTCTACGGCATCCAGGCGTTTCCGATCGCGCCGCTGATCGCGGGGTACCTGGGTCTGCTCCTGCTCGCGTCGGCGTGTGCGTCGTACGGCCTGTTCGTGTCGGCCTGCACCGACAGCCAGGTGCTCGCTGCGTTCCTCACCGCCATGCCGCTGTTGCTCCTCTGGCTGCTCTCGTGGAACGAGGCCGCGAGCGCGAGCGGCTCGCTCGAGATCGTGCGGGCGGTGTCGATGTTCAACCACTTCCAACCCTTCACCGTCGGCGTCGTCGACGCGCGCGACGTCTTCTATTTCCTCTTCCTCACCGGCGCGTTCGTGTGGGGCACGCTGCGCGTGCTGGAGGCGCGGCAGTGGCGCGGCCGGCGCTGACGGCCGGCGGGCAGGCGCTGCGCGTCCTGCTCGCGCTGCCGGCGCTGGTGGGCATCCTGCTCTTCGCGCAGGCGTTGCTCGATCGGCGTGCCTGGCGGCTGGATCTCTCGCCGGAGCAGCGCTACACTCTCTCCGAGCACGCCAAGCGGGTGCTGGGCGACCTCCACGGCGACGTCCGCATCCTCGCGTTCCTGCGCAGCCAGGACGCGCGCAACCCGATGATCCGCGACCTCCTGCGCCAGGTGCGGGCGCACGCGCCCGGCGTCCGCATCGACGAGGTCGACGTCAACCGCAGCCCGGCGCTGGCGCGCGAGCACGGCGTCGACTCGTACGGCGCGCTCGTCGTCGAGTCCGGCGGCCGGCGCCGCGTGTTCTCGAATCCGCGCGAGGAGATCCTGATCGCGGCGATCCTCCAGGTCACGCGGCAGCAGCGGCGCACCGTCGGCTGGGTGACGGGGCACGGCGAGGGCGACCTCGTCAGTACCGATCGCACGACGGGCTACGCGCTCGCGCGGGCCTTCCTCGAGCAGCAGTACTACGAGGTCGTGCCGGTCTCGCTGCTCGCCGACGAAGTTCCGGTCGGCATCGACGTGCTCGCCGTCATCGGCCCGAAGAAGGACTTCCTGCCCGAGGAGCTGGCGGCGTTCGATCGCTTCCTCCAGCGTCCGGGCCACGCCCTCCTGCTCCTCGACCCCGGCCGCGCCCCCGCTCTCGCGAAGCTGATCGGCGAGCGCTACGGGCTCGCGCTGCCGGAGGACGTCGTCGTCGACCCGGGGGCGCGCCTGTACGGCGGCGAGTACGTCACCATGCAGGTGCAGGTCGACCGCCGCACGCACGCGATCGCGGCCGGGCTCGAAGCGCCGCCGTTGTTCTCGCTCTCGCGCTCGATCGGCCTGCCGCCGGACGGCACGCCGGGCGTGGTGGCGGCGCCGATCGTGACCACGGGGAAGGACAGCTGGGCCACCCCCGACACCCCGGCGGTGCGTGGAGGCGACATGCCGTTGCAGCCGGGGCGCGACCGGCGGGGGCCGCTCGTCGTCGGCGCGGAGACGACGTTTCTCGTCGCCCCGGATGCGAACGGCGACGCGCGCCAGGGGCGCCTCGTCGTCTACGGCAACGCGGAGTTCGCGAGCAACTTCTTCATCGAGTTCCTCGGCAACAAGGACCTGCTCGTGAACAGCGTGGCGTGGCTGGGCCGCGACCCGCAGGCGATCGCCAGCCGTCCCTCGCGGCAGGTGCCGGGGCTGAACCAGTTCTTCGTCTCGTCGGAGGCGGGCACCCGCATCTTCTGGCTGGTCGCGGTCGTGCAGCCGGCCGTGTTCGCGCTCGTCGGGATCGTCCTCGTGCTGCGCCGCCGGTTCGGAGCCTAGGCATGCACTGGCGGCAGGTCGTCGTCCTCTGGCTCGTGTGCCTGGCGCTCGGCGCCTGGTGGTGGCGCGGCGAGGCGCCGCCGGCGGCGGAGCCCGGCGACGGCCGTCCCCGATTCCTGCGCCTCGTACCCGACGAGCTGATCGGCCTGCGCGTGGCCCGCGGTGGACGAGCCCTCGTGGTCGCCCGAACGGGTACGCAGTGGACGGTCGTCGAGCCCAGCGGCGCGGCCGTCCCCGGCGACCTGGTGACCGCCTTCGTGCGGGCGCTGGCGGAAGCGGAGGAGATCGACCGCACGACGGCACCCGACGACCGACGCGCCTTCGGCCTCGACGAGCGGGCGACGGCGATCGAGCTGCGCCTCGCCGACGGCTCGACGGTCGCGCTCACGCTCGGTGGCCCCAACCCGACCGGGACCGCGATCTACGCCATGCGCGCGGGCGACGACGGCGTCGTGGTGCTCGGACGCCAGCTCCGCACCTACGAGGACCTCCTGTTCCAGGCGCTCCCCTCCGCCACCGTGCCGCCGGACGCCGCGGGTGAGCGCGTCGGAGCCCAAACCCCGTTGACCGGAGTTGCGGGGCAGGTGTAGGAGCGGAGCCACGTCGCGCGACCGATCCCAAGGAGGAGCGTGTCCCATGCTCACGACCACTCGCCGGTGGGCCATGACGGGCTCGCTCTTCAGCGCTCTCGTTTGCACCACGTTGCTGCTTGCCGAGGCCGCACGGGCGGACGTGTCACCGGGGACGAAGATCGGTCCGGACAACGTCGCGGCGGCGAAGGATCTGCTCTCCCCCGGCATGGAGTGGTGCGTCAAGCGCGGCTGGCCGATCACGGTGAGCGAGACCAAGCGCATCGAGTGGCCGCGCGCATATAAGGAAGCCACCGAGAAGTACGCCGCGCAGGTGAAGCTCACGCCCGATGGGCTCGACGTCAAGAACTACGTCGCCGGGCTGCCGTTCCCGAATCTCGAGACGAGCGATCCGCAGCTCGCCTACAAGATCATGTGGAACTACAGCTACAACTTCCTCACCACCGACGACGTCGATCTGCGCAACTTCGACGCCGACACGGGCTCGATCGCCGACCAGGGCCCGCTCACCGTCGAGCGTCACTTCCTCCTCGATCACTTCCGCCGGCTCTTCTGGACCGGGCGCCTCTACGTCGACCCGAAGCCGGAGAAGCCGAACCCGAACGGCTATCGCGCCCAGCAGGGTCTCTATCCGATCCTCGAGCCCTTCGACCTGAAGGGCGTCGGCGCGCTCGGCAACCGCTACGTCGACTCGTCGAAGCAGGACGACTCGTGGCTCTATCTGCCGTCGCTGCGTCGCGTGCGCCGTCTCTCGACGGCGCAGCGCTCGGACGCGCTCTTCGGCCAGGACACCGATGTCGACAGCTACTACGGCTACTCGGGCCACATCGCCTGGATGGATTGGAAGTACCTCGGCGAGAAGGAGATCCTCGGCTCGATGCACGGCCAGCACTTCCCGGTGAAGTGGCACGAGAAGGTCGACTGGGCGTTCGACGACGTGTGGGAGAAGCGCAAGGTCTACGTCGTCGAGGGCATCTCCAAGCTGCCGCAGTACGCGTACTCGAAGCGCGTCATCTTCATCGACAAGGAATCGTGGACGATCCCGTTCACCGACATCTACGATCGCTCGGGCGAGCTCTGGAAGATCTGGATCAACAACTTCAGCTTCCGGAAGTCCGTGCCCGGTAACAATGCCATCACCTACGACGACGAGATGGGCTTCATCCCGTCCATCGTGATGGTCGACATCCAGCTCGAGCACGCGACCAAGGCGTCGCTGCCGAGCCCGCGCTTCCCCGGTGAGCAGGGTTGGTACTTCAACCAGGGTGAGGCGTCGGGCATCACGGACGACTGGTTCACGGTCGCCGCGCTGGTCGCTGCCGGACACTGAGCCGGCTTCAGGGGGGAGAACTGATGCGTAGGATCTTCGCCGCCGCGGTGGCGGCAGTGACCGTCGGCGTCGTCGCCGGCCCGTACGCCGGGGCCGACGTGTCGCCGGGCGACAAGATCAACCGCGACAACGTCGCCAAGATCAGCGGCCTGGTCTCGCCGGGGGTCGAGTGGTGCGTGAAGCGCGGCATGCCCATGACCATCATCGAGACCAAGAAGGTCGAGTGGCCGCGCGCCTACAAGGAGGCCACCGAGAAGTACGCGTCGCAGGTGAAGCTCTCTGCCGACGGCCTGAACGTGCAGAACTACGTCGCGGGCCAGCCGTTCCCGGGCATCGAGCCGTCCGATCCGCAGTTCGCCTTCAAGGTGATGTGGAACTACGACTACGGCTTCGTGAACGGCCTCGACGACACCGACCTGCGCAACTTCGACGCCGACACCGGCACGGTGCCCGAGTACGGCCCGATGTCGGTCGAGCGCCACTTCCTGCTCGACCACTTCCGCCGGCTCTTCTGGAACGGCCGCCTCTACGTCGATCCGAAGCCGGAGAAGCCGAACCCGAACGGCTATCGCGCCCAGCAGGGCCTGTATCCGATCCTCGAGCCCTTCGACCTGAAGGGCGTCGGCGCGCTCGGCAACCGCTACATCGACTCGTCGAAGCAGGACGATTCGTGGCTGTACCTGCCGTCGCTGCGCCGCGTGCGCCGTCTCTCGACCGCACAGCGCTCGGACGCGCTCTTCGGCCAGGACACCGACGTCGACAGCTACTACGGCTACGCCGGCCACATCGCCTGGATGGACTGGAAGTACCTCGGCGACAAGGAGGTGCTGGCGATCGCCCACGCGCAGAACTACCCGGTCAAGTGGGACTCGACGGTCGACTGGGCGTTCGACGAGGTGTGGGAGAAGCGGAAGGTCTACGTCATCGAGGGCACGTCGAAGCTGCCGCAGTACGCCTACTCGAAGCGCGTGCTGTTCATCGACAAGGAGACCTGGGGCATCCCGTACTCGGACATCTACGACCGTTCGGGCGAGCTCTGGAAGGTGTGGATCAACGACATCAGCTTCCGCAAGACGGTCCCGGGCAACAACGCGATCGTCTATGAGGACGAGATGCCGTTCGCGCCCGCCATCCTCATGATGGACATGCAGCTCGAGCACGCGACCAAGGCGTCGCTGCCGAGCCCGCGCTTCCCGGGCGAGCAGGGCTGGTACTACCACCAGGGCGAGGCCGCCGGCATCACCGACGACTGGTTCACCGTCGCGGCGCTGGTCGCCGCCGGTCACTGAGCAGGTGACGTGCGGGGCCGCTGCCCCGCACGTCGCCCGCCGCGGGGCGCCTCTCGACCACGAGAGGCGCCCCGCGTAGTTTTCGGACCGGTGCCTCCGCTCCCGCGCCCGACCATCCTCGGCATCGTCAACGTCACCGACGACTCCTTCTCCGACGGCGGTTGCTACCGCACCCCCGCCGCCGCCGTCGCCCACGCCGAGGCCCTGCTCGCGGCGGGGGCCGACGTGATCGACCTCGGCCCCGCCTCGTCCGCTCCCGAGGCGACGCCGGTCACCGCCGACGAGGAAATCGCGCGCCTGCGTCCCGTCGTCGCGCGCCTCCACGCCGCCGGCGCCGCGCTCTCGATCGACACCTGGCAGCCCGCGACACAGCGCTGGGCGATCGGCGAGGGCGTGGCGCTGCTGAACGACATCCGCGGCTTCCCCGACCCGGCCGTCTGGCCCGACCTCGCCCGCGCCGACTGCCGTCTGATCGTGATGCACTCCCTCACCGGCGGCACGCGCGCCACCCGTGACGCCGGCGATGCCGCCACCGTCGTCGCGCGTATCGAGCACTTCTTCGACGACCGCATCCGTGCCCTCGAGTCCGCCGGCGTCACCCGCGACCGCCTGATCCTCGACCCCGGCATGGGCCTCTTCCTCGGCACCGGCCCCGACCCGAGCCTCGCGGTCCTGCGCGCCCTCCCGCGCCTCGCCCGGCGCTGGGACCTCCCGCTCCTGATCTCGGTCTCCCGCAAGGGCTTCCTCCGCGACCTCACGGCTCGTCCCCGCGACGCGCGCACGGTCGCGTCCGCCGCCGTGGAGCTGTGGGCCATCCAGCACGGCGCCGCCTGCATCCGCACCCACGAGCCGGCCGCCCTGCGCGACCTGCTCGCCGTCCTCGCCGCCCTCGACGACGCCTGAGGGCGAGCGCAGGCCCCCCGCAACGCTGGACTCCCCGGCCCGGGCACTGCTACCTCAACCCGGCCCCATGAGCGCACTCTCCCGCTTCAAGCTCCTCGATCTGTCCCGCCAGCTTCCCGGCCCGTTCGCATCCATGCTCCTCGCCGACCTCGGCATGGACGTGACGGTGGTCACGGCGCCGACGGATCCGATGGGCCTCGGCATCCCGCTCCTCGGGCGCAACAAACGCAGCGTGACGCTCAACCTGAAGGCGCCCGAGGGTCGCAAGGTCTTCCACGAGCTGGTGCGGGAGGCCGACGTGGTGCTCGAGGGCGGCCGGCCGGGCGGGGCGAAGAAGCTGGGCGTCGACTACGAGACGCTGCGCGCCGTCAACCCGCGCCTGGTCTACTGCTCGATCTCGGGCTACGGCCAGGACGGACCGTACCGCGACCGGGTCGGTCACGACGTCAACTACCTCGGCTTCGCCGGCGTGATCGGCGTCACCGGCGCGGGGCCCGACGACCTGCCTGCCATCCCCGGCGTGCAGATCGCGGACCTCGGCGGCGGCGCGATGGTGGCCGTCGCCGGCATCCTCGCGGCGCTGCTCTCGCGCGAGGCGAGCGGCACGGGGCAGTACGTCGACGTCGGCATGATGGACGGCGCGGTCGCCTGGCAGGTGATCAACGTCTTCAATCTGCTGGCGCAGGGCGCCGAGCCGCGGCGCGGCGAGACGATGCTCACCGGGCAGCATCCCTGCTACGCGATCTACGAGACGCTCGACGGCCGGCACGTCACCGTCGGTGCGCTCGAGCCGCACTTCTGGCGCAACCTCTGCGCCGAGCTCGGCATGCCGGAGTACGTCGAGACGCAGTTCGCCGGCGGCGAGAAGCGCGAGGAGATGTTCCGCCGCCTCCGCGCCAAATTCCGCGAGAAGACGATGGCGGAATGGGTCGCGCAGCTCGCCGACAAGGACATCTGCTTCGGCCCGGTCGCGACGCTCTCGGAGACGCTCGACGATCCGCAGGTGAAGCATCGCGAGATGGTCGTCGAGCTCGACGGCCGTCGCACGCTCGGCAACCCCGTGAAGCTGTCGGCGACGCCCCCGACGATGCGCACGCCGCCCGCGGCGCTCGGCGCGCATACCGACGAGGCGCTCGGCAGACTCGGCTACACCGCGGCGCAGATCGACGAGCTGCGCGGCCGCGGCGTGATCTGAAGGAGGCGTCGTCCGATGGCCGGTATCCTCGCCGCTGCTGCGCACGTTCCCCGCTACCGCCTGCCGCGCGAGACGATCGCGCGCGAGTGGGGCGGCCTGCCCATGCCCGGCGAGCGCGCCGTGGCCAATCACGACGAGGACAGCCTCACCATGGCGGTCGGCGCCGCCCTCGGGCTCGGTGCCGACGCGACCGGGGCGGCGGCGGTCTACTTCGCGACCACGAGCGCGCCGTACGCCGAGAAGCAGGGCGCGGCGACGATCGCAGCCGTGCTCGACCTGCCTGCGGCCGTGCGCACGCTCGACGTCGGTGCGTCGCTGCGGGCCGGGACGTCCGCGCTGATCGCCGCGCTCGATGCGGTGGCGGCGGGGGCGGAGCGGGTGGTCGTCGCCGCGGGGGACTGCCGCCTCGGCGAGCCGGAGTCGATGAACGAGCAGACCTTCGGCGACGCCGGCGCCGCGGTCCTCGTGGGCAACGAGCCCGGTCTCGCGGAGATCGTCGCCGTCCATCAGATCGCCGACGATCTCGTCGGCACCTGGCGTACCGACGAGCAGCGCTACGCGCACGCGTTTCCGAGCGCCTTCGAGGGCAAATACGGCTACGCCCGGCTCCTCGTCGACGCGGCGAAGGGCCTGCTCGCCAAGGCCAGGGTCGCGCCCGCCGATCTCGCCACGGTGATCCTGCCGCAGCCGAACCCGCGCGCGCCGCAGGGGGTGGCGAAGGGCCTCGGCCTCGATGCGAAGAAGCAGCTCCAGGACGGCTTCTTCATGACCGTCGGCGACAGCGGCGCGGCGCAGCCGCTGCTCATGCTCGTCGCCGCCCTCGAGCGCGCGAAGGCGGGAGACCTCGTGCTGATCCTCGGATACGGCGACGGCGCCGACGCGATCCTCCTTCGCGCCACCGGCGTGAGCACCCGGGCCGGCGCGGGCGTCTCGCAGCAGATCGAGGTGAAGCGCCCGCTGCCGTCGTACGGCCGCTACGCGAAGTTCCGCCGTCTCGTGCGACGCGAGGGCGGGGCGCCCGACGCGTCGTCGCCGGTGATCCTCTTCCGCGACCGCCGCGAGGTGCTGCCGCTGTGGGGCGGACGCTGCCCGCAGTGCGGCGTCGTGCAGTACCCGAAGCATCGCGTCTGCATCGAGTGCCAGAAGCCCGGCGCCCTGGAGGACGTGAAGCTCGCCCGCCGCGGCACCGTCTTCACCTTCACGCACGACCACATCTTCGAGAGCCCCGACCCGCCCACCACGCACGCCGTGATCGATCTCGAGGGCGGCGGACGGCTCTACTGCCAGCTCACCGACTGCGACCCCGAGGCGGTGCAGGTCGACATGCCCGTCGAGCTCACCTTCCGTCGGCTCCACGACGGCGGCGGTTTCACCAACTACTTCTGGAAGGCGCGTCCCGCCTGAGCGGCGCGCACGAGGGCTCCCCGTCATGGATTTCGGATTCAGCGAAGAGCAGGAGATGCTCCGGCAGTCGGCGCGCGACTTCCTCCAGAAGGAGGCGCCGATCGGCTACGCGCGCAAGATGATGGAGGACGAGCGCGGCTACACCGACGCCGTCTGGAAGAAGATGGCGGAGCTCGGCTGGACCGGGCTGGTCCTGCCCGAAGAGCACGGCGGCTCGGGTCTCACGTTCGTCGACCTCATCGTCGTGCTCGAGGAGATGGGCCGTGTCGTCCTGCCGGGGCCGTTTTTCTCGACCGTGGTCGTCGGCGGCGTGGCGCTCGTCGAGGGCGGCAGCGAGGCGCAGAAGGCCGAGTATCTGCCGCAGCTCGCCGCGGGCGGGCTGCAGGTGACGCTCGCACAGCTCGAGCCCTCGGGGCGCTGGGACCCAGACGGCATCGCGCTCGAGGCGAAGCCCGCGGGCGGCGGCGCCGTGCTCGCCGGCACGAAGCTCTTCGTGCCCGACGCGCACACCGCCGACCTGCTCGTGGTCGCGGGGCGCGCCCCCGGCTCGAAGGGGAGCGAAGGGATCACCCTCTACCTCGTCGACGCCAAGGCGAAGGGCGTCGCGATCACGCCGCTCAAGACGATGGACCAGACACGGCGCCTCGCCGAGGTGAAGCTCGACGGCGTGCAGGTCGGCGCCGACCGTGTGCTCGGCACGCCGGGGCAGGGCTGGGCGCTGCTCGACCGCATCGTCGACCGCGGCAAGGTCGGGCTCTGCGCCGAGATGTGCGGCGGCGCGCAGCGCGTCCTCGAGATGAGCGTCGAGTACGCCAAGGTGCGCGAGCAGTTCGGCAAGCCGATCGGCAGCTTCCAGGCGATCCAGCACAAGTGCGCCAACATGCTGGTCGAGGTCGAGAGCTCGAAGTCGGTGACCTACTACGCGGCCTGGGCGGTCGCGAACGACGTCGCCGAGGCGCCGCTGGCGGCGGCCATGGCCAAGGCCTACTGCTCCGACGCCTACCGCCACGTGTCCGGCGAGGGCATCCAGATCCACGGCGGCATCGGCTTCACGTGGGAGCACGACATGCACCTCTACTTCAAGCGGGCGAAGAGCTCCGAGGTGACGTTCGGCGACGCCACCTGGAACCGCGAGCTGGTCGCGCAGCACATCGACCTCTAGAGGAGACGCACCGGATGGCGCAGGTCGACCGCAGCCTGCTGGGCGTATGGGGCCCGGCGACCACGATGATCGTCGAGACCGGGAAGATCCGCGAGTTCGCGCGCGCGGTGAAGGACCCGAGCCCGCTCTACTCCGACGACCAGGGCGCGCTGGCGCCGCCGACGTTCCTCATGACCATCGCGCACTGGATCCGCGACCTCGGCGAGACGCGCGCCGCCGTGAAGCTGGACCTGAAACGCCTCCTGCACGGCGAGCAGGACTTCGAGTACCTGCGTCCCATCCGTGCCGGCGACGTACTGACCTTCCGCTCGCGTACCAGGGAGGTCTTCGAGAAGCAGGGCAAGCGCGGCGGCACCATGACCTTCGTCGTCGGCGAGACCGAGTTCCGCAACGCCCAGGGCGACGTCGTCGCCTACATGCGCAACACCGCCATCGAGACGGCGGGCGCGGTGAGGGAGTAGACGCGATGGCCGACCGCTTCGCCGAGGGCAGCGTCATCCCCGCCGTCGTCACCGGGCCGATCACGCGCACCGATCTCGTGCGCTACGCCGGCGCATCGGGCGACTTTAACCCGATCCATCACGACGACGCCTTCTCGCAGGCCGCCGGCAATCCCACCGTGTTCGGGCACGGCATGCTCACCGCCGGCCTCGTCGGCCGCTGCGTCACCGATTTCGTCGGCAGCGTCGCGTGCCTGCGCCGCTTCAAGGTGCGCTTCGCGACGCGCGTGTGGCCCGGCGACGTCATCACGTGCACCGGGCGCGTCACGCGCCGCTACGAGGCCGAGGGCGAGCGGCGCATCGACGGCGAGGTGGTCGCGCTCAACCAGAAGGGCGAGGCCACGGTGAGCGGCGCGTTCACGGCCGTCGTCCCCGGCTGAGGTCGTCACGAGCGCGATCGTCACCGGCGCGGGCCGCGGCATCGGGCGCGCGATCGCGCTCGGGCTGGCGACGGACGGGCTCGCGGTGGGTGTGCTCGACCGCGACGCCGACGGCGCCGCCGACACCGCCGCGGCGATCGCCGCGGCCGGCGGGCGCGCCCGTGCCTGCGCGGCCGACGTCACCGTACCCGAGACCGTGGCGGCGGCGCTGGCCGCGCTCGAGGCCGCTCTCGGGCCGCCGAGCGTGCTCGTCAACAACGCCGGCTGGGACGTGTTCGGCCGCTTCGTCGACAGCGATCCGCGGCTCTGGGACCGGCTCATCGACGTCAATCTGAAGGGCGTGCTGCACGTCGCACGGCTCATCCTTCCCGGCATGATCGCACGCGCCGGCGGTCGCGTCGTCAACGTGGCGTCCGACGCGGGCCGCGTCGGCAGCTCGGGCGAGGTCGTCTACTCGGCGTGCAAGGCCGGCGTGATCGGCTTCACGAAGGCGGCGGCGCGCGAGGTGGCGCGGCATCAGGTCACGGTGAACGCCGTCTGTCCGGGTCCGACCGAGACCCGGCTCCTCGCCGAGGTGATGGCGGGCGAGCAGGGCGCGAAGGTCCTGGCGGGCATGCGGCGGGCGATCCCGCTCGGCCGGCTCGGGCGTCCCGAAGACGTCGCCGGCGCGGTGCGCTGGCTCGTTTCGCCGGGCGCCGCCTACGTCACCGGCCAGGTGATCTCGGTCTCGGGCGGCCTCACCATGGCCGGCTGACGCTCGCCGCCGTGGCGTCATGGCCGTGACGCTGCGTCACAGGAGCGTGCAGTCCTGCCTCGGTCTTCGTGCGCCGCGTCGCGGCGCGACCTCTGCATGAGCCCCCGGGGGCACGACGCAAGTCCGCGTTCCCTTTGACGCCCATGCGCTGCCGGGGGAGCGGGCGGCGAGGCGTCGGCCGGCCGGCGCGATCGGCACGGCGTCTGCAACCGGTGGACCGGATCGCATGAACGCATCTCACCTTCGCTGGTCGCCGCGTGACCGGGTTCCCGGGGTGTCGGACCGGATGCGCTGGGACACGTGGTCGTGCGTGGCCCGGACGTCGTGGGTGCACACGTCCCCGAGCCGATCGGTGCCGCACCGGTCCATCCGGGCCGGTCGCGCGGTGACCGGCGAGTATCGCAGCGCCGGCACGGACCGGCGCCGGTGATCGCCGAGCGCAGGGGAGGAAGGTGATGCTCGACGGAGTGGCCCAGCGCGTACGCGCGCTGATCGCGGACCACCTCGGCGTCGGCGCCGAGGATATGGGCCCGCACGTGTCGCTGCGCGACGACCTCGCCGCCGACTCGCTCGACCTGCTCGAGGTCTCGGTCGCGCTCGAGGACGACCTCGGGATCGGCCTCCCGGAGCGGGTCCTCGCGGACGTGCGCACCGTCGGCGAGCTGATCGACGCCGTGGTCGCCGCCGCCCGCAACCGGCGGGTCGCGGTGGCGCGAAGCGAGAGCCCGGCGGAGCCGGTGCGCGTCGGCGCGCGCGTGATCCCCGCCGCGGGCAGCGGCCGGCCCACGCTCGATCGCACCGAGTGGCTCACGCCCTACGCGGTCGAGGCCATCGTCGACGACGCGCTCCACGCCGGGCGCGGCGCCCGCCTCGAGGTGGTGCTGGGCGCCAACGTTCCGGCTGCCGACGTCGCGCGCGTCGCCGAGCGCTTCCAGGCGCTCGGTGCACGCGGCATCGACGTCCAGGTCCGACGCGAGGGCCAGGGAGCCCATCGCCGCACGATCCTGCGCAGCACGCCCGACGCCGCGCGCGCCTGAGCCCGCCGGCCGCTCTCCACGCGGCCGCCGTTGCTTGCCCACGGCGGGCCGAGCCGGCAGTCTCGGTCGAGTCCGATGACGCTGCGCGCGATCTGCTTCCACGGCCATTTCTATCAGCCGCCCCGCGAGGATCCCTGGCTCGGCCTGGTGGAGCCGGAGCCCGAGGCGGCACCCGATCGCGACTGGAACGCGCGCATCACCCGCGAGTGCTACCGCCCCTTCGGTCAGGCTCGCATCCTCGACGCCGCCGATCGTCTCGCCGAGGTGACGAACCTCTACGGCGCCATCAGCTGGAACGTCGGGCCGACGCTGGCGTCCTGGCTCGCGACGCACGCCCCCGACGTGCTGGCGGCGATGCGTGCGGCCGACGCCGAGGGCGTCGTACGCACGGGGCACGGCCACGGCTGGGCGCAGCCGTGGGGCCATCCGATCCTGCCGCTGTCGACGGCACGCGACGTCGCGACCCAGGTGCGCTGGGGGCTCGCCGACTTCGCGCATCGCTTCGGCCGCCCCGCCCACGCCATGTGGCTGCCCGAGATGGCGGTCGACGTTCCGAGCCTCGTCGGGCTCGCCGACGCGGGCATCGAGGTGACCATGCTGTCGCCGCACCAGGCCCGGCGCGTGCGCCCGCTCGGCGCCGGCGACGACGCCTGGCGGCCGGTGACGGCGGCGACGCTGGACGCGGGGCGCGTCTACCGCTGTCGGCTGCCGGGCGAGCGCGCGATCGACGTCGTCTTCCGCGACGCCGTCGCCTCGGCGGAGGTCGCCTTCGGCGACGACCTCCGCAACGGCGCGCTGCTGGCGCGGCGGCTGCGGGAGCGGCTGGCGTCGGCGCGCGGCGACACGCTGGTCACCGTCGCGGTCGACGGCGAGACCTACGGCCACCACCATCGCTTCGGCGAGATGGCGCTCGCGTTCGCGCTGCGCGCGCTGCGCGAGGATCCGTCGATCACGCTGCTCGGGCCCCAGGCCTTTCGCGAGAAGGCGCCGGCGCAGTGGGAGGTCGACCTCGTCCCGGAGACGTCGTGGAGCTGCCCGCACGGCATCGAGCGCTGGCGTTCGGACTGCGGCTGCCGCACGGGCGCGGCGCGCGGCTGGACGCAGGCCTGGCGGGCGCCGCTGCGTCTGGCGATCGATTGGCTGCGCGACGAGCTCGCGGTGCTCTTCGCCGCGCGCGGCGGCGAGCTGCTGCGCGATCCGTGGGGTGCCCGCGACCGCTACGTCGAGTGCCTGCTGGCGCCGGCGCGCCGCGAGAGCTTCCTCGCCGCGGAGGCGGGAAGCCGTCTGTCGCCTGCGAACGCCGTCCAGGCACGGCGCGCGCTCGAGCTCGCGCGCCACGCGCTCGCCATGCAGACCAGCTGCGGCTGGTTCTTCGACGACCTCGCGGGGCGCGAGGCGTTGCTGGTGCTGCGGCACGCCGCCCGCGCGCTCGAGCTCGCGGAGACGCTCGGGCGGCGCCTCGAGGGCGGCTTCGTCGAACGGCTCGCGGGGGCGCGCAGCAACGTCGTCGGCGGCGCCACCGGGGCCGAGGTCTGGCGGCAGCGGGTGCGGCCCGCACGGCCGGTCGCCGTGCGGGTGGCGGGCACGAGCGCGCTGCTGGCGGTGCTGGGGCATACGGTGCGGGTCCCGGGCTACGACGTGACCTTCTCGTCGACACCGGCCGCGGGCCGGCTCGACGCCGAAGCCCGGGTGACGGAAACCACGACCGGCGCCGTCACCCGCGTCGAGGTGGACGCCGACGCCGCGACCGCCGTCTGCCGGCTCGGCGACGAGCGGGTGGACCTGCGGGAGGCCTTCGGCGCGCAGCGCGAGCGGGTGCTCGAGGCGGTCGGGCGCAGCGCCGTCGCGCGCGTGCGTGACGGCCGGCGCGCGTCGCTCGAGGAGGCGGGTCCGCTGCTCCAGCCGCTGCTGGCCGGTGGCGAGCGCCTGTCGGTCGAGCTCGGGCTCCTTCTCGGCTACGAGGAGGCCGACGCGATCGCGATGGCGCTGGCGGCCGGCACGGCCGATCTCGACGCGTTGATCGCGCGCGCGACGACGTTGCGGGCGCGCGGCGTGGCGATGCCCGCGGACTGGCTCGCGCCGCGCATCGCGCAGGCGATCGAGGACCGCGTCGCGGCGCTGCCGGCGGGCGCCCCCGCGGCGTTGCGGCTGCTCGATCTCGCCGCGGCGATCGGCGCCACGCCCGACCTCGGGCCGGCCCAGGTGCGCACGCTCGCGTGGTGGGACGGCGCCGCGCCGGCCGATCGCCTGACCGGTCCGGTGACGGCGCTGCTCGACCGGCTGCGCGTCGCGCCGCGCGCCTGATCTATTCGACCGGCTGGGCGGGCTCGCTGGCCACCGCAGCGGCGTCGTCGACGAGGAGCTCGGCTTCGGCGGGATTCGCCGGCGTCCCGATACCCGACAGCTCGCGCTGGATCGCGCCCTGCTCCTTCACGAGCTGATCGCGCTCGCCCACCAGGGTCTGCTCCTCGGGCGACAGGTAGCCGGCCGCGTTGGTGCCGAGGCCGCCGGTCTCGGGCGTGCCGCCGGCGAAGCGGGTGCGGACGCGGGCAAGCTCGGCGAGCTGGGAGTCGATGGCCGTGATGCGCTGGCTCATGGTGCGCAGCTCCCTGCCGAGGCGGTCGCGCTTCAGGTCGTCGGCGGCCGAGAGATCGCTTGCGGGCGTGGGGCCGTCGGATTGCGCGAAGCCGCCGTCGTCGGCCGTGCTGGAGAAGGTGTCCGGCGCATGGGCGATGCCGGTCTGCTCGGCGCCGCTGGCGGGCGCGTTGCCGAAGTGCTGGACGCCGCCGCGGTCCTTCCAGCTGTAGACGTCGTCGGCCAGCGCCCGCCCGCCCAGCGTAGCCGCCGCCAGCGCCATCACGAGTCCGATCCGCCGCATCACCATCCTCCGGGCGGGCCGTTCCGACCTTGTGCGGAGCTAGCCAGCCTTCCACGTCGTGCCGGTCGGTCCGTCCTCCAGCACGATCCCCTGCTCGCGCAGCTGCCCGCGGATGGCATCCGCTTCGCGGAAGTCCTTGCGCCCGCGGGCCGCGTTCCGTGCCGCGATCATGGCCTCGATCTCCGCCTCGCTCAAGCCGGACTTCTGCCGCCCGCGGGCACGGAGATCGGCGAGGACGCCGGTCGGATCGCCGCCCAGCACGCCGAGGCTCGGCAGCACGCGCGCCAGCTCGGCGCGGGCGGCGGCGGCGTCCCCCCGGTTGCCGGCGTCGAGGGCACGGTTCAGGTCGCGGATACGGTCGAAGACGAGACCCAGGGCCTTGGCGGCGTTCAGGTCGTCGTCCATGGCGGCGGCGAACTCGCGCTCGAAGGCCGACGCCGGCGCGGCGAGCGAGCCGTCGAGCGGGGCGGCGGGTGTGACCTGTCCTTTGACCTCGTCGGCGCGGGCGAGCGTCTCGGCGAGACGCTCGAGCTGGTGGAGTCCGTCGTCGAGGCGCCCGGAGGCGAAGTCGAGCGGCGCGCGGTAGTGCGTGCCGAGGAAGAGGAGGCGCATGGCGTCGGCGGGGACGCGCTTGGCGACCTCGGCGATCGGCAGGATGTTGCCGAGCGACTTCGACATCTTCTCGGCGCCCGAGGTGATCATGCCGTTGTGCACCCAGAGCTGTGCGAAGCACGCGCCGCTGTCGCCCTCGGACTGCGCGATCTCGTTCTCGTGGTGCGGGAAGATGAGGTCGGCGCCGCCGCCATGCACGTCGATGGACGCGCCGAGATACGCCGCCGCCATCGCCGAGCACTCGATGTGCCACCCCGGCCGGCCGGGACCCCAGGGGCTCTCCCACTGCGGCTCGCCGGGCTTGGCGCCCTTCCACAGCGCGAAGTCGTGCGCGTCTTCCTTGCCGGCGTCGATCTCCTCGCCGGACGCCATGTCCTCGAGCCGCTGGTGCGAGAGCTTGCCGTAGCCGGCGAAGCGGCGGACGCGGAAGTACACGCTGCCGCCGGCGACGGGGTAGGCGAGGCCCTTGGCGACGAGCCGCGCGATCATGGCGAGCATGTCGGGCACGTGCGCGGTGGCGCGCGGCTCGTGATCGGGCGGCAGGCAGCCGAGCCAGCGCACGTCCTCCTGGAAGGACGCGATCTCGCGCTCGGTGAGGGCCTGCGGCGTGATCCCCTCCTCGGCGGCGCGGCGGATGATCTTGTCGTCGATGTCGGTGAAGTTGCGCACGAAGGTGACGCGGGTGCCGCGCGCGCGCAGCCAGCGGCAGAGGACGTCGGCGGTGATGAGCGCGCGCGCATGGCCGACGTGGGAGCGCGAGTAGACGGTGACGCCGCACCAGTAGAGCCGCGCGTGACCCGGCTCGCGCAGGACCAGCGGCTCCTTGCGGCCGGAGAGGGTGTTCGTGAGGACCAGGGACACGGGCCGGCTACTCGTCTTCCTCGCGCAGCTTGGCGAGGACGGAGTAGTCCTCCAGCGTGGTGGTGTCCCCGACCGTCTCCTTGCCGGCGGCGATGTCGCGTAGCAGCCGGCGCATGATCTTGCCGCTGCGCGTCTTCGGCAGCGCGTCGGTGAAGCGCAGGTCGTCCGGGCGCGCGAAAGCGCCGATCTCCTTGGCGACGTGCTCCTTCAGCGCCTTCTCGAGCGCCTTGTCGGCCTTGTGGCCGCCCTCGAGCGTGACGAACACCGCGATCGCCTGGCCCTTCAGCTCGTCGGGCCGGCCGACGGCCGCGGCCTCGGCGACGGCGGGGTGGCTCACGAGCGCGCTCTCGATCTCCATCGTGCCGAGCCGGTGCCCGGAGACGTTGACGACGTCGTCGATGCGGCCCATCACCCAGAAGTAGCCGTCGGCGTCGCGGCGGGCGCCGTCGCCGGTGAAGTAGACGCCCGGCTGCTGGCTCCAGTACTGCTGCACGTAGCGATCGGGGTCTCCCCACACCGTGCGCAGCATGCCGGGCCACGGGCGGGTGACGACCAGGTAGCCGCCCTGGTTCGCGGGCAGGCGCTGGCCGTCGCGGCTGCGGATCTCGCACACGATGCCCGGCAGCGGCAGCGTCGCGGAGCCGGGCTTGGTCGGCGTCGCGCCGGGCATGGGCGCGATCATCATGCCGCCCGTCTCCGTCTGCCACCACGTGTCGACGATCGGGCAGCGCTCCTTGCCGATGACGCGGTGGTACCACATCCACGCCTCGGGATTGATCGGCTCACCGACCGAGCCGAGAAGGCGCAGCGACGCGAGCGAGTGCTTGCGCGGCCACTCCTCGCCCCACTTGATGAAGGCGCGGATCGCGGTGGGCGCGGTGTAGAAGATGGTGACGCCGAGCTCGTCGATGACGCGCCAGCAGCGGTCGGGCTCGGGGAAGTTCGGCGCGCCCTCGTACATCACCGTGGTCGCGCCGTTGGCGAGGATACCGTAGACGACGTAGCTGTGCCCCGTCACCCAGCCGATGTCGGCGGTGCACCAGTAGGTGTCCTCCTCCTTCAGGTCGAACACCCACTGCGACGAGCAGGCGGCGTGGAGGAGGTAGCCGGCGGTCGTGTGCACGACGCCCTTCGGCTTCCCGGTGGTGCCGCTGGTGTAGAGGATGAAGAGCGGGTGCTCGCTGTCGAGCGGCACCGGCGGGCAGTCGGCCGAGGCGCCGTCCATGAGCTCGTGCCACCAGTGGTCGCGTCCCGGGTGCATCGGTACGGCGTCGCCGGTGCGGCGCACGACGACGACGTCCTGCACGGTCGGCACCTCGGCGAGCGCGGCGTCGACGTTGCCCTTCAGCGGTACGACGCTGCCGCGGCGCCAGCCGCCGTCGGCCGTGACCAGTACCTTGGCCGCGGCGTCGTTCAGGCGGTCGCGCAGCGCCTCGGCGGAGAAGCCGCCGAAGATCACCGTGTGGGTGGCGCCGATGCGCGCGCAGGCGAGCATCGCGACCGCCGCCTCGGGGATCATCGGCAGGTAGATGCCGACGCGGTCGCCGGCGACCACGCCGAGGCTGCGGAGCACGTTCGCGAAGCGGCAGACCTCGCGGTGCAGCATGGCGTAGGTGAGGACGCGGCGATCGCCTGGCTCGCCCTCGAAGATGATCGCGGCCTTGTTGCGGCGCGGGCCCCTCAGATGCCGGTCGAGGCAGTTCTCGGCCAGGTTGATCTGGCCGCCGACGAACCACTTCGCGAACGGCGGCGTCCAGTCGAGGACGCGCTCCCACGGCTTCGACCAGCTGAGGCGCGCCGCCTGCTCGCCCCAGAAGCCGGTCGGATCCTCGACCGACTGCCGGTACAGCTCGTCGTAGTGGTCGCGGGTCGGGACGTACGCCTCGCTCGCGAAGGGCTCCGGCGGTGGGAAGACCCGATCCTCGCGGAGGACGGAGTCGATGGTGGCGTGGGTCGTCGGATCGCTCATACAGCCCCCTCCGGAACGTCGCGTAAAGTAGTGGCGGGCCCCGTGGGGTGCAAGCTGGAAGTGGCGGCGAAATGCGAATGGCGCCGGGGGCTTGGCGCCGCAGTGGGAACGGGTAGGGTGGCGCACCCTCCATGCGCTTCCAGGCCCTCGACGAGCATCAGCTCCTGGTCTTCTGGACGCAGCTGCTCGTCCTCGTGCTGGTGGCACGCGGGCTCGGCGGCGTCGTCCGCCGCTTCGGTCAGCCCGCGGTGATCGGCGAGCTCGCGGCGGGCGTGATCCTCGGCCCGTCGGTGCTCGGCGTCATCCTGCCGCAGGCCTGGGACTGGCTCTTCCCGCCCGATCCGGTCCTCGCAGGCGTCATGAACGGCGTCGCCTGGCTCGGCGTCTTCCTGCTCCTGATCCTGGCCGGCTTCGAGACGGATCTCGGGCTGATCCGCCGGCTCGGCCGCGCCGCCGCCTGGGTGTCTGCCGGAAGCCTGGTCGTCCCGCTCGGCTTCGGGCTCGCGGTCGGATGGGCGATGCCGGAGCGCTTCCTCGGACGGGCCGAGGATCGCCTCGAGTTCGCGCTCTTCATGGCGACGGCGCTGGCCATCTCGGCGCTGCCGGTCGCGGCGAAGGTGCTCTCCGAGCTCGATCTCATGCGTCGCAACTTCGGGCAGCTGACGCTGGCGGCCGGCATGGTGAACGACGTCGCCGGCTGGGTGCTGCTCGGCATGATCGCGAGCATGGTGCAGTCGGGCGGCGTCGCCGCCGCGCCGCTGCTGGTCACGCTCGGCGGGGTCGCGGCGTTGGCCCTGGCGTCGTTCACGCTCGGGCAACGGGCGATCGACGCGCTGCTACGCGACGTGCGCCGGCATCGCGGCGGCGTCGTCGGCGCGCTGACGGTCGTGCTGCTCGTCGCCCTGGCCGGCGCGGCGCTGGCGCAGGCCATCGGGCTCGAGGGCGTGCTGGGGGCGTTCGTCGCCGGCATTCTGCTCGGCCGCTCGCGCTTCCAGGACAGCGAGGTGTACGCCTACCTCGAAGCGATCACGCTGGCGTTCTTCGCGCCGCTCTTCTTCGCGCGCGCCGGGCTGCGCGTCGAGCTCGGCCTGCTCGCCGACCCGGTCGTGCTGCTGTGGGTGGTGCTCGTGCTGGCGGCGGCGAGCGCCGCGAAGTTCCTCGGCGCAGCGATCGGCGCGCGCTTCGCAGGCCTGTCGCCGCGCGAGGGCTTCGCGCTCGGGGCGGGCCTCAACGCACGCGGTGCGGTCGAGATCGTCATCGCCAGCGTCGGGCTCGGGCTCGGCGTGCTCTCGCCCGCGTCGTACACGGTGATCGTCCTCCTCGCGATCGCGACGTCGATGATGGCGCCGGTGCTCCTGCGCGTCATCGTGCGCGACTGGCAGGGCTCGGCCGAGGAGCAGGAGCGGCTCGGGCGCGAGCGCATGCTGGCGCAGAACGCGCTCGTGCGCGGCGAGCGTCTCCTGCTGCCGAGCCACGGCGGCCCCAACTCGATCCTCGCCGCGCACATCCTCGGCGCGGCGTGGCCCGACGACGTCGAGGCCACGGTGCTCTCGGTGGGCGACGTCGAGGCGGCCGAGGTGGCGCCGGTGCTGGCGGCGTTCGGCGCCCGGCCGGTCGAGCACACGCATCTTCCGGGCACGACGCCGCTCGCCGGCATCGTCGCCCAGGCGCGGCTCGGCTACGGCGCCATCGGTGTCGGCGCGACGGATCGCCGCGTCGCCGGACGGCTCGTGTCCCCCGTCGTCGACGACCTCCTCGGCGCGAGCCCGCTCCCGGTGCTCATGGTACGCCGCGGCGCGCACGCCAACGGTAGCCTGCCGACCTTCCGTCGCATCCTCGTGCCCGCGATCGGGACGGTCGCGGCGCGGGCCGCGCAGGAGGTCGGGTTCGCGCTCGCGCGCCGCATGGACGCCGACGTGCTGCTGGCGCACGTGCTGACGGCGCCGCGATCGGCCGTGATGCCGTCGCTGTGGCCGTTCCGCCGCCGCGCCGACGAGGCGCCGGCGGACGAGCGCATCGCGGTCGCGAACGCCGTTCTCGACGAGGCGGCGGCACGCGCCCGCGCGATGGGTGTCCGCATCGAGCCGGTGCTGCGCCCCGGCACGTCGGTGGCCGAGGAGCTCTTGGCGCTGGCGCGCGAGCGCGGCGTCGACCTCGTCGTGGTGACGGCCAGCCTGCGCCAGCTGTCGGGCCGGCCGTTCCTCGGTCACGGCGTCGAGCACCTGCTCGAGGAGGCGGAGAGCACGCTCGTCATGGTCGCGACGCCGCCCGGATGGGGCGGCGCTCGCACCGCCTGAGGCGGGGTCTCAGGCGCCGGCGCCGCCGCCGCGGCGTACGAACACGACCGTGGCCCAGTCCGGGCGCTCGCCGTCGTCGCCGTCCGGCGGCGCGGACGCCGGCAGCGAGCCGAGCACGCTCGCCGCCTCGTGCGCCAGCGTCTCGAGCGGCCCCGCCAGGCGGTGGAGCGGCTCACGCGCCTCCGACCCCGCGAGCGTCGCGAGCCGGTCTGCGATCGTGCGCAGCAGCACCACCGCCGCGTCTCGCTGTCCCTCGATGCGCCTCGCGGCCAACTCGTCCATGTCAGCCCCTTTCCCCCGGCGCGGAGGCGTACGCCCCGTGGCCGACCGCGTCAAGACGCGTCATTCGACGCCGCGACGGGGTGGCGGCACGGCGGGCGCGTGCCGCAGGTGGCGCGACAGATCGCCGACCAGATCGACGTGGATCGTGCGTGAGGCGAAGCGCCATCCGCGCCCGTCGCGGACGAAGGCGTCGTCGTACCGAGGGTCGCGGCCCCCGACGCGCCCGCCGACGCCGGTTCGACGTCTTCGACGTCGAGGGCGCGGCCCCCGCAGACCTGCTGGCGGTGACGCGGCGCAGCCCGTCGCTCGCGTTGCACGGCCTCGAGGGGCACGCCGCCCGGTCCGTCGTGTCCCTGCCGTCGAATCACGGCGGATCGACGGCGGTGCTCGGCGGGAGCCCGACGGCAGGGGCGATTCGTCTAGTGCGCCCGGAGGGAGTCGAACCCCCAACCCTCAGGTTCGAAGCCTGATGCTCTATCCGGTTGAGCTACGGGCGCAGCGCGGAAGGACGCGGGCTTAGCAGCGGCGCACCCGACGCGGCAACCCCGTTGGTAGAACTTGCGCGAGCGAGGCCGGAACCTACGCGGGCACAGGCCCGGATCCACGCGGGAAAGCCCTCGCCGGCCGTGGCATGCGCGTTGCTCAACCGTGCATGGCGATACCTCATCCCAGGCCCTACGACCCCGAGCCTTCCGCGGCGATGCCGACCGGTGCGTCGCCGCGACGTCACGTGCCCGCGTCGCGCGTGCCCGAGGCGGAGGCGACCACGGGCGGTGCGCGGCGGCTCGACGTCGCGCCCGAGCCGGAGTCGATGCCGGAGGCAGAGGGACACCAGTCGACCACCTCGTTCGCGATCGCCGTCGGGCTGGCGCTCCTCGGCGTCGTCCTGCTGTTCGTGAGTCCGATCCTCGGCGCCGCGGCGCTCGGCTTCAGCGTGGCGGCGCTGCTCTGGGCGGCGTACGGGCTCGGCATCGAGGCGTGGCGCGCGGAGCGTCAGATGCGACGCCGGCCGCACCCGAGCGCTCCCGACGGCATGCCCGAGTAGCGCTGCGTCTTGCCGGCTCCGCCGGCACCGACATAGGCGCCGGCGGAGCCGATGTCCGATTCCGACGCCCACCGCGCGATCGCCGCGCTCGTGTACGCCTATGCCGAGCGCATCGACGCCGGTGACCTCGACGGCGTCGTCGATCTCCTCGCCGAGGCGTATGGTGCTCGGCGGCGGTGCCCGGCGGCGTGCGCGGTCGCGACGCCATCCGCGCCCGCTACGCCGACGTGCTGCTCTACGACGGCGTACCCGCGACCCAGCACGTGGTGACGAACCTCGTCGTCGACGCGCACGGGGACGACGCCACCGCGCGCTCGCGCTTCACCGTCTTCCAGGCGTGTCCCGACTTTCCGCTGCAGGCGATCGTCACCGGCGCATCTTTGTGGGCTGACGGCTCGTCCCGTCGAGGCTAGTCCCATGGCGGGAGGTCGGATGGCCGGGACCGTGAGCGCGCGCATGCGGGGTTGGTGGGAACGGTGGCGGCGCCAGACCCCATCGAGCGTGCTTGCGGCAGGGGGCCCGGTCGTGGTCGCCGCGGCGGAACGAGTCGTCGATCGGGTGCGCCGCCACGGCGCCACGTGGATCAGCGAGGAGAGCACCGTCGCGAGGGTGCTGGCGATCCGGCGGCACGCGGGCCGTGCGGCTCGCGCGGCGGAGCTGGTGGTCGAGGCCCCGTTGGTGGCGCGCGCGTACCGCTACGCCGCCGTGCGCATGGACGCTCCGCCGTCCGCGAGCTTCGCCCGGCTGTCGTGGTACGGAACGGGCGGGCGTGCCCAGGTCGTGTGGCGGCTCGGGTCGGGTTCCGCGACGTGGGTCGTCGACCTGCGCGGCACCGCGTGGGACGGGGCAGGTGCCCTGGCGCGGCTCGAGGTCGCCGCGGATGTCCGGGACGGCGTGCGCCTCGAGTGGTGTGCGCTCCTCGGCGACCTCGGTCAGCTCGGGGGCGGCGACCTGCGCTGGGACCTCGCGTCGCGGCATCTCCGAGGGGTCGGCGTCGAATGCGGCGCGCTCCAGCATCCGCTGCCGTTGCCGCCGCAGGCGCGTGTTTTCTATCTCGACCGCCTGACGGCCGCCGGCGCGCGCGCGGACTATCCCGAGCTGGACGGTCATCCGCTGACCGTCCCGAACGTCGTGGGCGATGTGCAGCGACTGCCGTTGCGTACCGCCAGCGTCGACTTCCATGTCGGCAATCATCTCCTCGAGCACGCGCGGGATCCGATCGGCGGGCTCGAGGAGATGCTCCGGGTGGTGCGCCCGGGGGGTGTTCTGTACGTGTCGGTCCCGGACTGCGCCAATCCCCTCGATCGCCTCCGTCCCGTGACGCCGTTCGAGCATCTGCTCGCGGACCACGAGGTCGAGCACGATCGTGCGGCGGAGGATGCCGCGCACTACCGCGAGGCGCTGCGGAGCGCCCACCCGACGATGGCACGCGCGGAGCTCGACGATTTCGTCGGCCGGATGTGGGCACAGTCCTACAGCATCCACTTCCACACCTTCGACGAGCCTGCCTTCCGCGCGCTCCTACGCTGGGTCGGAGAGCGGTGCGGGGCACGCGTCATCGAGTTCGCGCGCAATCCCGGATCCGAGTTCGACGAGTACGTCGCCTGTCTGCGCCGCGTCGCCTGATCGTCGCACCCGCACGCGTCCCGCCGCGGGCGGCGCGGCGGCTGCCGCATCCCCGCCGGCCTGCTAGACCCGTCGCGTGACCAAGCTCCTCCTCACCATGCTCCTCCTCGTGTGCTCGAATCTGTTCATGACCGCGGCGTGGTACGGGCATCTGCGCTTCGCGAGTGCACCGGTGGTGGTGGCGATCCTGGTCAGCTGGGGCATCGCGCTCTTCGAGTACTGCTTCCAGGTGCCGGCGAACCGCATCGGCTACCAGGTCGCGTCGGCCTATCAGCTGAAGATCATCCAGGAGGCCGTGTCTCTGCTGGTCTTCATGGGCTTCGCGGCGTTCTGGCTGGGGGAGGGGCCGCAGCCGAAGTACGTCCTCTCCTTCCTGCTCGTGCTGGCAGCGGTGGCGGTGGCGCGATGACACGTCGGGGGCTGACAGCGCCTGCGACGGGGGTAGGCTCGGCGGCGTACCGGCAGGCGGCTGCCGGGTCGTCGCGTGCCGCGCGATCATCTGCATCGGGTTCTGCTCGTCGGCTGGCCGGCGGACGTTCGCGCCGCCCACGACCTCGTGTTTCGACGCCACGGGGTGGGTGTCCGGGTCGCGGACGGCGAGACGGAGATGCTGGCCCGCCTCGCCGATGCCTCGCCCTGCCTCGTCCTCCTGTACCTCGGCCCGTCTGTCGATGCGGCCACGCATCTTCGCCGGCGCATGCTCGTGCACGGCCACGCGGGGGTGCCGGCTGCCTTCGTCACGACCTCGCGCTATCCGCCCCGCCCGCCGCCGGACCTCGGCCTCGTCGGCGTGCTGTCGCTCGACGACGCCATCGACCTGGCCGCGGCCATCGCGACCTGCTGCCGGGTGCGCACGCGCGACCGGGGTTGAGGGGGACGCGGTGCCCGCACTACAGTCGGACGCGTGGCCGTTCGCGTGACGACGCACGCCGCCCCGACGGGCGGGTTCCGCTTCTGCGAGGCCCGCTTGCCGCATCTCGCCGGCGTGGCCGACGTGCTGTGGCACTTCGCGGGGCCCACGACCGCGGCGCGCAAACGCATCCTGCCGAGCGCGACCCTGGAGCTGCTGGTGAACCTCGGCGATCCGTACGTCGCCCACGAGCGCGACGGCGACCGCACCCTGCGGTGCGCGTGGGTCGCGGGCGTGCACACGACCGCCGCGGTGTGCTCGCAGCCCGCGCGGCAGGACGTGCTGGGCGTGCGGCTGCGTCCCGCGGCGGCGGCCGCCGTGCTCGGCGTGCCCGTCGGCACGCTCGCCGAGCGGACGGTCGCTCTCGACGACGTCCTCGGCCGCGAGGCCGGGGCGCTCGCCGAGCGCTGCCACGCGGCGCGCTCGATGGAGGCGCGACTGCGCGTCGTCGCCGACTGGGTGCAGGACCGCGTCCGCAAGGCGCACTCGGTGGCGCGGCCGATCGTGTGGGCGACGGCGGAGATCGTGCGGCGCGGCGGGGCGGTGCCGATCGCGGAGCTGCGCGAGGAGACGGGGTTCTCGAAGGCGCGCCTCGTCGGCGGCTTCCGCGAGCACGTCGGCGTGTCGCCGAAGGTCTACGCCCGGCTCGTGCGCTTCCGCCGCGTGAGCGAGCTGCTCCAGCGCGGCGGCATGCCGCTCGCCGAGGTCGCGCTCGCGGCCGGCTACTACGATCAGCCGCACATGACGTCCGACTTCCATGCCCTGAGCGGCCTCACGCCCACGGCGTTCCTGGCCGCCCGCCACCCGGTCGGCGACGGCTCGACGGCCCGCGACGCCGTCGGCTGAGCTCGCTCAGCGCGGCAAGCCCTCGCTCGCGAGCCAGCTCTTGATCGTCTTCGTGACCAGCGCCGGTGCGTCGTGCTGCACGAAATGCGCGGCCTCCGGCACGGTGACCAGCGTCACGCCGCGCGCGACCCAGTTCCACATGCCGTCGAGACAGTCGGCGAGCAGGAACTGATCGCGCAGACCGTGAATGACGAGCGTCGGCATGGTCACCGCCGGCAGCGGCAGGTCGGCGTACGGCGCGCGCGGGTAGTTGGCCTTGTAGTAGGCGACCATGCCTTCGAAGCTCGAGCGCCGGAAGGCCTCGGCGTAGCGCGCGCGCACGGTGGGGTCGGCGAACCCGGATGCGAGGCTCTCCGGGGTGAGCCCGAGGTGCGAGCCCTCCTGCTGGAAGAACCGGGCGTAGGCGCTGTTCGCCTCCTGCCGCGGGTTCTCGCGCAGCTCGCGCAGGAGGCCGCGCGGGTGCGGGGAGTTGAGGATGATGAGACGCGTCGTCATCTCGGGGCGCGTCATGGCGAAGCTCCAGGCGACCGCGCCGCCCCAGTCGTGGCCGACGACGATCGCTTCCGTGGCGCGGTTCGCGCGGATGACGGCGGCGACGTCGTTCACGAGCAGGCCGAGAGCGTACGATGCGACGCCGCTCGGCTGACCGCTCAGGTTGTAGCCGCGGAGGTCCATCGCCACGACGCGGTAGCGCCGCGAGAGCGGGGCCATCTGGTCGCGCCACGAGTACCAGAAGTCCGGGAAGCCGTGGATCATGACGATCAGCGGCCCGCGTCGCCCGAGCGCGGCATAGTGGATCGGGACGCCGTCGCTGTCGGCGTAGCCGTGGCGGACGCGCGTGAAGACGTCGCTGCGCGGCGCGGCCGCGGCCGAGGCGGCGAGGACGAGGGCGAGGACGACGACGAGCAGGGCACGCATCGGGCGAGACCTGTAGCACGCCGTGCCCGCGCACGGGGATCTCGGAAGCCCGAGCGGTCGGAGCGCGGGTGCGAACCCCCCGGCGCCGCTTGCACAGGCGGGGAGCGCACGGCAGCTTCGGCCGGATGCGCGGGGGGCGGGGGCGACTGGTCCTGGCGACGGCCGTCGTCGTGCTCCTGCGTGTGGTCGCGGCGGCCGCGCCGCTGCGGGTGGCCTCGTTCAACATGCTCCACGGCGGGCTGACGTCGGCCCTGGGCGGCGACGGCGAGCGCCTCGAGGATCGCCTGCGGCTGGCGAGCGCCGATCTCGCCGGGCTCGATCTCGACGTCCTCGGCCTCCAGGAGGCATCGGTCGCCCGCGACCGGGGCGACATGGCGGCGCGGCTGGCCGCGGCGCTCGGCATGCCGGCGGTGGTCGGCGCGCCGCCGCTCACCTGGTTCGACCGGCTGACGGCGGCGGTGCTGCGGCTCTCCGAGGGACCGGCGCTCGTGAGTCGCCATCCCCTGATCGCGTCGCGCGTGTGGCCGCTGCCGCGCTGCGGGGACAGCTCGGCGCGCAGCCTCGTCTGCGGTGAGGTCGCGGCCCCGGGCGCAACGGTGACCGTGTGCTCGACCCACATCGACGGCGGCGCCTGCCAGCTCGCGGCGCTCGCCCAGCGCATCGCCGCACGCTGCCCGACGACGCCGCTCGTCGTCCTGGGCGACCTGAACGCGACCCAGCACGCGCCCGCCGTCGTCCAGCTGCTCGCCGTGACCGGGCTGCGCGACACGTTCCGTACGGCGCATCCCGACGAGCCGGGGGCGACCGTCTGGCAGCCGGTGACGAGCGAGCGCTCCACCGTCCATCGCCGCATCGACTACGTGTTCGTCGCGCCGGGCGGCGGCGTCGACTTCGACGTGCGCGACAGCCGCGTGGTGCTCGATCGCCCGCATGCGACGCCGGCGGGACCGCTGTGGCCGTCGGACCACCGCGCCGTGCTCGCGGAGCTGGCGCCGGTGCCCGCACCGGCGCCGGCGTCGCCGCCGCACTGCGTGCGCCTCGGCGGCGTCTGATCCGGCGGCGGCCGGTGCTCCGGCGCCGGCGGTTGGCGGTCGCGCCGCGCGTCGGGCATCGTCGCGCCATGTCGGTCTCCCTGCGCCATGCCTGTCCCGACGATGCGACCACGATCCACGCGCTCGTCACCGCTCTCGCGGTGTACGAGCGGGAGCCCGACGCGGTCCGGGTCACGCCCGAGATCCTGCGGGCCCAGCTCGGCGCGCCGCAGCCGCCGTTCGAGTGCCTGCTCGCCGAGGACGACGGCGTCGTGTGCGGCTTCGCGCTGTTCTTCTCGACTTACTCGACCTGGGTGGGGAAGCCGGGGCTCTGGCTCGAGGATCTGTTCGTGTTGCCGGCGCATCGGCGCCGCGGCGTCGGGCGGCTGCTGCTCCAGCGCCTGGCGCAGCTCGCGGAGGAGCGCGGCGGCGGGCGCCTCGAGTGGTCGGTGCTCGACTGGAACGCGCCGGCGCTCGCCTTCTACCGCGAGCTCGGCGCGCAGGCGATGGATGCGTGGACGATCCACCGCGTGCACGGCCCGGCGCTGCGCGCGCTGGCCGCGGGCTGACCGGCGTCTCAGAGCAGGAAGTTGCCGATGCCGGCCGCGACCGGCTTGGCGGGATCGTCCTGCCAGGCGACGACGCGGACGTTGGCGATGCGCCGCCCGTGCTTCACGATCGCGGCACGCCCGCGCGTCGTGCGCGGCCCGACCGAGCGCAGGTAGTCGACGGCGAAGTTGATCGGCTTCGGCACGCGCTGCGTCTCGCCCACCGCGAGCAGGCCGACGAGCGCGGTCAGCTCGAGGAACGCGCCCACGACGCCGCCGTGGATCGCGGGCAGGGCGGCGTTGCCGACGAGGTCGTCGCGGAACGGCAATACGCAGACGATGCCGTCGGCGTCCTCCTCCACGCCGACGTCGAGGAAGCGGGCATAGGGGATGTTGTCGAGGGCGTCGCGCGGCTTCATGCCGGCTCCTTGTCCGCGCGCAGCGCGCGCGCCACCGGGCTGAGGCTCGAGTTGGCGCCCAGCATGAAGGTCGCGAGGCAGCTCGCGAAGGGATCGTCGGGCGTGACCTCCCATGCGGCGGCGCGCACGAAGGCGACGTGACGGGTGAGCTTGTAGCAGTGCGCCTCGCCGACGAGCGCGTGGTCGGGCGCCGCCGCGCGCAGGTAGTCGACGCGCAGGTCGAGGGTCGCGATCGCGGTGAGCTCGGGCAGGCTGCAGAACACGGCGAGCCCGCTCGCGTGGTCGACGAGCGTCGTGATGGCGCCGCCGAAGACCACGCGCCGGACCGGATCGCCGATCAGCTCGTCGCGCCAGGGCAGCCGCACGCGCGCCATGCGCGGGCCGACGTGCTCCACGACCATCCCGAGGCGGCGGCAGTGCGGGATGTGGTCGATCAGCTCCTGGCGGCCGTCGCCGAAGAGCTCGGCCAGCGCCAGGCGTTGCTCCGGAGGCGGCACAGCTGGACGCGAGTATCGTTCGGCCGTCGGCGAGGCAACCCGCGCGGTCGGCGGCGGCCGCGGCCGACCGACGGCCGCGCGGCTTGACCCCCGGGGCCGGGTCGGGGAACTTCGGGAACGGTGCAGCATCCCTGGCGACACGCCCTCGTGGTGGGGGCCTCCTCCGGCATCGGTGCGGCGGTGGCCCGGCAGCTGGCGGCGGGCGGCTGCCGTGTCGCGCTGGTGGCGCGACGGCAGGCCGAGCTCGATGCGCTGGCGCGCAGCCTCGACGACGCCGGCGGCGGGGCCGGCCCGCGCGCACTGGCGTTCGCGCACGACGTCACCGCCTACGACGAGGTGCCCGAGCGCTTCCGCGCCATCTGCCGCGAGCTCGGCGGGCTCGACCTCGTCGTCTACGCGGCGGGCGTCATGCCGCGCATCGCCCCCGACGAGTACACGTTCGCGAAGGATCGCGAGACCGTGGCGGTGAACGTCCTCGGCGCGATGGCCTGGCTCAACGAGGCCGCGCAGCGCTTCGAGGCGGCGGGGACGGGGACCATCGTCGGCATCGGCTCGGTCGCGGGCGACCGCGGGCGGCGCGGCAATCCCGCCTACCACGCGTCGAAGGCGGCGCTCGACACCTACCTCGAGTCGCTGCGCAACCGGCTCGCGCGGCACGGCGTGCGCGTCGTCACCGTCAAGCCCGGGCCGGTCGACACTCCGATGACGCGCGGCATGGATCGCCTGCCGTTCCTCGTGCCCGCGGACGACGCCGCGCGCGACCTCCTCGCCGCCGCGCGACGCGGCGTGCGCACGGCCTACGTACCGGCGCGCTGGCGGCCGATCATGTTCGTCCTGCGCAACATCCCGTCAGCGATCTTCGAGCGTCTCGACCTCTGAGCCGATGCACGCGCCCCTCTCCCACCTCGCGTCGGACCCGTCGGCGCTGAGCCGCGACCGCCTCCAGCGTGTCGCCGGCTGGGGCGGTGCGTCCAGCGCGATGAGCTGGGTGTACCGGCCGACGACGCTCGAGGGCGTCCACGCGGCGCTCGCGGCGGCGCGCGCGCACGGCCTGTCCGTCGGGCTGCGCGGCGCCGGGCAGAGCTATGGCGACGCGTCGCTGAACGGCGAGAACGTCACCCTCGACCTCTCGCGCATGACGCGCATCCTCGACTGGAACCCGGACACGGGCGTGGCGCGCGTCGAGCCCGGGGTGACGATCCGCCAGCTGTGGGAGTACGCGGTCGAGGACGGGTGGTGGCCGATGGTCGTGCCGGGGACGATGTTCGTCTCCCTCGGCGGCGCCGTCGGCGCGAACGTGCACGGCAAGAACGCCTGGAAGGTCGGCCCGATCGGCGACCACGTCCACGCCGTCGACCTGCTGCTGCCGAGCGGCGAGCAGCGCACGCTCACGCGCGACGCCGACCCGGAGCTGTTCCGCGCGACCATCGGCAGCTTCGGGCTCCTCGGCGTGGTCACCAGCGTCACGCTGTCGCTGAAGCGGGTGTACTCGGGCCAGGTCCTCGTCGAGGCGGCGACCGCGCCCCACCTCGACGCGCTGGTCGACGCGTTCGAGGCGCGCGCGCCCGAGGCCGACTACCTCGTCGGCTGGGTCGACCTCTTCGCGCGCGCCCCCGCGCTGGGGCGCTCCGTCATCCACCAGGCGAGCTATCTCGCTCCCGGCGACGATCTGCGGCCGGCGCGCACGCTGCGGCGCGAGAGCCAGGAGCTGCCGCCGACGCTGTTCGGCGTCGTTCCGAAGACGGTGCTCGGCCCGCTCATGCGCCCGCTGCTGAACGATCTCGGCGCCCGCCTCGTCAATACCGCCAAGTACCGCCTGAGCGTCGCGCAGGGGACGCACCGCTTCCTCCAGCCGCACGCCGCCTTCCACTTCCTGTTCGACTACATCCCGCAGTGGAAGCGCGCCTACGGGCCGGGCGGGCTGATCGAGTGGCAGTGCTTCCTGCCCGCCGCGGCCACGCGGGCGACGCTGCGCGAGATCGTCGAGCGCATGCAGCGTGCCGGCGTGCTGCCCTATCTCGGCGTCTTCAAGAAGCACCGCCCCGACGCCTTCCTCGTGAGCCACGGCGTCGACGGCTACTCGCTCGCCTGCCACTTCAAGGTGACGGCGTCGCGGCGGCCGGCGCTGTGGCGGCTCTGCCGCGAGCTCAACCGGGTGGTGATCGAGGCCGGCGGCCGCTTCTATCTCGCGAAGGACTCGACGCTCGAGCCCGGCGACCTCGAGCGCTCGCTCGGGGCCGGGTCGGTGGCGCGTCTGCTGGCGCTGAAGCGCACGTGCGACCCGGAGACGCTGCTCCAGACCGAGCTCTTCCGCCGCCTGTTCCCCGACGCCCTGCCCGTCGCGCCGTCGCGCGCATGACGGCGCGGCCGTCGGCGCGCATGACGGCGGGGGCGTGGGCGGCGCTCGGGGTGCCGCTCCTCGCGGGGCTCGTCTGGTGGACGTGCGCGCCGGTCTGGCAGCACCCACAGCTCGACCCGGACGACTATCGCTATCTCGCCATCGCGGCGGCGCCGGACGCCTCGCTCGGCTCCGGCTGGGTGGTCGAGAACCGCTGGGACCACCTGTGGTGGGTCGATGCGGCGCCGGTGCGTTTCTTCCGCCCCGCCGTGATCACGAGCTTTCGCCTGGATCATGCCCTGTGGAGCGCCGGCTCGGGCGGCTTCCAGGCGACCAACGTCCTGCTGCACGCGCTCTGCGCGCTGCTCGTCGTCGCCGTCCTGCGGCGCTGGTGGGGTTCGGCGCCGGCCGCGTGGCTCGGCGGACTCGTGTGGGCGAGCCTGGCCTGCCACGCCGAGACCATCTGGTACCTGTCCGGGCGGACCGAGACGCTCGCCGCGGCGGGCTTCCTCGGCGCGCTCGCCGCGCAGGCGCAGCCGCGACCGGCCGTGCGCGTGCTGGCGCCGATCGGCTACGCGCTCGCCCTGCTGTCGAAGGAGCTGACGCTCGCGCTGCCGCTGGTCGCGCTCGCCGCCGATCGTTGCATCCTCGGCCGCGGCCCCACGCTCGGCGCGCTCGTGCGTGCGGACCGCGGGCTCTACGCCGGCTACGCGGCCGTGCTCGTCGGGTGGGCGACGCTGCGGCGCTGGGCGCTCGGTCCCGAGGGTACGGGCATGCTGCCGTTCCCGTATTTCGTCGCGCCCGATGCACCGGGCTTCGCGGCGCACGTCACGACCCAGCTGCGCAGCTATGCGGCCAACCTCGTCGCCGGCGACCTGACGCCGCCGTTCCTCCAGCCGGCGCAGCTCGACGCCTGGCTCTCGCCGGCGGGGCGCTGGCTCGCGCCGGTCCTGGCGGCGGCGCTGCTCGCGAGCCAGGTCGTGCGGCCGGCGGGCCGCGTGCTCGTCGGACTGGGCCTCGCCACCTGGTTGCCGACCGCGCCGGTGTACGTGAGCGAGCGCTACCTCGAGCTGCCGTCGTTCGCCGTCGTCGCGGCGCTGGCGGGAATGGTCGCCGGCCTCGCTCGCCGGCGCGGCGCAGCGGGGGCGCTCGTCGCCCTCCTCGTCGCCTGGGCGCTGCTGCAGGCGGGCGAGCTGGCGCGCAAGAACCGGGTGATGGCGGAGGTGCCGCGTGCGCCGGCGGCGGTGGCGGCGCGCCTCGCCGACCTCGGTCCGGCGCTGCGCGACGGCCGCCCGCTGCTTTTCGTCGACTTCCCCGGCGACTGGGTGCATGCGCAGTTCCTCGAGGATCAGCTGCGGGTCGATTGGCGGCAGCCCGCGGTGCGGGCGCGGGTGCTCGCACCGATGGGACCGCCGTGGCGCGAGCCGGCGCCCGCGGTCACGCCCGAGGGCGCGGCGCGCCTGCGGGTGCGCGCGGCCGGGGCGCTCGTCGACCGCCGCGAGCAGCTCTTCCCGACCGTCCCGCTCGTCGACGGTACCCGGATCGCCGGCCCGCACCTCGGCCTCGACGTCACCATCGTCGACGGCGACGGCGCGCGAGCCCGGGCGATCGTCGCCGATCTGCCGACGCCGGTCGCCGACTGGCACGTCGTGCGCTTCGTGCCCCCCGCGGGCGCGGAGCCGGACACGACGCCGGGCTACGTGATCCTCGGCGGCCGCTTCGAGCTGCTGCGCTGAGCCGGCGCGGCCGATGCTCCGGCAGCAGCGGTCGGGACGGCATTGCGACTCGGCCGGGCGTCGCGTAGGACGGCCAGTGGGGCTGCCATGGGGCAGGGATGGGTCGGGTACGGGGTGTGGGGGGTGACCGCGCTGGCGCTCGCGCTCGGCGGCTGTGCTGCGAAGCGCCCGGTGCTCGAGGTCGAGTCCAACGTCACCAACGTCTGGAGCGGCGATCAGCGCCAACGGGCGGCCGCGGGCGAGACAGGCGAGGCGCCGGCAGAAGGCCTCGGGAGCGGGCCTGCGGCCGGCGGAGCCGGTCCCACGGGTGCGGTGCCGGCGGCGATCGCGCCGGGCGCCCCGACGGAGGTGCCCGCGTCGGCCGGCTGGACCGTCACCGCGGGCAGCGCGGCCGGAGGCCCGATGCCGGCCGCGCCGGAGCCGTCGCGCATGATGCCGGGATATCCACCCGGCTTCGCCGATCCCGAGGCCGTCGCGAGCGACACGGCGGTGCCGGCGCCGGCGGCCGCTTCGGCCACCGTGGGCCGGACCGCACCGCCGCCGCCGGGCGGCGCGGACATCGCGGCCCCGGTCGAGGCGCCAGGGCAGGGAGCGGGCGCGCCGGGTGGGACGGCGTCGGTCCCCGGCTTCCCGGCCCAGAGCGGTACGCCCCAAGGCGGCGTGCCCCGGGACGCTCCCGCCCAGGCCTTTTCGGCGCACGGCACGCCGGCGCAGGCGATCCAGGTGCGCGGCTGGCAGACGCCGGACGGGCGCGGCTGGGCACGTCCCGACCGCCGCCCGGCGGCTCCCGCTGCTGCGACGGCTCCGGCCGTGGGGCCAGGCGCCGGCGCGGGCGCCGACTGACGGCCGGGTCAGAATCACGGTGCGGCAGGCGCATCGGCGCCGCGCAGGTGGGTTCCAGCGCTGTCCACGTCGGCGGCGGGCATGGAGCGCATCGCCTCGGCGGTCGCGCGTACGACGTCGAGGAACGTGTTCCGGCGGCGGGGATGCACGCGGTGCCACAGCTCCATGTACTCGGCGAGGTGCGGTGCCTGGAGCATCCGCAGCCCCCCCACGTCGTCGAGCGTCTCCAGCACACCGCTGCGCTCGTGTGCGAGGGCGGCCTGCGCGTCCGCCGACAGCTGTCGTGGGTCGATGCGGGCGAGACACTGCTGGAACGCCTGCTGGATGCGCACGACGACCATGAGCGGCGTCGACAGCCCGCGTCCGCCTTCGAGGCGGCTCACCGCACCCTGGCTCACCCCGGCGAGACGCCCGAGCTGCTCCTGCGTCAGGCCGAGCAGCGTGCGCAGCCGCCGCGTGCTCGCCCCGAGGCCGTGCATCCAATCGCACCACCGCTCCGCCTCTTCCCGGGATCGGATCCGTCGTGCCATGGGCCCGCTTTGTCGCGCCGGGCGTGGGCCGGCAAGACGCAAACGGACGCGCGACTCTACATAGGTCGGTACTAGCGCGATCGCATGTCGCGCCCGCGTGGCGCGTGCTAGAGCGAGGCATGCCGACCCGTGCCCCGACCCTCGTCGCCGCGCCCACCCGCATCGTCGCCGCCGGCAACAAGCCGAAGGACATCGACGAGTACGTGGGTCGCGTGACGACCGGGACCGCGGGCGTCAGCGTCGCGCACATGCGGAGCCCCGCCGGCTGGGTCGAGCCGGGGCAGACGCCGGCGTTCGACGAGTACACCCTCGTCCTGCACGGCATGCTGCGCGTCGAGCACCGCGACGGGGCGCTCGAGGTGCACGCCGGCCAGGCGGTGATCGCCCATGCCGGCGAGTGGGTGCGCTACGGCTCGCCCGCCCCCGGGGGCGCCGAGTACGTCGCCGTCTGCCTGCCGGCGTTCTCGCCCGACACCGTGCACCGGGACGGTTGAGTCGACGGCCGTCGGACGGCAGGGACGAACGGTGGGCCGGCGCACGCTCCTCGGATACGCCGCGCTCGTCGTCGCGGCGCTCGCGCCCACCGCGGCGGGCGCGCAGGCCGTGTACATGGAGCCGGTGCGCGCCCGCCTGGTGGCCGACGTGCGCGCGGTCGAAGCCGGCCGGCCGTTCCGCGCCGGTGTGCTCTTCGAGGTGCAGCGCGGCTGGCACGTCTACTGGCGCAATCCCGGCGACAGCGGCCTGCCCACCAAGGTCGTGCTCGGCGCGCCGAACGGCTTCGCGGTCGGCACGCTCGGTTGGCCGCTGCCGCAGCGGTTCACGCAGCCCGGCGATCTCGTCGGCTACGGCTACGCCGACCGTCTGCTGCTCGCCGCCGCCGTGACGCCGCCGGCGACGCTCGCGGCCGGCTCGACGGTGGCCCTCACCGCCGACGTCGGCTGGCTCGCGTGCGCACAGCTCTGCCTGCGCGGCACGAAGCAGCTGACGCTCGCGCTGCCGTCCGCGCCCGCCGCAGCGAGCGACGACGCGCCGGCATTCGCGACCTGGGCAGCAGCGCTGCCGATCCCCGCCGCCGAGGCGCGCGACACGGTGGAGGTCGCCTCGCACGGCGCCATCCCGTCCGACGACACGGAGGGCACGGTGACGACGACGCTGCGCTGGCACACGCCGGTCGCCGACGTCGAGTGGTTCCCGCCCGGCGACCGCGCCCTGCTGGTCGCCGCGGCGACCAGCCGCACGACGGGCGATCGCACCGAGCTGGTGTTCCGCGCCCGCCGCGTCGCCGGCCAGACGCCCGACGCGCGCGTGCTCGACGGCGTCGTCACCTGGCGTACCGTGGACGGCGGGCGCCGCGGCGTCGTCGTGCCGCTGCCGCTCGACGCCACCGCAACCAAGGAGGGTCCCTCGTCATGACGACATTCCCCGGGTTCGATCGCGCCCGCCGTACGGGCATGGTGCTGCTGCTCGCGCTGGCCGTCGCGCTGCCGGCGCACGCGGCCACCGTCGGACAGCCGGCGCCGGCGTTCACGCTCAGCGATCAGGACGGTGCCACCGTCGCGCTCGAGTCCTTCGCCGGCAAGGTCGTCGTCCTCGAGTGGACGAACCCGGACTGCCCGTTCGTGAAGCGTCACTACCGCACGAAGACGATGACCACGCTGGCCGAGCGCTTCGGCAAGGAGGGCGTCGTCTGGCTCGCGGTGAGCAGCACGGCGACGCTCGACCCGGCGCGGCTGCGCACGTGGCGCAGCGAGGAGGGCATCACGTACCCCATCCTCGACGACCGCGCCGGCACCGTCGGCCACGCCTACGGCGCCAAGACGACGCCGCACCTGTTCGTCATCGATCCGAAGGGCGTGCTCGTCTACGCCGGCGGCATCGACGACGACCCGGCGGGGGAGAGCGGCGACAAGGCGACCAACTACGTCGCGCTGGCGCTCGAGGACGTGACCGCCGGCAAGCCGGTGCGCACGCCGGAGACGAAGCCGTACGGCTGCTCCGTGAAGTACGCCAACTGACGCGGTCGCTCGGCGGGCGGGTCCGGGACGCGGGCCGCGCCGGCGTCGCGCCGGTGACGGGCGGCGCGTTCTGGTCGGTCCCGGTGGCACCGGCGCCCCGCGCCCACGTGCTGGTGCGGACGGCATGGTTCCTGCTGCCCGCATTCGCCGATGCGGTGCATGCGCGGCGGCGGGCTTCCGCTGTGGCTGCTGGCGTGGCTGCTGGTCGCGGTGCCGGCGGCGGCCAGCATGCTCGTACCGATGTCGGACGCGGACCTGCTGGCGGCCTCCGATCTGGTCGTGCGCGGCACCGTGCGCCGCATCGAGACGGTCGCGCTGGCGGACGGGCGGGTCGTCACCGAGACGGTGCTCCGCGTCCGCGACGTGCTGAAGGGCCGCCTGCGGCGCCAGAAGATCGTCGTCACCCAGCCGGGCGGCTGGCTCGCCGAGCGGCTGGTGTGGATCCACGGCGCCGCGGAGTTCGCGCGCGGCGAGGACGCGATCGTCTTCCTGCGCCGCACCCGCGACCGCCGGCTGCGCACCACGGCGCTCGGGCTCGGCAAGTGGCACGTCGATGCCGCGGGCACGGCGTGGCGGACGATCCCGCGGCGCGAGCGGCGGAGCGCGGCGGCGTTCCTCGCCGAGCTGGCGCGCGCGGGCGCGGCGCAGCCCGCCGCCGCGGTCGTGCCCGACGGCCGCGTCGTCGCCGCGGGCGACCGCCATGCGACGGCGCGCTACACCTTCCTCGGCAGCCCGCCCGGGCGCTGGCCGTCGCCCAAGGTGGTCTTCACGCAGGGCCCGCTCGATCCCGTTCTCGGCGCCGCGCTGACCACCGGCGTGGTCGCGGATGCGCTCGCCGCCTGGAACGGCGTCGCCACGGCCGCCCTGACGCTGTCGACGAAGGGCCTCGCGCCGGCGCGGAGGTCGGTGGCCGGCGGCGTGTGCGACGGCGTCAGCGTGATCCAGTTCGGCGACCCGCTCGACGAGATCGACGATCTCAGCCCCGGCTGCACGGGCGTCCTCGCCGTCGGCGGCTTCTGCGCGTCGGCCACGCCCAGCGTCGTCGGCGGCACGACGTTCCGCACCATCACCGAGGGCGACCTCACCATGAACGACCGCCTCGGCGTCTGCTTCACCGCCGCCGAGGTGGCCGAGGTGGTGACGCACGAGCTCGGCCACGCCATCGGGCTCGGACACTCGTCCGAGAACCCGAAGGAGGCGAACGCCGCCCTCGCGAGCGCGACGATGTACTTCCTCGCGCACTTCGACGGCCGCGGCGCGGCGCTGCGCGCCGACGATCGGGCGGGCGTGACGGCGATCTATCCGGGCCCCGCCGCAGGCGCGCCGGACGCCGACGGCGACGGCGTTCCCGACGCCGCCGACGCCTGCGCTGCGACGCCGCCCGGCGCGGCGGTCGGCGCCGACGGCTGTGCCTGCGCCGACGCCGGGCACCCCGGCTGCGACGACGGCTCGGCCTGCACCGCCGACGCCTGCAACCCGGCGAGCGGCGCCTGCGTGCACACCGCCGTCGCCTGCGACGACGCCGATCCGTGCACCGCCGACGCCTGCCACGCAGCGCTCGGCTGCACGCACGTCCCCGTGCCCGACACCGACGGCGACGGCCTCTGCGACGCCATCGACGACTCCGACGGCGACGGCGTCTTCGACCTCGGCGACCGCTGTCCCGACACCGCGCCGGGCAGCGTCGCCGACGCGACCGGCTGCGCCTGCGCCGACGCCGGCCATCGCGGCTGCGACGATCGCGACGCCTGCACCGCCGACGCCTGCGATCCGGCGACGGCCGGCTGCACGCACGTGGCCCGCAGCTGCGCCGACGACGACCCGTGCACGGCCGACGCCTGCGATCCCGCCGCGGGGTGCCGGCACACGCCCGTCGGCGACACGGACGGCGACGGGCTCTGTGACGCCGAGGACCGCTGCCCGCGATTGCCGAACGCGTCGCAGGACGACGGCGACGGCGACGGCGTCGGCGACGCGTGCTCGTGCAGCGCGGCGCGGCCCGGGGTCTGCGTGCCGGCGGGCGGCAAGGCTTTCGTGCGCTGCCTCGTCGAGTGGCGGCCGGCGGCGCCCACGACGCTGCGCCGCGGCCTGCCGGCGGGCCGCGTCGTGTGCCGCGACGGCGATCCGGCCTGCGACGCCGACGCGCTACCGGGACAGTGCACGCTCGTGGCGCAGCCCTGCATCAACAACGTCGACCCGCGCTTCCCGGACTGCGTCGCGCTGGCGACGAGCCGTCTCGCCCTGGTGGGCGCGAAGGGCGCGCGGGGGCGGCGCGCGGCGGACGCGGCGCTGGCCGTCGCGCTGGCGGCGGCGATCGATCTGCGTGCGCAGACGCCGAACCAGTGCGGCGCACCGCTCTCGCTCGTCGTCCCGACGCGGGGCGCACGGCCGGGCAAGCGCGTCGTCGCACTGCGCGCCGAGACCCGCACCGGCCGCGCCACCGCGACGCTGCGGCTCACCTGCCTGCCCTGAAACGACGAACCCCCGGGCGCCGTGCGGCGCCCGGGGGCCCGGGTTCGGGGGCGGAGGACGTCCTCCGCCCGGGTCAGTGACCTACGGGCACCGGCCTACTTGCACTTGAGCGTGCTGCCGCCGGCGAGGGTGCACGACGGCACGGGCGGCGGCCCGGGGAAGAAGGCCTCGCCGCACTGGCCGCTGGCCGCGAAGGGCGGATCGAAGATCACCGTCACGGTGACCGGGATGTTGGCCGGCAGTACGCCGTAGGAGCCGTTCTTGCCGGAGATGCCGACCTTGAAGAGGCCGGGGGTCTTGGTGATGTTCTTGATGCTGATCTTCTGGATGCCGCCGACGAGCGGCACCGGGTTGCCCGCGTTCTTGTACGTGAACGAGGTGCCGGCCGCGTTGGCCTTCCATCCCGAGCGGGTGGAGACGTTGTAGGCGCCGCCCGGGATCGTGGCGTCGACCACCACGCTCTGGGTGTTGTCGGTGACGAGGATGCGCACCCCGTTCGCGACCGGATCGATCGTGGGCGCGAGCGGGACGTTGCCGAAGGACGTCTTGAACTTGAGCTTGTCGTCGCCGGGCGGCGTCGACAGCTTGGTCACCGTCAGCTTCGGCTTGATGGCGCCGGTGGGGGCGACGTTGGTGCACGGGTCACAGGCGTCGCCGCGCCCGTCGCCGTCCCCGTCGGCCTGGAGCGGATCGGGGATGGTGGGGCAGACGTCCTGCGCGTCGCAGGTGCCGTCGCCGTCGCTGTCCGGCAGGCCGGTGTCGGCCGGACAGGTCGTGCTGCTGCCGTCGCAGGTCTCGGCGACGTCGCAGGCGTCGGCGGCGGCGCGGCAGACGAAGCCGCTCGGCCGCAGGGCGTCGGCCGGGCAGTCGTTGCCCACGCCGTCGCAGCTCTCGGCGACGTCGCAGGCGCCGGCGGCGCCGCGGCAGACCGCCGTGCTCTTGGCGTCGGCCGGACAGTCGGCGCTCGAGCCGTCACAGGTCTCGGCGACGTCGCAGACGCCGCCCGCCGCCCGGCACTCGGTGCCGTTCGGCGAGAGCAGGTTCGCCGGGCAGACGGGGTTGGTGCCGTCGCAGGTCTCGGCTGGATCGCAGGCGCCGGCCGAGGCACGGCACTCGACGAACGCCCCGGCCACGCTGTCGGCGGGGCAGTCGTCGCCGACGCCGTCGCACGACTCGGCGAGGTCGCAGTCGCCGGCCGCCTCACGGCACTCCGCCGTGCTCTTGGCGTCGGCCGGACAGGTCGGATTCGTGCCGTCGCAGGCTTCGGCGACGTCGCAGACGCCGGCGGCGGCGCGGCACTCGGTGCCGGCCGAGACGACGACGTCGGCGGGGCAGTCGTTGCTGACGCCGTCGCAGCTCTCGGCGACGTCGCAGCTTCCGGCCGCGGCGCGGCACTCGCTCGTGGCCTTCAGGTCGGCCGGGCAATTCGCCGACACGCCGGTGCAGTTCTCGGCGACGTCGCAGACGCCCGCGGCGCCGCGGCATTCGACCGAGCTGGGGACGAAGGCGTCGGCCGGACACGCCGGGCTCGAGCCGGTGCAGGTCTCGGCGACGTCACAGACGCCGGCCGAGCTGCGGCAGGGGAAGCCGTTCGGCCGCAGCTGATCGGCCGGGCAGGCCGCGCTGGAGCCGGTGCAGGTCTCCGCCGGGTCGCAGATGCCGGCCGACGGGTTGCAGACCGTTCCGGCGGTGACGAAGGCGTCCGCCGGACACGCGGCGCTGGAGCCGGTGCAGTTCTCGGCAAGGTCGCAGATTCCCGCCGACGCCCGGCACTGCGTCGAGGAGGAGAGGAAGCCGTCGGCGGGGCAGTCGTCGCTGACGCCGTTGCAGCTCTCGGCGACGTCGCACACGCCGGCGACGCCGCGGCACGGGGCCGTGCTCTTGGCGTCGGCCGGACAGGTCGCGCTCGAGCCGGTGCAGGTCTCCTGGAGGTCGCAGACGCCGGCCTGCGCGCGGCAGACCTGGCCGGCGGTGCGGAACTGGCAGGTCGCCGTGCAGCAGGAGCCGCTGGTGCCGTTCGCGGGCCCCTGGTCGCACTGCTCGGTGACCGGGCCGACGTTGTCGATCACGCCGTTGCCGCACAGGGAGGTGTACGTGATGGTCACGAAGTGGCCGTCGTTCTCCAGCGTGCGGCTCGGATCGCCCGGATAATCGCAGGCGCCGCAGCTCGTGGTCGTGCCGTTCTGCTGCCCCATGCGGACGGAAGCCTCGCACGAGTTGGAGCGCACGGCGCCGCTCCAGGTGAAGGTGAGGGTGTGGCTCTTCCCGACGCCGTTGCTCAGGGTGTGGATCACGGCGTTCGCCGTCTGGCTGAACGGCAGCGTGGTCATGCCGCCGCCGTTCGAGATGACGCCGGGGTCGGCGATGCTGAGGCTGCCGCTGGTGATGGTCCCGTCGTTGGTGAGCGCGCCGGTGATTCCGGTCGTGTCCGACGCCCCGTCGCAGCCGGGGGCGTCGTCGTTGCGCTGCATGATGCCGACGCGGGACTGGGCCACGTCGAGGCGGTACCCCCCGGGGGCGACCGCGTTGAAGGTCACGCGATGGCTCGCGTTGCCCGAGGTGTCGCGCGTGCTGCCCACGCCGACGTCGGCGTTGATGTTCCAGGCATAGCGGCTCCGGACCGTGGTCCCGGTGTTCGTCTGCAGGGCCGACGAGAACCCGCAGAAGCCGTCCGAGTTGTTGCTGCCCGTACAGGTCGAGCCCGTCGTCGACGATACCGCCCCGGACATCTGCGCCCACGACGGCGCGCCGAACGCCAGCAGGGCGGTCGCAACGACGACCCAGCCGGTCCCCCCCATGTGCTTACGCATGCCCATGACCTCCCTCGATGCGTGATGCTACTTGCACTTCAGCGTGCTGCCGCCGCCCACGAAGGTGCACGACGGGAACGGCGCCGGCCCGTTGAAGAAGGCCTCGCCGCACTGACCTGTGGTCGCCACCGGCGGATCGATGACGAGGATGCCGCGGACCGGCGCGTCCGCAGGCCCGACCGGGTAGCTGCCGTTCTTGCCGGTGACGCCGAACTTGTAGAGGCCCGGCGTCTTCTGCTTCTTCAGCGTGATCTTGTTGATGCCGTTCTCGAGCGGCACGACCGTGCCGGCGTTGCGATAGGTCCAGCTCGTGCCCGCAGCGTTGCGGGTCCAGCCGGCGCGCGTCGCGACGTTGTAGGCGCCCCCCGGGATGGTTGCGTCGAGCGGCGTGTCGCCCTGCGCGTCGACGAGGAGGACGCGGATGCCCTTCGTCACCGGGTCGACGACCGGCGTCGCCGGCACGCCCGCGAACGAGCCCTTGAACTTGAAGCGGTCGTCGCCGCCCGGGGTGAGCAGCTTCGAGAGGCCGATCTGCGCCTTGATGGCGGTGGTCGGCGCGATGTTCGTGCACGGGTCGCACGCGTCGCCGCGTCCGTCGTGATCGGCGTCGGCCTGCGCCGGGTCGGGCACGTCGGGACATACGTCGACGGCGTCGCAGACGCCGTCGCCGTCGGTGTCCGCGTCGCCGACGTCGGCCGGGCACGCGCCGGAGGTGCCGTTGCAGTATTCGGCGACGTCACACGCGCCGCTCGCGGGGCGGCAGAGCGTGGTCGCCGGCAGGACCGTGTCGGCGGGACAGTTGGCGTCGGCACCGGAGCAGGTCTCGGCGACGTCGCAGTTGCCGGCGAGTGGCCGGCAGGTGAAGCCGTTCGGCCGCAGCTGGTCCGGCGGACAGGTGTTGGACGTGCCGTTGCAGCTCTCCGGCGCGTCGCACAGGCCGGCGGCCGGGCGGCAGACGCCGGTGCTCTTGGCGTCGGCCGGACAGGCGGAGCTGGTGCCGGTGCAGGTGTCGGCGACGTCGCAGACGCCGGCGGCGGCGCGGCACACGAAGCTCGACGGCCGGAAGCCATTCGCAGGGCAGGCGGGGCTGCTGCCGGTGCAGGTCTCGGCGACGTCGCAGTCGCCGACGGCGGGCCGGCAGACGGTGGCCGGGCCGGCGAAGCCGTCGGCCGGGCAGGCGTTGCTGGTCCCGTTGCAGACCTCGGCGACGTCACAGACGCCGACGGCGGCACGGCACGGCGTGCCGAGCGGCATCTTGTCGTCCTGCGCCGGGCAGTCGGGGCCGGTGCCGTTGCAGAGCTCGGGCTTGTCGCAGGGGCCGGCGGCCGGCCGGCAGACGAACGATCCCATCGTGCTGCCGAGGAACGCGTCGGCCGGGCAGCTCTTGTCGACGCCGTTGCAGGACTCGACCTCGTCGCAGACGCCGGCCGCGCCGCGGCAGACCTTCGAGGTGGGCTCGACCGCGTCGTTCGGACAGATCGGCGAGCCGCCGTCGCAGACCTCCGCGATGTCGCAGACGTCGCTCGCCGCGCGGCAGGTGAAGCCCGCCGGACGCAGCATGTCGGCGGGGCAGCTGTCCGACGAGCCGTTGCAGGTCTCGGCGACGTCGCACTGGCCGCTGGCCGCGCGGCAGGTGAAGCCGTTCGGCCGCTTCGCGTCGGCGGGGCAGGCGGCGCTGAGGCCGTTGCAGTTCTCGGGCGCGTCGCAGGGGCCGACGGCGGCCCGGCAGGTGAAGCTCGGCGGCTGGAGGGCGTCGGCGGGACAGGCGTTGCTGACGCCGTTGCAGGTCTCGGCGACGTCGCAGAGGCCGGCGGAGCCGCGGCAGACCGTGCCGCTCGGCTGCTTCGCGTCGGCGGGGCAGACGGCGCTGGCCCCGCTGCAGGCCTCCGCCAGATCGCAGCCGCCGGCGGCGGCGCGACAGGTGGAGCCGGCCGTGCGGAACGTGCAGGTCGACGTGCAGCACGAGGTCGGGTCGCCGTTCAACGCGCCGAGATCGCACTGCTCGCCGCGCGCTCCGTTGACGACGCCGTCGCCGCAGAGCGAGGTGAGCTTCACGGTCACGAAGTGGCCGTCGCTGGCTGCCGTGCGGTTGCCCTGACCGGGATACTTCCCGGCGGTCTCGCCGCCGTAGGCGATCGGGATGCCGAGGCGGACGGCGCACTCGTCGCCACCGGTGAAGGTGCCGTTGCTGCTCGAGCAGCTCGACATCCAGGTGAAGCGCAGCGTGTGGGCGACCGGCGAGCCGTTGCTGACGCCCTGGATGGTGGCGCTGCCGGTCGGGTTGAAGGGCGTGTTGCCGGGCGAGTTGCGCGAGCCGGGGTCGGCGAGGCCGAGCGAGCCGCTCAGCGCGTTGCCGCCGGTGCGCGTGCCGGTGACGGCGGTGACGTCGGCGTTGGCCGGGCCGTCGCCGTCGTCGACGATCGTGAAGGCACCGTTCAGGCTGGTCGTGATGTTGAGGTCGTAGGCGCCCGCCGCGGTGACGTTGAAGCTGATGGTGTAGTCGCTGGAGAGGCTGTTCGAGCCGCTGTCGAACGCGCCCGAGTCGACGCCGACGCCGAGCTGATACCGCGCCCGGAAGAAGCCGAGCCCGTTCTGGATCAGCCCGGCGCTGCTCGTGCGCTGGTAGCTGAGCGTGATCCCGTCCTGGAAGTTGTCCGGGCTGTTGCCGGCGTTCTTGACGACCGAGATGCCCGTCAGCTGGGCCGACGCCGGTACGGTCGTGACGGCCACCACGATGGCGGCACAGGCGACGATCCCGATGCTTCGCAGAAGCCCGACACGCGTCATGCTCTTCCCCCCCTGAAACGACTCACGACGGCGGGCGTTGGTCTGGTACCGCACGCTCGTTCGCGGGGGGCCGTACCATGGACCGCGCCCGCGATGTCAAGAAAAATTGCGCCGTTGGTTGGCGTGGATGCGCCGCGTCGCGCACGTCGTTCGCGCCCCGCTCAGCGGCACTTGATCGCGTCGCCGCTGGGGCTGGTCTTGCAGTCGGCGAGGCTCCACGTGCGCTCGGCACACTGCCCGGTGGTGGCGTACGGCGGATCGAGGACGAGCGAGAGCCCGAGCGGCATGTCCGCCGGCTGGATCGGATAGCTGCCGCTGCGGCCGACGACGGTCACCTTCCAGCGCCCCGCTCGCGACGCCTTCACGCTGGCGCGCACGATGCCGTTCACCGCCGGGATCACCTTGCCGGTGTTGCGATAGGTCCACGACGTCCCGGATGACGCCGCCGACCAGCCCACGCCGCCGAGCGTGCCGGGCGGGAGCATGGCGTCGATGGGCGTGGCGCCGGCGGCGTTGCGCACGATGAGGCGCAGGCCGCGCGCCGCGGGATCGATCCCGCTCGGGACGCCGGCCATGAGCGCCGTCAGCTTGATGCGGTCGTTCCCGGGCGGCGGGCGCAGACGCGAGAAGCCGACCTTCGTCGAGGTGAACGCGCCGGTCGTGAGCGTGCAGGGGTCGCAGAGATCCCCAACGCCGTCGCCGTCGGTGTCGAGCTGGGCGGGGTCGGGGACGAAGGGGCACACGTCCTCGCCGTCGCACACGCCGTCGCCGTCGCTGTCGACGCCGGGGCCGCCGCCCACGTCGGCGGGACACGCCGGATCGGTGCCGGTGCAGGCCTCGGGCAGGTCGCACGCGCCGGTCGCCGGACGGCACTCGACCCCGGCCTCGACGAGCACGTCCGCCGGACAGGCGGTCTCGGCGCCGTCGCACGTCTCGGCGACGTCGCAGGCGCCGGCGGCGGCTCGGCAGGTCGTGCCGGCGGCGGCGCGCGCGTCGGGCGGACAGGTGACGTCGCTGCCGGAGCAGGTCTCCGCGAGATCGCACGCGCCCGCGGCCGGGCGGCAGGTCGCGCCGCTCGCGCGCAGCGCATCGGCGGGACAGGCGACGGCGCTGCCGTCGCAGGTCTCGGGTCGCAGTCGCCGGCGGCGGCCGCGGCACCGTGCCGGCGGGGCGACGCGGGCATCCGGCGGGACACGCCGCTGCGCTGCGCCGTCGCAGGTCTCGGCGAGGTCGCAGTCGCCCGCCGACGCCCGGCACTCGGTGCCTGCCGCCACGACCACGTCGGCGGGACACGCGGCGGCTGCCCGTGCAGTGCTCGGCGACGTCGCAGGCGCCGGCGGCAGCGCGACACTCGACGCCGGCGCCGACCAGCACGTCGGCGGGACGGGCGACGGCGCTGCGTCGCAGTGCTCAGCGACGTCGCAGCTCCCGGCCGCGGCGCGGCAGGTCGTGCCCGCCGGCGCGATCGCGTCGGCGGGACACGCGGCGCTCGTGCCGGTGCAGGTCTCGGCGAGGTCGCACGCGCCGGCGGCGGCGCGGCAGACGACGCCGCTCGCGGCCAGCGCGTCGGCCGGGCATGCGGGGCTGCTGCCGTTGCACGTCTCGGCCGCGTCGCACAGGTCCGTCGCCGCGCGGCAGACGGTCCCCGCCGCGGCGAGCGTGCAGCGGCTCGTGCAGCAGACGCCGGGCTGCCCGTTCTGGGCGCCGAGGTCGCACTGCTCGGCGTAGGACGGGCCGGTGTCGATCGTGCCGTTGCCGCAGAGGCTGGTCAGCGAGACGGTCACGAAGTGCCCGTCGTTCACGGCGGTACGAAACGGCGTGCCGGGATAGTCGTCGGCCGTCGAGCCCGGATCCTGGCCCGCGAGGCCGAGGCGCACCGCGGCCTCGTCGCCACCCGTGAAGAAGAACGTGCTGGTCGCCTGCTGCGTCCAGGTGAAGCGCAGCGTGTGCGGTCGCGGCACGCCGTCGCTGACGCCGAAGATGGAGGCGCTCGCGCTCGGGCCGAAGGCGAAGTTGCAGCCGCCGCTGCAGTCGGCGAGCGCACCGGGATCGGCGATGCCGAGCGCGCCGGTCAGCACGCCGCCCGTGTGTGTGCCGGTGACGGCGCTGATGTCGGCCGAGCCGCTGCCGATGCCGTCGTCGTGGACGTTGAGATCGCCGAGGAGGCGCGTGGTGATCGCGAGCGCGTAGGCGCCGGGTGCGGTGACGTTGAAGGCGACGCTGTAGTCGCTGCTGAGCTCCGTTTGCTGTCCGCCGCCGTTCTGGCAGACGCCCCCGATCGCACCGCAGTCGGCCGAGGTGATCGCGGCGTAGCGCGTGCGCAGCTGGGTTGGGCTCTGGGTGACGACTTGCGTGGTGCTGCGGACCTCCCAGGCGGGGCTCGGGCCGGGAACGAATCGATCGGCGGTGTTGCCGGCGTTGCGCGTGAGGGTGACGTCGTCGATCGACTGGGCGTGTGCGCCGAGGGCGAAGCTCCAGGCGAGGAGCGCGGCGGCAGCGGCGAGGCGGGGCGGGCGGACGGGCATGGGCGTCGGTTCCTCCGAGCGGTGCGCGAGGTGCGCGGCGCGCGGCGACGTTGCCCCCGTCGCGCGCGCGGCTGCGTACCATGCCCCCGGTCGCGCGCGTCAAGCGAAATCGGCCCGAAGCGACGCGGGCCGGGCTCCCGGACGGGAGCCCGGCCCGCGATGGGTCCGCCGAGGGGCCCGCTCAGTTGCAGCGCAGGGTGGCCCCGCCGCCGACGAAGGTGCAGTACGGGCGGGCAGGCGGGCCTGCGTTGAAGATCATCTCGCCGCACTGGCCGGTTGCGGCGATCGGCTGGTCGACGACGAGGGTGAACTTCACCGGCGCGTCGCCCGGGGCGATGGCATAGCTGCCGTTGCGGCTCGCCACGTTCACCTTGGTGAGGCCCTGGCCGTTGCGGAGCACCATCTTGACGCTGGTGATGCCCGCGATGGTCGGGGTGATGCGGCCCGAGTTCTTGTACTGGGCGGTCATGCCGCCGGGGAAGACGTGGGCCTTCCAGCCCGACTTCGTGGCGTTGCTGTAGGCGCCGCCGGGGATCACCGCATCGAAGATGGCCGTTCCCGCGTTGTTCTCGAGGATCAGGCGCACGCCGTTGTTCAGGGGATCGAAGGCGGGCGTCTCGAGGAACGGGATGAAGCGGCCCTTCAGCTTCAGCTTGTCGTCGGCCGCGGGCGTGTTGAGCTTCGAGATGATGATCTTCTGCCGATCCGAGAACGACGGCAGGATGTTGTTGCACGGGTCGCAGGCGTTGCCCTTGCCGTCGCCGTCGTCGTCCGCCTGGGACGGGTCGGGCGTGTCGGGGCAGGTGTCGATGCTGTCGCACACCCCGTCGCCGTCGCTGTCGGGCGAGAGGACGTCGGCCGGGCAGGCGGCGCCGGAGCCGGTGCAGGACTCGGCGACGTCGCACACCCCGGCCGCCGGGCGGCAGACCGTGGTGGCGGGCTCGAAGGCGTCGGCGGGGCAGTCGTCGGCCACGCCGTCGCAGGACTCGGCGACGTCGCAGACGCCGGCCGAGGGGCGGCAGACGCCGGTGCTCTTGGCGTCGGCCGGGCAGGCCGCAGCGCTGCCGGTGCAGGTCTCGGCCACGTCACACATCCCGGCCGAGGCGCGGCACTCGGTGGTGGCGGGCTCGAAGGCGTCGGCCGGGCAGTCGGTGCCCGCACCGTCGCAGCTCTCGGCGACGTCGCAGGGACCGGCGGACGGACGGCAGGTGACGAAGGCGCCGCTCACGCTGTCGGCCGGACAGCCCTGGTCGGCGACGCCGGTGCAGGACTCGGCGACGTCGCAGGCGCCGGCGGCGGCGCGGCACTCGGTGCCGGCCGTAGCGACGGTGTCGGCCGGGCAGGCCTCCCCGGCGTTGCCGGAGCAGGTCTCGTCGGGATCGCAGAGGTCGCCCGAGCCCGGGTTGCAGACGGTGCCCGCCGGCGTGACGACGTCGGCGGGGCAGGCCTCCCCGGCGCTGCCGGAGCAGGTCTCGTCGGGGTCGCAGGCATCGCCGGAGCCGGCGCGGCACAGGGTGCCGGCGGAGGCGACGACGTCGGCGGGGCAGGCCTGGTCGGCGACGCCCGAGCAGGTCTCGTCGGCGTCGCAGAGGTCACCCGAGCCGGTGCGGCAGGTGGTCCCGGCGGGCGCGACCGTGTCCGCCGGACAGGCCTGGCCGGCGCTGCCGGAGCAGGTCTCGTCGGGATCGCAGAGATCGCCCGAGCCCGGATTGCAGACCGTGCCGTTCGGCGCGACCACGTCGCTCGGGCACGCCTGGTCCGCGACGCCGGTGCAGGTCTCGTCGGGGTCGCAGACGTCGCCCGAGCCGGTGCGGCAGATCGTGCTGCTCGGGGCGACGACGTCGGCCGGGCAGGCCTCGCCGGCGACGCCGGTGCAGGTCTCGTCGGGGTCGCAGAGGTCGCCGGAGCCCGGGTTGCAGACGGTGGAGGACGGCGCGACCACGTCGGCGGGGCAGGCCGCGTCGCTGCCGTCGCATACCTCGTCGGGATCGCAGGCGTCGCCCGATCCCGTGCGGCAGGTGGTGCCGGCGGCAACCAGGACGTCGGCGGGACAGTCGTCGTCGACGCCGTCACAGGCCTCGGCGAGATCGCAGGCATCGCTGGCAGCGCGGCAGACCGCGGTGCTCTTGGCGTCGGCGGGACAGGCGGCGCCGGAGCCGGTGCAGGTCTCGGCGACGTCGCAGATGCCGGCGGCGGCGCGGCACTCGGTGCCGGCGGAGACGAAGCCGTCGGCCGGACAGGCCGCGCCGGCACCGGTACACACCTCGGCGACGTCGCAGATGCCGGCGACGGCGCGGCACTCGGTGCCGGCGGAGACGAAGCCGTCGGCGGGGCACGCGGCGCTGGAGCCGGTGCAATTCTCCGCCACGTCGCAGATGCCGGCGGAGGGCCGGCAGGGCGTCGACGACGACGCGAAGCCGTCGGCGGGGCAGTTGTCGTTGACGCCGTCGCACGACTCGACGACGTCGCAGACGCCGGCGGAGCCGCGGCAGGGCGCGGTGCTCTTCAGGTCGGCGGGACACGCCGGGCCGCTGCCGGTGCAGTTCTCGGCGAGGTCGCAGACGCCGGCGGAGGGCCGGCAGGGCGTCGACGACGACGCGAAGCCGTCGGCGGGGCAGTTGTTGTTGACGCCGTCGCACGACTCGACGACGTCGCAGACGCCGGCGGAGCCGCGGCAGGGCGCGGTGCTCTTCAGGTCGGCGGGACACGTGGAGCTGGAGCCCGTGCAATTCTCGGCGAGGTCGCAGACGCCGACCGCGGCGCGGCACAACGTCGCCGACGACGCGAAGCCGTCGGTGGGACACGTCGCGCTGCTGCCGGTGCAGGACTCGGCGACGTCGCAGACGCTGACCGCGCTGCGGCACACCTGGCTGCTGGCGCGGAACTGGCAGTTCGCCGTGCAGCAGGACGTGGCGGTGCCGTTGGCGGCGCCCTGGTCGCACTGCTCGCCCACCGCCCCGTCGACGGTGCCGTTGCCGCACAGCGAGGTGTAGGTGACGGTCACGAAGTGGCCGTCCGCCTCCAGCGTGCGCGACGGATCGCCCGGGTACTCGCAGGCGCCGCAGCTGCTCGTCGAGCCGTTCTGCTGGCCGAGGCGGACCGAGGCCTCGCAGGAGTTCGAGCGCACGCTGCCGTTCCAGGTGAACGTCAGCGTGTGGCCTTGGGCGACGCCGTTGCTGACGCGGAAGATCGTCGCCGAGGAGGTGGAGTTGAAAGGGGTGTTGATCGAGCTGCTCGTGTTGCCGATCGCGCCGGGGTCGGCGACGCTGAGGCTGCCCGAGCTGAGCGCGATGTTGGAGTTGCCGGTGACGCCGCTCACGTCGGCGCGCCCGTCGCAACCGGGGGCGTCGCTGAGCGTACGCATCGCCCCGACGAAGCTGGTCGCGATGTCGAGGCGATAGCCGCCGGGCGCGGTCGCGTTGAAGCTCATGTTGTGCTGGGCGTTGCCGCTGGTGTCGCGCGTGCTGCCCACGCCCACGTCGGCGTTGATGTTCCACGCATAGCGGCTCTGGAACGTGGTGCCGTTGTTGATCGGCACACTGGTGCTGGAGCCGCAGAACCCGTCGCTGTTGTTGGCGCCGGAGCACGTGGAGCTCGCGTTGCTCGACGACGCCGACGTGATCTGCGCGCCGGCGTTGCCTGCGAGGGCGAGAACCAACGCCGCCATGAGCGCGCCGACTCGTCGACCGAAACCCGTTGTCATCTGACGTCCCCCCCCGGCTCGGTGTCGCACCGTGCCCTATGGCTCGTTCGGGATACCGAGCGCGTCGCGGGGTACCATGCACACGCGCCATGGTGTCAAGAAGAAAACCCGGCGGCGGATGGAAAACGATTCGCCGGCGAGGCGCGCCTTGCGCATTTCGCGGCGCGCCGGGTACTCTCGCCGGCCACGATGACCCGATGCGTCGCGCTCGCCCTCGTCGTTGCGCTGCTGGCGGCTCCGCGCGCCGGCGCCGCGGAAGCCGCCAAGGAGCCGCCGCGGCCCACCGTGATCTGGACGCACGACGCGGTGACGGTGCGAGCGGAGCAGGCGCCGGCGTCCACGGTGGTGTCGCTGATCGGCAAGGAGTCGGGGGCGCAGGTGCGCGGAGTGGTGCCGCCGGAGCGCACCGTCACGCTCGACCTCGAGAAGGTGCCGGTGAAGGAGGCCCTCGAGCGCATCCTCGGCGAGCAGAACTTCACGCTCACCTACGCCGACGACGGCACGCTCAAGACCATCGAGCTGAAAGGCTGGCGTCAGGAGGCGCCGCCGACCACCGTGCCGGCGCCCGACGTCGCCGGCCGCGACCGCGGCGACACGCCGGAGATGTGGTACCGGATGTACCTGCTCTTCGAGGATCGGCAGCCGGTTGCGGTCGACGGCAAGGTGGCCGAGGTCTCCGGCAAGGAGCAGCTCAACTGGGACTACCTCGCCAACGTCACCTACGGCGTGAACGACGCGCAGACGCGCCGCGAGGCGGTGCGCACCGCGATGCGGGCCATCGAGTCCGATCCGGAGTTCAAGGCCGCGATCCTGTCCGCGGCACGCGGCGTCAGCGCCGCCGACTTCGCGCAGTTCGCTCGCGCCACGACCTTCGACCGGGCCGAGGAGCTCATGCGCAACATCGCGCGGGAGTCGAAGATCCCGGAGTTCCAGCAGCAGGCGCGCGCGGTGCTGATCGAGCTGCGCAAGATCCCGTTCAAGGGACCCTCGCCGCTCGCCGGCGACGGGCCGAAGTAAGCGGGGCCGGGTGGCCGAGCGACGCCGGCGCCGGTCGCGCCGCGAGGAGTCGCGGCCCGCCGCGGCGGCCGCACGCCTTCCGGTCGCATCCGTCGCGCCGGCGCCGAGCCTACCCGCAGCGGCCGCCGGGCCGCGCTGGCTGCCGTGGCTCGGCGCGCTCGTCCTCGTGCTGCTGACGGTGGTCGCGTACCGGCCCGCGCTCGACGCCGGCTGGGTGTGGGACGACGACGACTACGTGACCGACAACGCCGCGCTGCGGACGCCCGACGGCCTGCGCCGCATCTGGCTCGAGCCGGGCGCCACGCCGCAGTGGTATCCGGCGACCTTCACCAGCCTCTGGCTCGAGTGGCAGGTCCACGGCCTCGATCCGCGCGGCTACCATCGCACCAACGTGCTGCTGCACGCGCTGAACGCGCTGCTGGCCTGGGCGGTGCTGCGCCAGCTCGCCGTGCCGGGGGCCTTCCTCGCGGCGGCGCTGTTCGCGCTCCACCCGGTGCACGTCGAGTCGGTGGCATGGGTGACGGAACGCAAGAACGTCCTCTCGGGGGCGTTCTTCCTCGCGGCGCTGTGGTGCTGGCTGCGCGCCGCGCTCGGCGGCGGGCGGGCGGCGCTGTGGGCGGCGAGCTTCGTGCTGTACGGGGGCGCGCTGCTGGCGAAGTCGGTGACCGTGACCCTGCCGCTGGTGGCGGTCCTGCTGGTCTGGTGGCGGCGCGGGCGCCTCGAGCGCCGCGACCTCCTCGTCGCGCTGCCGTTCGTCCTCGTCGGCGTCGCCGCCGGGCTCATGACGATCTGGGTCGAGCGCACGGTCGTCGGCGCGCAGGGCGTCCACTGGGATCTGTCGCCGCAGGGCCGCGTGCTCATCGCCGGGCGCGCGCTGTGGTTCTACCTGCACGCGCTGGTCTGGCCGCAGAACCTGACCTTCGTCTACCCGCGCTGGGAGGTCGACGCGGCCGTCCCCTGGCAGTGGCTCTTCCCGCTCGCCGCGCTCGGCGCGGCGGCCGTGCTTTGGGCGGCGCGCGGGCGTCTCGGCCTCGGGCCGCTCCTCGCCGCGGCGTGCTTCGCGATCCTGCTCGCGCCGGCGCTCGGCTTCGTCGACGTCTACCCGATGCGCTACTCGTTCGTCGCGGATCACTTCCAGTACCTCGCGAGCCTCGCGCCGCTGGCGCTGGTCGCGGCGATCGTCTGGCGCGGCGGCCGGCCGGCCTGGCTGGCGGCGGGCGTCGCGATCGCCGTGCTCGGCGTGCTCACCTGGCGGCAGGCCCACGCCTATCGCGACGCCGAGACGCTGTGGCGCGACACGCTGGCGAAGAACCCGTCGGCGGCCATGGCGCACGTGAACCTGGGGATGCTGCTCTACGGCCAGGGCCGCGTGCAGGAGGCGGTGCGCGAGTACGAGCAGGCGCTGGCGGTGGCGCCGCCGGAGGCCGACGTCGTCGGCAACCTCGGCATCGCGCTGCACGCGCTGGGGCGGCCGGCGGAGGCGCGGGCGCGCTTCGAGGAGGCGGTGGCGCTGGCGCCGGGCGACGCCGGCGTGCGCCTGAACCTCGCCAACGGGCTGGCCGCGGCAGGCGAGTACGATCGCGCCGTCGCCGAGTACCTGGAGGCCCTGCGCCGGCGGCCCGCCTATCCCGACGCTCACGCGAACCTCGGCAACGTCCTCGTGATGCAGGGACGGGTGAAGGAGGCACGCGCGCACTACGAGGCGGCGCTCGAGCTGGATCCCGAGTTCGCGGAGGCGCATCGCAACCTCGCCCTGCTGCTCGTCCGGCTCGGCAACGTCGAGGGCGCGCGAGCGCACCTGACCGCGGCGATCCGCCTGCGCCCGAGCTGGACGCAGCCGCGCGAGGACCTGGCGCAGCTCGAGGCCGAGGGTGGCGGCGTCGCGGCGCCGTGAGGCGGGAAGCGCGCGCCGCGCGGCGGCCCCGCCGGCGGCGCGCTTCGGCGCGATCCCCGGCCGCGATCTCGTGCTGGCGCTGGCGCTCGCGCTCACGACCCTCGCCGTGTTCGCGCCGGCGCTCCGGCTCGGCTGGGTGAACTACGACGACCCCGAGTACGTCCTCGACAACCCGCACGTCCGCGGCGGCCTCGACGCGGCGAACGTGCGCTGGGCGCTGGGCGCGGTGCATCACGCCACCTGGCATCCGTTGACCACCCTCTCGCACCAGCTCGACGCGACCCTGTTCGGCCTCGATCCGGCGGGGCACCATGCCGGCAACGTGCTGCTGCACGTGGGCAGCACGCTGCTGCTCTTCGCCTTCCTCCGTGCGGCGACCGGTGCGGTGTGGCCCGCGCTGCTCGCCGCGGCGCTCTTCGGCCTCCATCCGCTCCGCGTCGAGTCGGTGGCGTGGGTATCGGAGCGCAAGGACGCACTGTCGACGTTCCTGTGGCTCGCCACGTGCTGCGCCTGGCTCGGCTGGGTCCGGCGCGGCGGGGCCGGGCGCTATGCGCTCACGGTCGCGTGCTTCGCGCTCGGCCTGCTCGCGAAGCCGATGCTGGTGACGCTCCCGGCGGCGCTGCTGCTGCTCGACTGGTGGCCGCTCGCCCGGCTGCGCGGCCGCGCCGACCTCTGGCCGCGGGTGCGGGAGAAGCTGCCGCTCGTGGCGCTGGCGGCGGCGATGGCCGCGATCACCTGGCGGGTGCAGATCGGGGCGGGCGCGGTGGCCGAGGCGACGGCGTGGCCGCTCGGCGTGCGGCTCGCGAACGCGGCCGTCGCCTACGTCGCCTACGTGCGGCAGACGGTGTGGCCTGCCGGGCTGGCGGTGTTCTACCCGCCGCGGCCGCTCGGCGCGGGGGAGACCGCGCTCGCGCTCGCGGCGCTGCTCGCCGCGACGCTCGGTGTGCTGCGCCTGGCGCGCCGCGCACCGTGGCTCGCCGTCGGCTGGCTGTGGTTCCTCGGCACGCTCGTTCCCGTGATCGGCATCGTGAAGGCCGGTGAGCAGGCCATGGCCGATCGCTTCACCTACGTTCCCGGCATCGGGCTCGGGCTCGCGCTCGCATGGAGCGTCGACGCGCTGGTGCGTGCGCGGCCCGCGTGGACCCGCGTCGTCGCGGCCACGGCGGGCGTGGCGCTCGTCGCGCTCGCGGTGGCGACGCGGATGCAGCTCGCGCACTGGCGCAGCAGCGAGGCCCTGTTCCGGCACGCGCTCGCGGTGACCACCGACAACCACCTCGCGCACACGAACCTCGCCGTCGCGCTCGAGGTCGCGGGGCGAGCGGAGGAGGCGCGGTCGCACTGGGAGGCGGCCGTCGCCCTGCGGCCGCGCGCGCCGTCCGCGCACGCGAGCCTGGGGCAGGCGTTGGCGCGTGCCGGCGACGTCGCCGGTGCGGAGCGCGCGTATCGCACCGCCCTGGCGCTCGATCCGCGCTCGTCGCTGGCGCTCGTGAACTACGGCGTGCTGCTCGTCGCGCAGGGACGCCTCGACGACGCGGCCGCGCATTTCGGCGAGGCGACGACGGTCGCACCGGACTACGCCAAGGCGTGGGCCGGCCTGGCGGCGGCGCGCGCGGCGCAGGGCCGGGCCGCGGACGCCGTCGGCGCGGCGCGGCGCGCGCTCGCCCTCGACCCCGGGATGGCCGAGGCGCACCACGCTCGCGATGGCGCTCGAAGCGCAGGGCGACGTCGACGACGCGCTGGCGGCGTACCGGCAGGCGGCGGCCCTGCGGCCCGACGAGCCGCGCGCGGCGCTGAACCTCGGGGCCGCGCTCCTCGCGCACGGCGACGTCGCGGCAGCCGCCCGCGTCGCGGACGCGGTGGTCGCGCGCTGGCCGGCGCTGCCGGAGGGACGGCAGCTCCAGGGCGAGGTCGCACGACGGGCCGGGACGCCTTGACGGCGCGCGCGCGCGGCTGGTTCAAGCGGCGGTGATGCGCGTCCTCGATCTCGCACGCTTCGCCGCCACGTGCGAGGCCGCACGGGCGGCGTTCGCGGCGGCGCAGCCGTTTCCGCACCTCGTGCTCGACGACTTCCTCGCGCCGGCGGCGGCCGCGGCGATGGTGGACGAGTTCGCGGCCGTCGGCGACGGCTGGACGCATCTGCACCACGTCAACGAGAAGAAGCGCATCTGCGGCGCGCCCGCGCACCTCGGTCCCGCCACGCGCGCCGTCGTCGACGCCCTGCACGCGCCGGCGTTCGTGGCCGCGCTCGAGCGGCTCACCGGCACGGCCGGGCTGCGGCCCGATCCGGCGCTCGACGGGGCGGGGCTGGCGGAGATGTTCACCGGCGGCTTCCTCAACGTGCACCGCGACTTCCTCACCCATACGCTCGCGCCGCAGTGGCGGCGCGAGGTGAACCTGCTCGTCTTCCTGAATCCCGAATGGCCGGCCGTCTGGCGCGGCGACCTCGAGCTGTGGGACGCCGGCGTCACGCGGCCGGTGCAGACGATCGCGCCGCGCTGGAACCGCTGCGTGATCTTCCGTACCAGCGCGACCTCGTTCCACGGCGTGCCCGACGCCATCGTGAGCCCGGCGGACCGCCCGCGGCGCTCGCTGGCGCTGTACTACTACCGCGACGAGGGCACGGCGCTCGGGCTCGATCCGACGCGGTACGTGCCGCGCCCGGGCGACGGCCCGCTGCGGCGCGCGCTCATCGCCGCCGACGGCCTCGCGCTGCGCGTGTACTCCTGGGCGAAGCGACGCGGCTGGTTGCGCGACGCCACCGTCGGGCGCTTCCTGCGGCGGCTCTGAGACCGGCGACGCCGCTACGGTGCGGCGGGACGCTTGCTCCAGGCCCAGCCGTCGAGGCCGAGGCCCTTCGCCGCCGTGTAGCCGACCGCGTAGCTCTGCACGCTGCCGTCGGCGCCGACGAGGACGAACGTCGGCATGCCGCTCACGCCGTAGGCGAGGAACGCCTGACGGTCCGTGTCGGTGGCGACGATGGGCGGGAACGGACCCTTGTGCGACTTGAAGAACGGGTCGAGGCGCTCGGCGCCCTCGTCCGTGACCGCCACCACGGGGATGCCGCGCTCGCGCGCGAAGGCGTCGAGCTCCGGCAGCGACGCCTTGCAGACGCCGCACCACGTCGCCCAGAAGAAGAGGAGGTGCGGTGAGCCGGGCGCCACGGCGGCGGTGGCGTCGCCGCGGTAGTGGCTCAGGCGGAGCGGCGGCGCCGGCGCGCCCACCTTGGGCGGCGCGGCGAGCTTCGGCCACTTCTGCGGCATGGGCTTCGGCAGCAGCGTCACCGCGAGCGGACGGCCGTCGCGCAGGACCTCGAGCGGCGCCGGCGTGTCGACCTCCGAGAGCATCGTCCACTCGCGCACCTGATCGCGTTCCTGGAAGGGACGCCCCGGCGGCCCGACGACGATGTCGCCGGCCTGGAGACCGGCGGCCTTGGCGGGCGAGTCGGGATAGACCGCGAGGATCGATGCCGCCCCGGGCGCCAGACCGTGGGCGGCGCGGAGATCGTCCGTCGCCTGGCGGAACTGGATGCCCATCCAGGCGGGCAGGACGCCGTCGGCGAGCTCGACGTCGTCTTCCAGCGCCGGGAAGCGCTCGGGCCGAGCGAGCTCGGCGCCGGGCCGCACGCCCGGGACGGGGACGACGAGCCGCTCGCAGCGACGCAGCGCCTCCCAGGCGTCGCGCTCCGCCGCCGTGGCGTCGTCCGCCAGCCAGACGCGGCCGGCCACGCCGAGCAGGATCGTCCGCATGCGCAGCAGCGCGCCCAGCCGCACCTCCATCCGATAGGAGACCTCGCGCGCCGTCCGTGCCTGCGTCCGCAGGCGCCGCAGGCGATTGGACGTCGTCGTGTCCTTGCGCGTGGCGGGTCCGAGATCGGCGAGCAGGTCGTGGGTCAGGGCGCGGGCCTCGGGCTGGGGCAGGTCGCGCACCTTCGGCTCGGCGAGGCGCTCGCGCCAGGCGGGGTGCGCGGTCGTGAAGCGGTCGAGGTTGGCGCGGCGCGCGGAGTCGAGGGCGGCGTCCCAGGCCTTGCCGTGCTGGCGCAGCTGGCCGCCGCTGGCCGCCAGCTGCTGCGCCTGCGCCTCGACCTCCGCGAGCGAGCGCGGGCTGAACGAGCCGAAGGCGCGGCCGATGTCGTCGAGCAGGCGGATGTCGGGCTCGAAGCGCCCCTGGTCCTTCCAGGCCCGGCGCAGGAGAAGGTCGGCGTACACGTTGAGCGGCTGGCCCGCCGCCGCGGCCGCCGCGGTGAGGCGGGCTTCGAGCCACACGTCGGAGGTGCGCAGCGGCACGTCGGGCGTCGCGTCGAGGACCAGCACCTCGCGATGCGCCTCCTCGAGCTGGCCCGTGCGCGCGAGGCCGTCGAGGAAGTGGAAGGAGTGTCCGACGTTGTTCTTGCCGCGGTTCTCCGGGTAGCAGCCGTAGGCCGGGCGATCCGCGGTCGAGGAGAAGTAGCCGCACGTCTTGCCGTCGGGCAGCTCGCGGCCGCTGCGCGCCTTCGGCAGGTTCGCGAAGCTGCCGGAGAAGCACTGCGACATCACGGTGACGACCCGCACGCCGGGATCGAGCGTCGCCAGCAGCGCGCCCAGCTCGCGCACCGAGATCGACTCGCCGACGCCCCAGAGGGTGATCGCGTTGTCGCCGAGGTCCTTCGCGTTCCTGGTGCCGTGGTCGGTGACGTAGAGCAGCAGCGTGTCGTCGGACGTCAGCGTGCGGCCGGCGGTGTCGAACCAGCGTCGCAGCTCTGCCTGCGTGGCCGGCGCGAGGACCGTTCCTTCGACGGTCGAGTCCTCGTAGACGATCGGGGTGCGCAGGGGCGCCTCGAGACGGCTGCCCTCGAGGAGCCAGAACTCCTCCTCGGGTTGGGTCTGCCGCACGGCGACGTCCTGGCCCGGGTCGTCGCCGTCGCTCGTCAGCACCGCGACGCGCGCGTCGGGCACGCCCATGCGAGTGAGCATCGCGCGCAGCTCGCGCACGTGGAGCAGGTGCGACTGGTAGTTCTGCGCGGGCAACCCGCCGCCGTTCAGCAGGAGGGCGTAGAGACGGGCCGTGTCGGTCGGTGGCGGGGCCGGTGCCGGCCGCACCCGACAGCTGGTGCCGGCGAGAAGCACGAGCGCCACCGCCAGGAGGTGGCGGGCCCGGAAACAGGAGGGGGAACGCATGCGGACCGCGATCGCGATCCGAGTGTAGCAGCGGTCTCCCGAGGGGCAAACGCACGCGCGGGCACGCGTGCGGCGGGATCAGGAGGTGGCGGACTCGGCGCCCAGGGACGCGGGCGGCAGGCGGGCGTCGCTGGCGGTTCGGGCGCGCATCCGGGTCAGCGTGCGGCGCAGCTCGGGTCCGAAGGCGACGCCGACGGCGAGCGCTGCGAGGAAGCCACCGATGACCATTCTTTCCAGGAAGTACGGATCCATCATGCTCGGCACCTATGAACCTCCAGCGTGCGTGATGAGGCGTCTTTCTGACCTGTGATCGCCCGGCGCGTCAACAGAAATCTGCATGACGTGGCTCTCTGGAGCGCGGGTGAATGGGCAGTGCCTTGCGCCCGCCGACGGCAGGCGTCACAAGGCGCGCATGCGGGGCGGCAGGACGCGCAGGGCATGCCGCAGCGGCGCGTCCGTGGTCCTGCTGCCATTCGTGTTCGCATGTCCCCTGCGTCCGGCGACGCCGGCGGCGCCGCGCGTGCTCGTCGGTGCGGTGGAGTCGCGGGGGCTGCCCGGCTTCCTCGCCGCGCATCCCCTCGCTCCCGGTCAGGGCCTTCGCGCCGACGAGGTCGGTCGCACCGCCGCCGCGAGCCATCACGTCGTGCAGGTCGCGACCGCCGAGACGCCGCATCGCCACCGCAGCCACGATCTCACGGTCACGGTGCTCGAGGGCGAGGGCGTGCTCCACGTCGAGGAGCGCGCATTGCCGATGCGCGCGGGCGACGTCGCCGTCGTCGCCCGCGGCGTGCCGCATTGGTTCGCGCGCACGGGCGCGCGCACGGCCGTCGCGTTCGTGGTGTTCACGCCCCCGCTCGACGCGCCGGACACCCAGCCGGTCGAGCCGCTCGCACCCGCCGCGGTTGACAGCGCAAAGGGCCGCCGTTAGCCGACACCTCGAAGGAGGCTCTGCATGCGGAACTCGTGTTGGTCGGCCATGCGCGCGTGCGTCGTCGCGGGCGCGATCGCGGCGGCGACGATGGGACCGGCCGGCGTCGCGCACGCCGCCGACGCCGTCACCGGCGAGGTGGTCGACATGTCCTGCTACCTCGGCCATCCGGAGACCGGGCGTGGCGCCGGGCACCGGAAGTGCGCCGAGACGTGCGCGAAGAAGGGGCTGCCGATGGGCGTCCTCGCGGAGGACCAGACCGTCTGGCTGCTCCTCGAGGATCACGACAACCCGAAGGCCTACGCCACCGCGCTCGAGGGCGCGGCGAAGACGATCACCGTCGAGGGACGCAAGGTCACCGTCGGCGGCGTCAACGGGATCGTCGTCGAAGGCGTGAAGTAACGCGAACGGACGGCGCGCCCGCCGCGCGCGGGTGCGCCGTCAGAAGAACATGTGGAGCTCGAAGAGGAGCTCCGGCTGGTTCTGCTCGGGCTTGTTCGCCGGGCCGTTGTTGATCCGGTACTGGATCCGCGGCTGCAGGAAGCGGTCGATGAACGGCTCGAGCCCGATCGCGTAGCGCACCCGGCTGTTGTCGTTCGACACCTTCACGAAGTCGAAGGTGCCGCGCACGTTGAGCCAGTCGAACAAGAGCCAGTCGACCTCGCCGTAGGCCGCGTACTCGGGGCGCGCGTTGGTGGTCGCGACGGTCCGGTCGTCGATGAGGTCGAACTCGGCGAGGTAGGTGAACTTCCAGAGATTCGCCCCGGCATAGAATGCCGACACCCAGCGCTTGTTCGACTGCCGGGCGTAGGACGCGCCCGCCAGCACGTTGCGCACGACCGGCACGTCCTCCCACACGCCGTACCCGTTGACGCTGGTGAGCACGTCGCGATCGCCGCCCGCCCCGTTCGTGATCGTGGTGGCGAGGAAGAACGGCCCCGGGATGATGCCGATCTCGGCACCCTCGTCCGGGTTCGCGAAAGTGAACCCGGTCTGGGAGCGCACGAACGCCTCGTCGTCCCACAGGCGGAGGCCGAAGGCCGGATAGAGACGGCCGGCCTTCAGGTAGACGTCCTCGGCGTACTTCCAGGGCATGAAGTTGCGCAGGATGCCCACCGTCTCGCGGGCGGTGACGCCGCCGTTGAGATTGAAGTCGCCGTAGAACTGGAGCATGTCCGGGATGAGGTCGACCTGGAGGTAGGCGAGCGCCTCCTGGACCTCGAGGTCGGACGACTTCACCCTCGAACGGAACGCCTTGTTGCGCGGTACGCGCCCCTGGGCGTTCGGCGTGTCCTCGAAGATGATGTCCTCGCGCACGCGCAGGTCGCCGCCGATGGAGATGTAGCGGTTCACCTCGCCGTTGAAGCCCTTCACGCCCTGCGGGATCGGCAGGATCTGGAGGTCGTGGAGGATGTCGTGGGCGTGGATGTGGGCGAACGCGGTGCGCTTGCCGCCGCCGTCGAGGTTGGTGTGACAGTCGCTGCACTTCGCACCGCTGCGCACGGCCATGTACGGCTCGGCGGCGGCGGGCGACGCGCCCAGCACGAGGGCCGCCAGCATGAGCGCGGCGGCGCCAGGGATCAGTTGTTGGGCGCGCATTCCTGGATCCAGGTGCGGATGGCCGCGATGTCGTCGCCGCTGAGGCACACCGCGCCGCTGTCGCCGCTGCCGGGACAGCCCTGCGGCATGAGCGCGCCCGGGAAGGTTCTTCCCGGCTTCCCCGCGCCGATCTTGATGACGAGGAAGCTGTCGTCGGGGTCGCCGGGTTTGATGCGCAGGATGGACGGATCCTCGACCGAGCGCACGCGCACCCAGTTGGGGATCACCTGCCCGACGGACAGGTTGCTGCCGCCGAACGAGGCCGGTCCGGCGTGACACGCCGCCGCGACGGCGCAGGAGCGATTGAAGATCGGCTGGACGTTCGCCGACAGCGAGATCGTCGGCGTCGGCGGGTTCTTGCAGTTCGTGGTGCCGCCGCCCCCGCCGCCGCCCCCACCGCCGCCCCCACCGCCCGCGCAGCCGCCGACGGCAGCGACGAGCGCGAGCGCGAGCAGCGTGCGTGCCGCCGTGTGCATCCGTGCAGGGGCGGGGACGTTCCGCGGAGCCGAGCGGCTCAGTGGCCGGTCTGCAGCGCCGCCTTGAGCGCCGCCAGATGACCGAGCTCGTCCGACAGCTTCTTCAGGCTCTCGAGCACTCGCGCGACCTCGCCCTGCGCCCACTCGATCTCCTGCGCGCTCACCTTCGCCAGCGCGCTGCGCAGCTGGTCGTAGAGGCTCACGAGACCGTCGACGCCCTGGACGCCCGACTCCGACATCCGGCGATTGATCTCGCGCGTGAAGTTGATGATTTGATCGGTTTGACGAACCATCTCTTCCATCGTCGGCTCCTCTACGTATGTAAACTGGGGCGCGTCCATAGCACCCGATCCGATGGGTGACAACAGTTTCCAACCGCGGCGTATCGACGGATTCGACGCGATCTGCGCGGCCCTGCGCGTCGGCGGCGCGCGTGCGGACGCGATCGCGTTGTGGACGGTCGAAAACCTCGCGCGACACGTCGATCGCGACGCGCTGCTGGCCGGCGAGAATCCGCCCGAGCCGCCGTACTGGGCGCATCTGTGGAGCGGGGCGCGCGTGCTCGCCGCCGCCATACCCCGCGACGCGGGTGCGGCCGTCGAGCTCGGCTGCGGGCTCGGGCTGCCCGGTGTCGTCGCCGCCCGGCGCGGCGCGCGCGTGACGTTCGTCGACCGCGTCGCGACGCCGCTGCGCTTCGCGCGAGCGAGCATGGCGGCCAACGGGCTCGCCGCCGCGGGCTTCGTCGTCGCCGATTTCACCGGCGCCGCGCTGCGCGGGCAGTGGGACCTCGTCCTCGCCGCCGAGGTGCTCTACGACCGCGCGGCGTTCCCGACGGTGGCGGCCACCCTGGCCGCGCGCCTGCGACCCGGCGGCCTCGCGCTGCTCGCCGACGCCGCGCGCATCGACACGCGCGCGTTCTGGCCGCACCTCGAGGCCGTCGGGCTGCGGGCCACGATCGGCGAGCATCGCGTGGTCGAGGAGGGCTTCCCCGTCATCGTGCGCCTCGCGGCGCTGCGCCACGCCTGACCGCCCGTGCGGCGGATCAGAGGTGGTACTTGGCGATCTTCCGGTAGAGCCGCTGGCGGTCGATGCCGAGCATGCGGGCGGCTTCGTTCTTGTTGCCGCCCGCGCGCTGGAGGGCGGCGCCGACGAGGCGACGCTCCGCCTCGGCGAGGGTCGGCACCGGCCCGTCGGCGTCGGGCAGGGGGGCCGATCCCAGCGACGCCGCCCTCGGCCCGGGCTCGGCGACGCTCGCGGGCGACGCCTGCACCGCCGCCGGCAGGTCGGCGAGCGCGATGACGTCGGACTGCGAGAGCGCGAAGGCGCGCTCGATCGCGTTCTGGAGCTCGCGGATGTTGCCGGGCCAGGGATAGTGCTGGAGCGCGGCGTAGGCGTCGGGCGCGATCGACTTCGGCTCGACCTGATACTGCGCGGCGTAGCGCGCGACGAAGTGCTCGACGAGGAGCGGTACGTCCTCGCGGCGCGCGCGCAGCGGCGGCAGCTCGATGTGGACCACGTTCAGCCGGTAGTAGAGATCCTGGCGGAAGCGCCCGGTGCGGACCTCGTCGGCGAGGTCGCGGTTGGTCGCGGCGATGAGGCGGACGTCGACGGGCACCGGGCGGCTCGAGCCGAGCGGCGTCACCTCGCGCTCCTGGATCGCGCGCAGGAACTTCGCTTGCAGCGAGAGCGGGATCTCGCCCACCTCGTCGAGCAGCAGCGTGCCGCCGGTCGCGGCGCGGAAGACGCCGTCGTGGTCGCTGGTCGCGCCGGTGAAGGCGCCGCGGCGATGGCCGAAGAGCTGGCTGTCGAGCAGGGTCTCGGAGAGGCCGGCGCAGTTGATGGCCACGAAGGCCGCGTCGGGCGTCGGCCCGCGGGCGTGGATGGTGCGCGCGATGAGCTCCTTGCCGGTGCCGCTCTCGCCGGTGAGGAGCACGGTGCTCTTGTTCGGCGCGACCGCGTCGACCAGCCGGTACACCTCGTGCAGCGCCGGGCTGCGGCCGACGATCTCGCCGAAGGGCTCGCGGCGGCCGAGCTCGCGGCGCAGGCGCTGGTTCTCGCGCTGGAGCGACGCCAGCTTGAGGACCCGCGCGAGGGTCATGAGCACTTCCTGCGGGCGGGCGTCCTTGATGAGGTAGTCGGCGGCGCCGAGCTTCATCGCCTCGACGGCGGTCTCGATGGTGCCGAACCCGGTCAGGACGACGGCCTGCGCGCTCACGTGGCGCGCGTGCATCGCGCGCAGCAGCGCCATGCCGTCCATCACCGGCATCTTGAGATCGGTGAGGACGACGTCGAACTCGTCGGTGGCGAGGCGGGCGAGGGCGGCTTCGCCGTGCGGCGCGTGCTCGACGCGGTGGCCCGCGCGCTCGAGGTTGCGGGCGAGCGTGCGCGCCATGTTGGGCTCGTCCTCGACGAGCAGGATGCGCGCGGCGCCGCTCACACGCCGCCGGTGTGGACGCCGGGATCGGCGTCGTCGTGACAGGGACAGGGCAGCTCGATGCTGAACGTCGTGCCGACGCCGACCTCGCTGGCGACGAAGATCTGCCCGCGATAGCGCTTCACGATCGCGTCGACGACGGACAGCCCGAGCCCCGTACCCTGTCCGGGATCCTTGGTGGTGTAGAACGGGTTCCAGATGTCGTTCAGGTGCGCGGACGGGATGCCGATGCCCGTGTCGCCGACCTCGAGCCGCATGCGGTCGCCGGCCACCTTCGCCGTACGCAGCGTCAGCTCGCCGCCCTGCGGCATCGCCTGGACCGCGTTGGTGACCAGGTTCAGGAGGATCTGGCGCATCGCATTCGCGTTCGCGACGCAGGGCGGGACCGGGCCGAGATCCGCCGTCACGCGCACACCGGCGTTCTGCAGGTACTTCTGCATCAGCTGGAGCGTGCGCGTCAGCATGTCGTTGACGTTGACGCGCTCGACCTCGGCGCCCGACTCGCGCGAGAACTCGAGGAGGTTCTTGATGATCGCCTGCGCGCGCGTGATCTCCTCCTCGGCGATGTGGAGGTCCTCGCCGACCTCGGGGCCGGGATCCGGCAGGAGCTGGTGGAGGTCGTAGAGCGCGTTCATCACGATCGCCAGCGGGTTGCGCAGCTCGTGCGCGATGCCGGCGGCGAGCTGGCCGATGGCCGCCATCTTCTCGGACTGGATGAGCTGGGTTTCGAGGCGCTCCCGGTCGGAGATGTCGACGCACATCAGCTGGATCCAGTGGCGGTCCCCGTAGTCGATGTAGCCGGCGCTGCACACGATCGGGACGCGTCGGCCGTCGCGGCCGAGCAGGTGGACGTCGTCGCGGCTCGCATAGCCGTGCTGCTCGGCGGTGCGCAGCAGCGTCTCGACGCGCGGGCGCTCGTCGGACGGGTAGCAGTCGACGAGGAGCCGCCCCTCGAGGCCGCCGCGCGGGCTGCCGATCAGGCGCTCGGCGACCTGGTTCGCGAGGAAGATGCGCCGCTCGGCGGCGTCGGCCATGAGGATCACCGACGGCGCGTTGTCGATGGCGCGGCGGTAGCTCGTCTCCTGCTCCAGCAGCAGCTCCTCGCGGCCCTCGACGAAGAAGTCGGTGATGTGGAGGACGCGGACGTTGAACTCCTGCTCGAGCAGGCGCGCGATCTCGGCGCCGCGGGCGGGGTCGGCCGCGTACTGCTCGGCGAGATCCGCCCGCAGCACCTGGAGAAAGCGCATCTGTGCGGCGAGGAAGCGCGAGGCGGGGAACTGGGCGATGAAGCCGCGTCGCGTGTGGCTGCGCAGGAAGAGGTAGGTCTCGAGGTTCGCCGGGTTGGCGATGTGGCGGGCCCAGCGCACGAGCGCCGCCTCCTGGTCGGCCTTGATCCCCGCCCAGTCGCGCTCGGGGATGGCGAGCGTGGTGCCGACGTCGCGGATCCAGCCGTCGAGCACCATGGGCGAGCGGTTGGTGATGAAGGAGGCGAGAGCCCGGCGCAGGTCCGGGCGGTCGACCGCCGGGTCCACCAGACCGGTCCCCTGCGCATACGCCGTGATCCGTTCCAGGTGGCTCGCCAGGGACGGGTCCGTGGGTCCCGCGCTCACATTTTCGGGGGTTACCAGCTTCCCCGAGGCCAGGCCAGCCGCGCGCAACGGCGTCGGGCTCCGGGTGTTCATGCCCGCGTGTCGTGCGCGACGATCTGTCCCACCCCGGGAACTTGGCCTACAATCCGCGCTCCGATGACCCGGCTCCCGGTGCGGGAGGCCACCGGCCGCCGGGTCGCCGACCCGTCCGCCGGCGCCGCCTCCGATCCCGACGTCGCCCTCATGCTGGCCGTCCAGCAGGGCGACGGCGCCGCGTTCCCGGAGCTGTTCCGCCGCTTCGGTCCCCGCGTCCATCAGTATGTGCGCCGCCTGCTGTCGGGGCACGAGGCGCGGGCCGAGGAGATCACCCAGGACGTATTCGTCCAGGTGTACCGCTTCCGCGAGCGCTACCGTCCGGAGAGCCGGCTCGCGACCTGGATCTTCACCATCGCCACCAATCTCTGCCTGAACGAGCTGCGCCGTCCCGAGCGCCAGCTGCGCGTCGACCTGTGGGACGATCGGCGCGCACCCGACGGTCCGGGCGAGGGCCCGCCGTTGCCCGACCCCGAGGCGATCACCCCCGAGGAGGGGGCGGCCAGCCGCGAGCTGGCCGAGGCGCTCGAGCGCGCGATCACCGAGCTGCCGCCGAAGCAGCGCGCGGCGTTGCTGCTCTCGCGCGTCGACGGTCTCGCCTACCGCGACGTGGCGGCGGCGCTCGGCAGCACGGAGGGGGCCATCAAGGCGCTGCTGTTCCGCGCCACGCACGCGTTGAAGGAACGGCTGCGGGATTTCCTGTAATGGAAGGGACGACGCCCATGCGATGCGGCACGGCTCGGGAATGGTTCACCGCGGCGGTCGACGGCGAGCTCGCCGTGCGCCAGCGCCAGGAGCTCGACGCGCACCTGGCGGCATGCCCGGCGTGTGCGGCCGAGCGCGCCCGGACGGCTCGCCTCCTCGGTGCCCTCTCGGTCCTGGCGGCCGACGCCGCCCTGCCGCCGCACCTCGAGCAGGACACGCTGCGCCGCGTGCGTCAGCTGGCCGCCGCCGATCGCGAGCGCTCCGCGGCACGGGTGCGCGGCGGCGTCGGCCGCTGGCTCGGGCTGGCGGCGCCCGCGTTGGCCGCGGCGGCCGTGCTCGTGCTGGCGGTGCGGCCTGCGCCGCCGCCGGTCCCGGCGGTGGTCGTCGAGCCGGCGGCATCCGTTGCGCCTCCCGCCCCGCCGCCCGTCCGCGTGGCACGCAAGACGACACCTGCACCGCGGGCGTCGGGGCCAGCGGCGGTCCGGCCGGAGGCGCCTGCCGATGCGCCCGCGGCGATGGCACGGCGTGAGGCGATGCCGAGCCCGGAGCGGGCGGACGATGTCGCGCTGAGCGAGCCGCCGCCGGAGCTGATCGCGCGCCCGGACCTCTATCGCGACCTGCCGATCCTCCAGAACCTCGAGAAGCTCGAGAACTACGACGCCATCGAGACGACCACGCTCGATGCGGCACACCGGGGCCCGAACGGGTGACGCGCCGCGCGCTCCTCGCGCTGTGCCTCGGCGCCGTGCTGGCGGCGCCCGCGCTGGCGCAGCCGCCGCCCCGGCGCTGGGACCAGCTCTCGCCGGAGGAGCGCGCACGGGCGTGGGACAACTACCGCCGCTACCAGAAGCTGCCCCCCGAGCGGCAGCAGTTCCTGGAGAAGCGCTACCAGCGCTATCAGCAGCTTCCGCCCGACGAGCGCCAGCGCCTGCGTCAGAACTACGATCAGTACGAACGCCAGGCGCCGGACCAGCGCCGGCAGTTCAACCAGAAATACAAGCGCTGGAAGCAGGAGAAGAAGTAGCGCGCCGGCCGGGCTACTTCGCGTGGCAGTTCGCGCACGCCTCGGCGCGGGCGCCGATGATGGGGGGATCGTTCGCCGGGTCGGCGTCCTGGTACAGCGCGGCCCGTCCCGCGGGGTCGGCCAGGCGCCGGTCGAGCGCGCTCTGGAACCTGTATGGAGCGGGGTTGCGGGCGGCGAGGGCTGCCGCCAGGCCGTACCACTGGGTCGCCTGCGCGACCTCGCCGCCCTTGGCGTAGATGTCGCCGAAGAGGATGAGCGCGCCGGCAGCGTTGTGCGGGGCGAGGCCGGCGTCGCCGCAGATCTCGGGTTGCGTCGCGATGCAGGTCGCGTTCGCCGGGTTGGCGAGGTAGGCGTCCATGCGCGCCAGGATGTCGGCGAACATCGGGTCGCTCGCCGGAACGGCCTGTGCCACCGGAATGTAGTCGAAGAAGTTGAAGATCTCGTTGATCGCCACGGCGTACTCCAGCTCGGCGAGGCCCTGGGCCTGCAGCGCGGGGTCGCCGGTGACGAAGCCGAGGCCGAACGTGGTCGCGGCGGCGAAGCCGGGTACGCGCGAGTCGCCCGCGTTGGTGGCGGGGTTCCAGAGCATCGGGACCGCGGCGCCGAAGGCGTCGGCCGCGGCGGCGAGATCGGCCGTCGCCTCCGGCGTGGCGTCGTGGTAGCCGTCGACGGCCTGCCCGAAGCGATAGAGGCGCATCATCGCGAGCAGGAAGCGCGAGCGACCGTCGCGCTTGTCGCGCTTCGCCGCCTTCGCCAGCAGGGCGAGGGCCTCGGCTTCGCGCGCGGCCTTCGCGGCGCCGGTGACGTTCTGGTGCAGCACGTCCCAGAACGCCGCCTCGCCGTCGGCCGCCGCCTTCGACGGCTGGCGGGTGAGCAGCGCGGTCGCGTCGTTGCGGCGGAAGTTGTGGAAGCGCGTGTGCAGGCGGGTGTCGCCGATGGTGAGCCAGGTGTGCACGTAGCCGACCGGGCCTGCCGGCGCGTCGAAAGCGACGCCGGAGAACTTCACCAGCAGCTTCTTGGGCGCGTAGACGACCTTGCGGATGGCGCCGTTGCCGCTCGGATCCTCCCAGACGAAGCCGCCCGCGGCGGTGCGCCAGCCCTCGCAGGCGAGCGCGACGTCGAGGTGCACCTTCACGAGCTTCGTCGCCTGCGGGTACGACGACAGCGAGAGGCGCGACGTCTCTGGGCAGAGCGGCGACGTCGGCGCCGCGAGCCCGCGGTCCTTGCCGACGCGGATCATGCCCTTGCCGTTCTTGAAGGTCGCGACCTTGCCGGTGTTGAGGACCGTGAGCGCATGGACGGGCGGCGCCCAGACGAGAGCGAGGGCGAGCAGGGCGAGACGGACGGGCATCGGCGGGACCTCCCGGGTCGACGTGGGCGCGCGGACGCTATCCGTGGCGCCTCCGGGGTGTCAATGAATCCGTCGTCCCGATCGCCGCGGGCCGTTAGGCGAGCGACGTGCGGCGCGAGCGTCCGCGGGCGGCCGCCGCGCGTTGAGCGACGGGTCCGCCCTGCTATGATCCGCCTCCGCCATGCGCCGGGAAGGGACGTTCCAGCTCCGTGCCGACTTCGCGCCGCAGGGCGATCAGCCGCAGGCGATCGCGCAGCTCGCCGCGGGCGTTCGGGCCGGCGAGCCGCATCAGGTCCTGCTCGGCGTGACCGGCAGCGGCAAGACGTTCACGGTCTCGCAGGTGGTCGCCGCGGTCAACCGGCCGACGCTGGTGATCGCGCCGAACAAGACGCTGGCGGCGCAGCTCTTCCACGAGTTCCGCACCTTCTTCCCCGAGAACGCGGTGCGCTACTTCGTGAGCTATTACGACTACTACCAGCCCGAGGCGTACGTGCCCTCGACGGACACCTACATCGCCAAGGACTCGTCCATCAACGACGAGATCGACAAGATGCGCCACGCCGCCACGAAGGCGCTGCTCGAGCGCAACGACGTGCTGGTGGTCGCGAGCGTCTCGTGCATCTACGGCCTCGGCTCGCCGGCGTCGTACTTCGACATGCTCGTGGTGGTGGAGCGCGACGACGTCATCGAGCGCGACGCTCTGCTGCGCAAGCTGGTCGACATGCAGTACCAGCGCAACGACTACGACTTCCACCGCGGCACGTTCCGCGTGCGCGGGGACGTGGTCGAGATCTATCCGTCGTACGAAGAGGGCCGGGCGGTGCGCGTCGAGCTGTTCGGCGACCAGGTCGAGGCGATCGCCGAGATCGATCCGCTGCGCGGCACGGTGCAGCGCCGGCTCGAGCGCATCGCCATCTATCCGGCCAGCCACTACGTCGCGACCGCGCCCACCCTGAAGCGCGCGGTCGACTCGATCCGCGTCGAGCTGAAGGAGCGGCTCGCCGAGCTGCGCGACGCGAACAAGCTGCTCGAGGCGCAGCGGCTCGAGCAGCGCACGCTCTACGACCTCGAGCTGCTCGCGGAGATGGGCTTCTGCCCCGGCATCGAGAACTACTCGCGCCATCTCGACGGGCGCCAGCCCGGCGAGCCGCCCTACACGCTGCTCGACTACTTCCCGAAGGACTTCCTCCTCGTCATCGACGAGAGCCACGTCACCGTGTCGCAGATCGGCGCGATGTACCGCGGCGACCGCTCGCGCAAGACGACGCTCGTCGACTTCGGCTTCCGGCTGCCGTCGGCGCTCGACAACCGGCCGCTCGACTTCGAGGAGTTCCGCGCCCGCGTCGGGCAGTCGCTGTACGTGTCGGCCACCCCCGGCGACTGGGAGGTGCGCCTGGCGCACGGACACGTCGTCGAGCAGCTCATCCGGCCGACCGGCCTCGTCGACCCGGAGGTCGTCGTGCGGCCCGCCCGCCATCAGGTCGACGACCTGGTCGAGGAGATCCGCCAGCGCGTCGCCGCCGAGGAGCGGGTGCTGGTGACCACGCTCACCAAGAAGATGGCCGAGGATCTGACCGACTACTTCCAGGACATCGGCATCCGCGTGCGCTACATCCACGCCGACATCGACACCATCGAGCGCACCGAGATCATCCGCGACCTGCGCAAGGGGCTGTTCGACGTCCTCGTCGGCATCAACCTGCTGCGCGAGGGCCTCGACCTGCCGGAGGTGTCGCTGGTCGCGATCCTCGACGCCGACAAGGAAGGCTACCTGCGCTCGGAGCGCTCGCTCATCCAGACGATCGGCCGCGCGGCGCGCAACGCCAACGGCCGCGTGCTGATGTACGCCGACACGGTGACGGACTCGATGCGCAAGGCGCTCGACGAGACCGCCCGCCGCCGTACCGTGCAGATGGAGTACAACCGGACGCACGGGATCACGCCGACCACGATCAAGAAGAAGATCGCCGAAGGCCTCGTGGTCGCGTGCGAGGGCGACTACCTGACCGTGCCGCTCGCTGCCGACGCCGCGGCGAACCTGCCGGTCGATCCGGCGGAGCTGGCCCGCACCGTACAGAAGCTGCGCGGCGAGATGCGCGAGGCGGCGCGCCAGCTCGAGTTCGAGCGCGCGGCGGTGCTGCGCGACGAGATCCGCGTCCTCGAGGAGCGGCTGCTCGGCGTCGCGCCCGAGGCAGAGCCCGCGTCGTGACGGTCGACGACGCGAGCGCGCCGCCGGCGGCGGAGCGGCCCGCGCCGTCGCTCGAGGACCGCCTCGCGTCGGTGCCCGCGGCGCCGGGCGTGTACCTGCTGAAGGACACCGGCGGCAAGGTGATCTACGTCGGCAAGGCGGTGAACCTGCGCAGCCGCGTGCGCACCTACCTGCGCGGCGGCGACGAGCGCAGCCAGGTGCGCTTCCTCGTCGGCAAGCTCGCCGACTTCGACACCCTCGTCACGGCGTCCGAGAAGGAAGCGCTGATCCTCGAGAACAACCTCATCAAGCAGTACAAGCCGCGCTACAACATCCGGCTGAAGGACGACAAGAGCTACGTCAGCGTCAAGGTCACGATCGCCGAGGCGTGGCCGCGCGTCCTCGTCACCCGGCGGATCGTGAAGGACGGCAGCCGCTACTTCGGCCCGTTCCACAGCGCGTCGGCGGTGCGCGAGACGCTCGACGCCATCCGCAAGATCTTCCCGCTGCGCACGTGCAGCGACCCGGTCTTCAAGAACCGCAGCCGCCCGTGCATCGAGTACGACATCAAGCGCTGCCTGGCGCCGTGCGTGCTGCCGGTCGACCGTGCCGCCTACGGCGAGCATCTGCGCGAGGCGATGCTGCTGCTCGAGGGGCGCAGCCGCGAGGTGGGGGCGAACCTGCGCGCACGCATGGCCGCCGCCGCCGAGGCCGAGCGCTTCGAGGAGGCGGCGCGCCTGCGCGACCAGCTGCGCGCCATCGACAAGACGCAGGAGCGCCAGCAGGTCGTCGCGCACTGGGGCGTCGATCAGGACGTGTTCGGGCTCTACCGCGAGGGGGGCGCCATCGAGGTGCAGGTGCTCTTCGTGCGCGACGGCAAGCTGGTCTCGAACCAGGCCTACGCCTTCGACGACTGGGAGCAGAGCGACGCCGAGGTGCTGGAGGCCGTGCTGACGCAGTTCTACCAGGCGACGGCGCGCGACGTGCCGGACGAGATCCTGCTGCCCGTCGCGGTCTCCGACGCCGCCGTGCGCGCCGAGTATCTCGGCGAGAAGCGGGGACGCAAGGTCGTGATCCTCGTGCCCCAGCGTGGCGACAAGCTGCGGCTCGTCGAGATGGCGCAGGCGAACGCGCGCCAGGGCTTCGTCTCACGGCGCGCGGCCGTCGACGAAGGCGGGCGGCAGGTGGGCGAGCTGCAACGCCGGCTCCATCTGCGCCGGGCGCCGGAGCGCATCGAATGCGTCGACATCGCGACCTTCCAGGGCGGCGAGACCGTGGGCGCGGTGGTGGCGTTCGCCGGCGGACGGCCGGACAAGGACGGCTACCGGCGCTTTCGCATTCGCACCGTGGAGGGTACGGACGACTTCGCGTCGATGCGCGAGGTGCTGGAGCGACGTTTTCGCGCCGGCCCGCGCCGGCGCGAGCCGCCGGACCTGCTCGTCATCGACGGCGGCCTCGGGCAGCTCGCGGCGGCGCAGGCGGCGCTGGCCGAGGTCGGGCTGTCCGAGCTGGCGGTCGTCGGGCTCGCGAAGGAGCGCGTCGCGCGCGACCCGCTGGCCCGCGAGGTCCAGACGCGGCCGGAGCGCATCTTTCTCCCGGGACGGAAGAACCCGGTGATCCTGCGCCAGAACTCGACGGCCCTGTTCCTGCTCCAGCGCGTGCGCGACGAGGCCCACCGCTTCGCCAACACCTACCACCGCGCGTTGCGGCGGCGGGCGCGGCTCACGTCGCGGCTCGACGCCGTCACCGGGGTGGGGCCGCAGCGGCGTCGAGCGTTGCTGCGCGCGCTCGGCAGCATCGCGCGCGTGCGGACGGCGTCGATCGAGGAGCTGTGCACGGTGTCGGGAATCACGCCGGCGATCGCCGCGCGCATCAAGGAGCAGCTCGGGCAGGGCTGACGCGGGGCCTGCCGGGGCTCCGCCCACCCCGGTCGGCGAAGGAGCAGCGGCACGGTGGACGTGCGCGGGGCGGTGTACTGCATGGCGGTCGGGGTGGTGGGGGCGCAGCTGATGCCGCCCGCACCGGCGTGGCTCGCCGCGGTCACCGGGCTGGCGGCCGGCGGCGCGCTGGGCCTCGGGTGGATGGGACGCAGCGGCGACCGGGCCCTCGGTGGGGCCGGCCGCGCGCTGCTCGGGGTCGCGCTCACGACGGCGGCCGGAGCGGTCGCGGCATGGCGGCTGGCGGCAGTGCTCGCCCCCGTTCTGCCGCCCGACCACGTCGCCGCCGGGACGCTGCCGCGGGGCGCGACGATCGCCGGCCGCGTCGCGGCGCTGCCCGTGGCGCGCGGTACGCGCACCTTCATCGTGGTCGACGTCGAGGAGGAAGGCGGCGTCCCGGCGCGCGGCCGTGTGCGGCTGGCGGTGCGGGGCCGGCCGTCGAAGGTGCGCTCCGGCGACACCGTGCGCGTCACCACCACGCTGCGACGGCCGCGCGGCTTCGCGAACCCCGGCGGCTTCGACGTCGCCGGTCATCTCGCGCGCCGCGGCGTCCACGTCATCGCGGCGGCGTGGGAGCCGGCGCTGGTCGTGCGCCGGAGTCGGCCGCCGCGGAGCCCGGGCGACCGCCTCGAGCGCTGGCGCGGCCGACTCGTGCGTGCCATCGCGCGCGCCGTTCCGGGCGCCGAGGGCGCCGTGCTGCGCGCGCTCGTGATCGGCGACCAGAGCGCGATCCCAGCGGCGCTGCGCGACGCGTTCGCGCGTGCGGGCGTGGTGCACGTCCTGTCGGTGTCCGGGCTGCACGTGGCGCTCGTGGGCGGGGCGAGCTGGGTGCTGCTGCGCTGGCTGCTCGCGCGCAGCACCTGGCTCCTCCTGCGCGTCGACGTGCGCGCGCTCGCCGCCGTCGCGAGCCTCGGGCCCGTGACGGGATACGCGGCGCTCGCCGGTCTCGAGTCGGCGACGGTGCGCTCGGCGCTCATGGCCGCGGCCGGGGTGGCGGCGCTGCTCGCGGGCCGGCGGCTCGGGCCGCTGCGCGCGCTCGCGCTCGCCGCGATCGCGCTCGGACTCGCGGTCCCGGGGTCGCCGCGCGAGATCGCCTTCCAGCTGTCGTTCGCCTCCGTCCTCGCGATCGCGCTCGCGACCACGCGCTGGAGCGGCAGCGGCGACGGCTGGCGCGCGCGCATCCGCGCCGGTCTCGTGGTGTCGGCGGCGGCCCTCGTCGGGACGGCGCCGCTGACCGCGCTCCACTTCGGGCAGGTCGCGCCGATGGCGCTGGCGGCGAATCCGCTCGTGGTCCCGCTCTGCGGCGGCCCCGTCGTCGGCCTCGGGCTCGTCGGCGCCGCGCTCGAGCCGGTGCTGCCCGCGGTCGCGGCCGCGGCCTGGCGCGTGGCCGGCGTCGCGCTCCGGCCGACGCTCGCCGTCGTCGAGACGCTGGCGGCCGTGCCCGGCGCGGCGGTCGGCGTGCCCGCGCCGAGCCCGGCGGCGCTCACGACGCTGGCGGTGCTGCTCGGGGCGCTGGTCGCGCCGCCGGGGTGCGGGCGCCGCGCGGCGCTCGCGGTCGCCGCGGCGTTGCTCGTCGCGCTCGCCGCGCATGACGTGCGGGCGCGCTGGGCGCCGGAGCGGCTGCGCCTGACGATCCTCGACGTCGGGCAGGGCGACGCCGCGGTCGCGGAGCTACCGAACGGCCGCGTCCTCGTGGTCGACGCGGGCGGCTTTCCCGGCGGCGACTTCGACCCCGGCGCGGCCATCGTCGCGCCGTTCCTGCGCACGCGCTCGATCGCGCGCATCGACGCTCTCGTCATGACCCACGCCCATCCCGATCACTTCGGCGGGCTCGCCGCGCTGCTGGCGTCGCCAGGCGCCGCGGAGCTGTGGTGGAGCGGGCACGCCGGGCGCGGCGTCGCCTGGGCGGCCCTCGAGACGGCGATCGCGCGCAGCGGGGTGCGGCTGCGTCGCCTGCGCGCCGGCCGGCCGCTGCCCGCCTTGGCCGGTCACGGCCGGGTGCTGCATCCGCCTGCGGGCTGGCCCGGGGGGCGCGCGAACGACGACTCGGTCGTCCTGCGGCTGCGCCTCGGGCGCGTCGCCTTCCTCCTGACCGGCGACGTGGAGGCACGCGCCGAGCGGGCGATGCTCGCCCGCGGGGCGCGGCTCCGCGCCGACGTCGTCAAGGTGCCGCACCACGGCAGCCGCACGTCGAGCACGCCGGGGCTGGTGGCGGCGACCGGCGCTGCGGTCGCCGTGATCCCGGTGGGTGCCGAGAACCGCTACGGGCACCCGGCGCCGGACGTGACGGCGCGCTGGCGCGCCGCCGGGGCATGCGTGCTGCGCACCGACGCGTGCGGCGCGGTCACGCTCGAGACCGACGGCCGCTCGCTGGCCGTGACGTCGGTCCGCGGCTGCGGCTGTCCCGAGGTCAGTACGCCCCGGCCGTGAGGTTGTGCTTCAGCGCATACATCACGAGCCCGACGCGGTCGCGCACGCCCAGCTTCTGGAAGATGTTCGTGAGGTGCGTCTTCACGGTGCGCTCGCTGATGGCGAGGGTGTTGCCGACCTCCTTGTTCTTGAAGCCGGAGGCGACGAGCTTCACGATCTCGAGCTCGCGCTCGGTGAGCCCGTTCTCGTGCCGCGTGCCGATGGGCTCGCTGTCGCCGCCCAGGTGGCTCAGCTCCTCGGCGAGTGCGCCGCTCATGCGCGGGTCCATCCAGACCTCACCGTGGCAGACGGTACGGATCGCCTGGATCAGCGTCTGGCGCGCGGAGTCCTTCAGGATCACGCCCTTCGCCCCGAGGCGGAACGCGCGCACGTGCTCCTCCTTCTCGTCGGACGCGGTCAGCACCAGCACCTGCGTGTTCGGGCTGATCTTCAGCACCGCCGGGATCGCGTCGAGCCCGCTGCCCTGCGGCATGCGGATGTCGAGCAGGAGCAGGTCCGGCCGGCTCTGCCACACCAGCTCGACGATGTCCTCGGCGCTCTCGACGTCGGCGACGACCTCGAGATCCTCCTCGGTGGCGAGAATGGTCTTCAGTCCCTCGCGGAAGAGCGTGTGATCGTCGACGATCACGATGCGCCGCTTGCGTAGCCCGATGGTCATACCTGTCCCCTTGCGACAGCGGCGGGGCGCCCGCCGCTGCCGGTCACTGGAATGAAGAGTGAAACCTCCGCGCCGCGGCCCGGCTCGGTCCAGATGCGGAGCGAGCCCCCCAGGGCCGCGGTACGTTCGCGGATGGACCACGGCGCGCTCGCCGGGCGCAGGAAGCCGTCGGCGTCGATGACGCCCGGCGCGCCCGGGAAGCCGCGGCCGTTGTCGCGGATGACGAGATAGACGTGCGACGGTCGTGCCGCCAGCTTCACCACCGCCTGCGTCGCCTGGCCGTGGCGGACGGCGTTGTGCAACGCCTCGCGCACGATCTGCGTCAGCTCGTACGCCGTCGAGGCCGGCAGTCCCGGATCGTGCTGCGGCCGCGCCATGTGCACCCGCAGGCGCTCACGGATGGCGAACTCGGCGGCGAGGCGGTCGAGGGTCGACCCGAGGTCGTCGGCGCGCCGGCTCGCGCTGCGCAGGACCGTCAGGTAGTGCCGCACCTCGCGGTAGCCGGCGTCGACGGCCTGATGCAGGTCTTCCAGCGACTTCGGCACCTTGCCGGGATCACGCTGGAGGAGATGCTTGGTCGCCTCGACGCGCAGGTCGATGCCGGCGAGCGCCTGGATGAAGCCGTCGTGGAGGTCGCGCGCGATGCGCGCCCGCTCCTCGAGCACGGCGACCTCCTCGGCCTTCTCCTGCAGGCGCACGGCTTCGAAGGCCGCTGCGGCCTGGCCGACGAGGACGAGGAGGAACTCGAGGTCGTCGCGCGTGAACTTTCGGCGCGAGCCGCGCGCCACGACGGCGCGCCCGCGCAGCTCGCGCTGGATCAGGATCGGCGCCATGAGCAGCGCCTGCGCGGGCATGGCCGGCAGGCCGGCGGGATCGTCGACCGGCCGGCGCTGCATGACGCCGGTGCGGACGTCGTAGCAGAGCGCGGTCTCGCGGCCGGGGCGCAGCTCGTTGGCGAGGAAGCTCTCGGTGTCGGCGCAGAAGCCGGAGGGGAAGGGCTCGCGCTCGGTGATGCGGATCGAGTAGCGCAGGCGGCGGCCCTGACGCTTCGCGGTCCAGGTGAACCAGCGCCCGCTCTCGGGATCGCGCAGCACGAGTACGCCGTGGTCGGCCTCGAAGAACGTGAGCGTGCGGCGGCCGAGGCGCGCGAGGGCGAGGAAGGGCGTGCGGCTGCGGCGCAGCGGCATCGTGAGGTCGAGCAGGAAGCCGAGCTTCCGTTTCGACCGCCGCTCGTGCTCGCCGAGGTAGCCGAGGAGGTAGCCGACCGCGAGAAGGTAGAGCGGCCGCACCAGGTGCGCCCGGTGGAATACCAGATCGTCGTCGACGAAGCGTCCGGCGATCATGATCGTCGCCGGATAGAGGAGGGCCAGGAGGATGGTCACCGGGATCGCGGCCGCGAGGCCCCAGCGCACGCTGACGCTCGAGATGACGAAGACGTGCAGGAGGAAGAACGGGCTCGGCCCGCGCTCGGTGAACAGGGTGATCACCGAGACCCAGACGATGTCGGCGGCCGCCGACAAGTAGCCCATGCGCTCCTGGGCGACGTACTCGCCGCGCACCAGGAAGAACAGGACGAGGCTGAAGACCAGGTAGCCGCCAAGGACGAAGTAGGCCAGGTCGGGCCGGAACGACGGCTGCTTCGGGTCGACGACCACCACCGACAGCGCCACCAGCGCCAGCAGCACGCGGCAGAAGGCGATCACCTTCTCGGTGCGCGAGAACGCCTCGAGCGGCGTCGCGCGCCGCGGGCCGCGGGGGCGGGGGAGCGAGATATTCATGTCGGAGCTTGGGCGCTGCGGCGAAGAGCAACCCATGTGCCACCGGACGGTGGTGTGGGCGCTGCATCGCTGCCACGCATTTCATGGCAGTGGTGCACGAAACGGAAGCGGGGCAACGTCGTCTGACCAGTGGGCAGTCGCTCCGCCCGGCGCGCGTTGACTTCACGGAACCCGGTCCCTATCGTCCAAAGCATGGCAGCGAGCTCCTCCGAGGCCACCATCACGCTCACACCCCTTGCCGTCGATGCGGTCAAGCGGGTGCGCGCGAAGGAGGGACTCGGCGAGGAGCACGCGCTGCGCGTCGCCGTCGTCGGCGGGGGGTGCTCGGGCTTCAGCTACCAGCTCGACTTCGACGACAAGGTCCAGGAGGGCGACCTCGTGGTCGAGTACGACGGGGTCCGCGTCCGGGTCGATCCCGAGAGCCTCCAGTACCTGGCCGGCATGGAGATCGACTTCGTGAGCAGCCTGCACGGAGGCGGCTTCAAGTTCCGCAATCCGAAGGCGACCAACACCTGCGGGTGCGGGTCGTCGTTCTCGGCCTGATCCGCCGCGCCGGTTCGGCTCCGGTCCTCGCGTGCGCTACCGGCACGTCGCCTTCGATCTCGACGGCACCCTCGCGGATACGCGCGCCGACATCGTCGCCGCGGCGAACGCCATGCTGACCGAGCTCGGGCGCCCGCCGCAGCCCCTCGAGGTCGTTCAGGGGTACGTGGGCGAGGGCGCGCGCCGTCTGGTCGAGCGGCTCCTCGGCGCGCCGGAGCCGGCCGCCGTCGCGGGCGGCCTGCGCCGGTTCCTCGATTTCTACGCTCGCCACCTGCTCGACGCCACCCGGCTCTATCCCGGCGTCGCCGACGCGCTGGCCGCGCTGGCGGCGCGGGGCATCGTGCTCACGGTCTGCACGAACAAGCCCGAGGCGATGAGCCGCACCATTCTCGACGGTCTCCGTGTGGGCAGGCTCTTCCGCGAGGTCGTCGGCGGCGACACGCTGCCGACGCGCAAGCCGGACCCGCAGGGGCTGCTCCTGCTCTGCGAGCGCGTCGGCATTCCCCCGGGCGATGCGCTGCTCGTCGGCGATTCCGGGATCGACGTGCACACGGCGCGGGCTGCGGGGGTCGCCTTCTGCGGCGTCGCGTGGGGGCTCACGCCGGAGGGCATGTGGGCCGCCGAGCCGTCGTTGGTGATCGACGACGCGGCGGCGCTTCTCGGCGTGGTCGAGGGCTGAGCCCGCTCACTCGCGTGACAAGGCGGCGTAGAGGTCGACGTACGCTGCCGCGGAGCGGTCCCAGGAGAAGTCGCAGGCCATCCCGTTGGCGATCAGCCGCCGCCACGCGGCCGTGTCGGTGCGGATCGCGAGCGCGGCGCGGGTCGCGGCGACGAGGGCCGGCGTGGTGCAGGGACGGAAGAGGAAGCCCGTGCCGTGCCCGGTCTCCGCATCCCATGGGGTCACCGTGTCGGCGAGGCCTCCCGTCTCGTGCACGATCGGCACCGCCCCGTAGCGCAGGCTGTAGAGCTGGGTCAGGCCGCAGGGCTCGAAACGTGACGGCATCCAGAAGAGGTCGGCGCCGGCTTCGAGGCGGCGCGCCAGCGGCTCGTCGAAGCCGATGCGTACGGCGACGCGGCCGGGATGCCGCGCCGCCAGCTCGTGCAGCGCATGCTCCCAGTGCGGATCGCCGCTCCCGAGGACGGCGAGCTGGATCGCCCCGCCGCCGACGAGCCCCCACGCGGCGCCGAGCGCGGTGTCGATGCCCTTCTGCTCCGCGAGGCGCGTCACCATGGCGACCAGCGCGGGGGCTTCGTCCGGCGTGAGCCCGAGCTCGCCTCGCAAGGCCGCGCGGCAGGCCGCCTTGCCGTCGAGCGTGGTCGCGTCGTAGTGCGCCGGCAGCGCAGGATCGCCGGCCGGATCCCACGCGACCGTGTCGATGCCGTTCAGGATGCCGTGCACGCGCTCGGCGCGCGCGCGCAGCACGCCGTCGAGACCTTCGCCGAGGGCGGGCGTCTGGATCTCGCGGGCGTAGCGCGGGCTCACCGTGGTGATCGCATCGGCGAAGACGAGCCCGGCCTTCAGAAAGTTGATCTGGCCGTGGAACTCGAGGAACTCCGCGGTGAACCAGCGCGGGTCGAGGTTCAGGAGGTGCCAGTCCGCCGCCCAGAATCGGCCCTGGTAGGCGAGATTGTGGACCGTCTGTACCGTTCGCGTCGCCGCCAGCTCGGGATACAGCGCCTGCGTGCCGCGCAGGAAGGCGAGCGCGGGCGCCGCCTGCCAATCGTGCGCGTGCAGCACGTCGGGCGGCGTCGCCAGCTCGCGCAGCCACTCGAGCGCCGCACGGCAGAAGACGACGAAGCGCTCCGCGTTGTCGGGGTGGTCGCGGCCGCCGTCGCCGTAGAGGCCCTCGCGGTCGAAGTAGCGCGGCGCCGCGAGGAGCAGCGTCGGCACCGGGGCGTTCGCGACGCGCAGGACGTCGACCGGCTCCATGCGGCTGCCGACCGGCGCGTGCACGCGGCCGAGCCGCTCGACCGTGCCCGCGGTGCGCAGCGCCGTACGGTACGCGGGCAGCATGACCGTGACGTCGGCCCCGCGGCTGGCGAGGGCCGGCGGCAGCGAGCCGAGCACGTCCGCGAGGCCCCCGGTCTTGGCCCATGGCTGGGCCTCCGAGGCCAGGTGGACGACGCGCACGCAGCGCTACTCCGGGGCGTCGCGCAGGAAGCGGGCGGCGTCCTCGGGCGGCACCGGGTTCGTGTGCAGCCCGCTCTCCCACTCGAAGCCGGCGGTGGCGGCGAGGCGCGGGATCACCTCGACGTGCCAGTGGAAGAAGGGGCTGTCGGCGTCGGCGAACGGCGCGGTGTGCAGGAGAACCGAGTAGGGCGGGTCGCCGAGGAGCGTGCGCATCCGGCGCAGGACGCCGCGCAGCGCCTTCGCGAGGTCGGCGTGCTCGATCGGGTCCGCGTTCTCGAAGGCGCCGAGGTGCCGGCGCGGCAGGATCCAGGTCTCGAACGGGAAGCGGGCCGCGAACGGCGCGAACGCCATCAGGTGGTCGGTCTCGAGGACGAGGCGGCTCTGCTCTTCCGTTTCCTGGTGCATGATGTCGCAGAAGAGGCAGCGCTCGCGGTAGTCGTGGTAGGCGCGCGCGTGGTGCAGCTCGTCGTTGAGACGCTGCGGGGGGATCGGCGTGGCCAGGAGCTGCGAGTGCGGATGCTCGTGCATCGGGCCGCGGTCGAGGCCGTGCGTCTTCACCACCACCGCGGCGCGGAAGCGCGGATCGCGCTTCAGGTCGCGGATGCGCTCGCGCCAGGCGCCGATCACGTCCTCGACGACCTGGAGCGGCAGGCTCGCGAGCACGTCGTCGTGCTTCGGCGACTCGACGATGAGCTCGTGCGCTCCGACGCCGTTCATGAGGTCGTAGAGGCCGTGTCCGCGACGCTCGAGATCGCCTTCGACGCGCAGCGAGGGGAACTTGTTGGGCACGACGCGTACGCGCCAGCCGTCGGCGGCGTCGCCGCCGACGGTCAGGATCGCGGGCGGCGTCTCCACCTCGTGGCCGCCGCAGAGCAGGCAGGGACCGCCGCGACGCTGGGGTCGCGCCTCGCGGAAGTCCTGGGGACGGCGCACACGTTCGGTATCGACGATCACCCAGCGACCGACGACGGGATCTCTACGTAGCTCGGGCATGATGGAAGCGCTTCAGGCTCGGACCGCACGCGCCTCGGGCGCGGCGGCGGGAAGGAGGGCGTGCTCGATGACCTCGGCGATGGTGTCGACGAAATGGAACTGGAGATGCTCGCGCACGCCCGCGGGCACGTCCTCCAGGTCCTTCTGGTTGCGGTGCGGCAGCAGGACGGTCGTGATGCCGGCGCGGCGCGCCGCCAGGACCTTCTCCTTGATGCCCCCCACGGGCAGCACCTTGCCGCGCAGGGTGATCTCGCCGGTCATGGCGAGGTTCGGCCGCACGGGGCGGTTCGTGAGCAGCGACGTCAGCGCCGTCACCATCGTGACGCCTGCGGACGGCCCGTCCTTGGGGATCGATCCCTGCGGCACGTGCAGATGGATGTCGCTGTTCTCGAAGAAGTCGGGCGCGACGCCGAGCTGGTCGGCATGGGCGCGCACGTAGCTGAGCGCCGCCTGCGCCGATTCTTTCATCACGTCGCCGAGCTGGCCGGTGAGCGTCAGGCCCTTCTTGCCGGTCATGCGCGTCGCCTCGACGAAGAGGATCTCGCCGCCGACGGGCGTCCACGCGAGGCCGACGGCGATCCCGGCCTCGTCGGTGCGCTCGGCCAGCTCCGAGAAGTAGACCTCGGGCCCGAGCAGCTCGCGCACCAGCGCCGGCGTGCAGACCGTCGGCTCGGTGCGGCCCTCGGTGATGAGGCGCGCGACCTTGCGGCAGACGCTGCCGATGCGCTGCTCGAGCTTCCGCAGGCCAGCCTCGCGCGTGTAGTCGTGGATCAGCTTGTGGAGCGCGTCGTCCTCGAACTGGAGCTGCTCCGGTCCGAGCCCGTGCTCGCGCAGCTGCTTCGGCACGACGTGGCGCTTGGCGATCTCGAGCTTGTCCTCCTCGGTGTAGCCGGCGAGGTCGATGACCTCCATGCGGTCGCGCAGCGGCGCGGGGATGGGGTCCATCATGTTCGCCGTGGTGACGAACATCACCTTCTGGAGATCGAACGGGACGTCGAGGTAGTGATCCTGGAAGGTCGCGTTCTGCTCGGGGTCGAGCACCTCGAGCAGGGCCGAGGCGGGGTCGCCGCGGAAGTCCATGCCGAGCTTGTCGATCTCGTCGAGGACGAAGAGCGGGTTGTTCGAGCCGGCGTTGCGGAGATTCTGGATGATGCGGCCGGGGAGGGCGCCGATGTAGGTGCGGCGGTGGCCGCGGATCTCGGCTTCGTCGCGGATACCGCCCAGCGACAGGCGCACGAACTTGCGGCCCATGGCGCGCGCGATCGAGCGGCCGAGCGACGTCTTGCCGACGCCCGGCGGCCCGACGAAGCAGAGGATCGGGCCCTTCGGGTCCTGCCGCAGCTTGCGCACCGCGAGGTACTCGAGGATGCGCTCCTTGATCTTCTCGAGGTCGAAGTGGTCCTCGTCGAGCACCTGGCGCGCGTGGTGGAGGTCGAGGTTGTCCTCGGTGGACGTGGCCCACGGCATCGCGGCGAGCCACTCGAGGTACGTGCGCACGACGCTGTGCTCGGCCGATTCGGGCGGGATCAGCTTCAGGCGGTCGAACTCGTGGTCGGCGGCCCTGCGCGCCTCGTCGGGCAGGCTCGCCTCGTCGAGCTTGCGGCGCAGCTCGTCGAGCTCGGCGGTGCGCGTGTCGCCCTCGCCGAGCTCGCGCTGGATCGCCTTCATCTGCTGCCGCAGGTAGAAGTCCTTCTGGTTCTTGTTCAGCTCGGACTGGACCTGCGACTGGATGCGGTGGCCGAGCTCGAGCAGCTCGATCTCGCGGGTGAGGATCGTCGTCAGCCGCTCGAGCCGCTGGCGGACGTTCAGCGTCGACACCAGCTCCTGCTTCTCCTCGAGCGCGATGTTGAGATTCGAGGCGATCAGGTCGCTGACCTTGCCGGGGTCCTTGATGTTCATCACCACGACCTGCAGCTCGTCCGGCAGGTAGGGGATCATGGAGACGAACTTGGCGAACTGGTTCACCATGTGAACCTGCATCGCCTCGAGGTCCGGCGAGGGCTCGTGGACGTCCTGCAGCTGGCGGATCGACGCGAGGAGGTACGGTTCGCGCTGCGTGTACTGCTGTACCTCGATGCGGCGTAGACCCTGCACCAGGATGCGCACGCTGCCGTCGGGGTACTTCAGCATCTTGAGGATGCGCCCGGCGGTGCCGCGCGCGTAGAGGCCGTCCGGCTCCGGATGCTCCTCTTCCGGGTTCTTCTGCGAGACCAGGCCGAGCATGCGGTCGCTCGCGAGGCGCTCCTCGACGAGCTTCAGCGACGCACCCCGCGAGATCAAGAGCGGCACGATCGCGGAGGGGAAGATGACGACCCCGCGCAGCGGCAGGATCGGCAGCACGTCCGGGACGACGATCCCGCTGATGTCCTCGTCGAAGCCGTAGAAGCGCTGCTGCGACTCGGGATCGCTGCCGGCGCCGGGCCCCTGGATCGGATCGTCGTCGGCCATCGTCGGCGGGCGGACTGTAACCCAGCCCCCTGACGCCGACAAGGTACGACGGCACCTCGACTCCGGTCGCGGGGCCCTGCTACGATCGCCCACGGTGCAGGGGCGAAAGCTGTTCTCGCTGGAGGAAGCGAACGCGTGCGTCCCCCAGCTGGCGATGCGCGTCGAGCGCCTCCAACGTGCGGCGTTGCGGCTCGAAGCGGAGCGCACCGGCCTCGCGCAGGAGCGCGGCGTCGACCCCGATCTCGTCGACACCGCCGACCTGCTGCGTGCGCGCCCCGCGGTCCGCATCCTGATCGAGGAGCTCGACGCGCTCGTCGGCGAGATCGAGGAGACCGGCGCGCAGCTGAAGGACGTGCGCCTCGGCCTCGTCGATTTCCCGCATCGGCGCGACGGCGAGGTGGTGCTCCTCTGCTGGCAGTTCGGCGAGCCCGAGGTCGCGTTCTGGCACGGCGAGGCCGACGGCTTCGCCGGTCGCCGGCCTCTGCCGGGCGCGCAGCGGGCGCGCTGGCTCCAGTAGCGTGTCGGCGTACCGCGGCGTCCTCTTCGACCTGTTCGGTACGCTCGTCCTGGTCGACGAGAGCCGGCTGTCCGAGCTGACGATCGACGGTCGGACGACCCGCACGACGCTCGGCGACGTGGTGCCGCTCGTGCAGGAGCTGATTCCGGAGGTGGCGCCGGCGGCGCTGTGGCACGCGCTGCGCACCGTGTCCGCCGAGATGGCGGCGAGCCGCGAGGACACGCACGTCGAGCATCCGTCGCGCGAGCGCTTCCGGCGCGCGCTGGCGACGCTCGGTATCCACGGCGCGCACGGTGCCGAGGTGGCGGTCGCGCTCTCGCGCGCCCACATGCGCGGCATCGCCGCCGCGACGGTGTTCCCGCCGTCGCACGCGGCCGTGCTCGCGGCCGCGCGGCGCGACGGCCCGGTGGGTGTGGTGTCGAACTTCGACGACACCGCGACCGCGTACGAGATACTCCGCCGCCACGGCATCCTGCCGCACCTCGCGACCGTCGTCGTCTCCGAGGCGGTCGGCGTGCGCAAGCCGCATCCCGCGATCGTGCGCGAGGCGCTCCGCTGCGTCGGCGTGGCCGCGTCCGAGGCGCTCTTCGTCGGCGACACGCTGGGTGAGGACGTTGCGGCGGCGGTCGCGGCCGGGGTCGACGCCGCGTGGATCGATCGGCACGGCCGCGGCGTTCCCGCCGGGACGCCGCCGCCGCGCTACGTGCTGCACGCGTTGCCCGACCTGCTGCCCGTGCTGGCATGAGCCGGCCGCTCCAGATCGCCGTCGCGGGCGGGGGAACGTGCGGACCGCGGGCGGCCCGCCAGGCGGAGACGCTCGGCCGCGCGCTCGCCGAGGGCGGGGCGGTCGTGATCTGCGGCGGGCTCGGCGGCGCGATGGCCGCGGTGTCGCGCGGGGCGCGTGCGGCGGGCGGGCTCGTGGTCGGGCTCCTGCCGGGCTACGCGCACGCCGACGGCAACCCGTGGCTCGGCGTCGCGCTGCCGACGGGGATCGGCCACGCGCGCAACGTCCTGGTCGCGGCGGCGGGTGACGTCCTCGTCGCGCTGCCGGGCGCGCACGGGACGCTCTCGGAGATCGCGCTCGCGCGCGTGCTCGGGCGACCCGTCGTGGTGCTGGGCGGCCGCGTGCCCGTGGCGGGCGTGGTGCGGGCGCGCTCGCCGGAGGACGCCGCACGCCGGGCGCTGCGCCTCGCCGCTACAGGCGGCGCGGCGAGGGCGAGCCGGACGCGCCGCGCTTGAGGCGCTTGCGCAGCAGCGGGATGGCATTGATGCGCAGCGCTCGGAGGAGGTCCCAGTAGATGCCGCGTGGGCGCGGGTGCGCCGGTCGCGTGGCGATCACCTCGGTCGGCGTGACCAGGAAGTCGACCGGCAGGTCGTGCGGCAGCATCGCGATGCGTTCGCCGAGGATCTGCACCGGGTGGACCGTCGTCAGGATGGGCGTCGACTCGCGGACCTTGCCCTCCTCGCGCAGGAGGCCATACTCGAGGTCGCAGTAGCCGCCGCCCTTGCCGAGCCGGGCGCCGTCGCGGCCGACCGCCACCGAGCCGCAGACGACGAGGTCGATCGGCCGCATCTCGCGCGGCGACACCGCGCGCCCGTACTTGCAGGCGCCGGCGATGCTGGCGGCGAGCGCGGCGCGGCGGCCGAAGCGCTGCGGATCGATCTCGATGAAGCACTTCTCGGTCCGCAGCTGCGGCACCGCCATGTAGACGATCTTGCCCTCGAGGAGGGCGAGGCGTCTCACCGGCAGCTGGGGCGCGTCGGGATTGATCTTGACGACGAGCGCGCGACGCCAGACGGCCATCTCACGGAGCAGCTGTGCGGCCTGCTCGGCACCCTCGAAGTTGGGGATGCGTCCGGGTGCCCAGGGGAAGCGACCGACGCCTTCGCGCTCAATCGTCTTCCAGACCTTCTGGCGGATCTCCGCCTTCGTCATCACGCGCTGGCCCCGCCGCGCGAGTGCGGCCGTCCCGTTCATCGGTACCGTAGGGGTCCCGGGGAGTCAATTCGGAACGCAGGTTCGCGCCGTCGGCGAGGCGCCGTGCGAAGACGAGGAAGCCGGTATGGGCGACCATCCGATGCTCGGGCCGCAGGCTGCGACCGCCGACGTGCCAGTGGCGCAGCATGGTCTCGAAGGCCTCGACGGCGCCGAAGCGGCCGTCGGCGCGGAGGGCGTCGACCAGGCTCTTCACCTGGAGCGCGGTCGGCACGAAGCCGGTGAAGCTGCCGCCCGGGCGCAGGGCGTCGGCGGCGTGGGGCAGCAGCTGCCAGGGCTCGGCGAGATCGACCACGATGCGGTCGACGTCGCGCTCGACGAGGCCGGCGAGGGCGTCCTGCACGCGGAGCGTCCAGTTCGGGGTCGGGCCGTGGAAGCGGGCGACGTTCTCGCGCGCCATCGCCGCGAAGTCCTCCCGCAGCTCGTACGACACCAGGCGGCCGCCCGGGCCGACGGCGTGGAGCAGGGCGAGCGTCAGCGCCGCCGGGCCGGTGCCGATCTCGAGCACGGTGTCGCCAGGGACGATGCCGGTCCACAGGATGATCGGCCCGACGTCCTTGGGATAGATCGGCTGGGCCTGGCGGGGGAGGCTCGGGATCAGCTGCGCGTAGGTCGGCCGCAGGACGAGCAGACGCTCGCCGGTCGGCAGGTCGACGCTCGTCCCCTCGGGGCGGCCGATCAGGAGATCACATGCGAGCGGCATGCCGCGCACGGTGATGCGGCCGCCGCGGCGCAAGGTGCGCAGGTAGGTGCGATCCTTGCGGTCGATCAGCAGGACGGCGTCGCGGTCGGCGAGCGCCGCCGCGTCCGTTCGCGCCTCGGGCACGCTCACGCCGACGCCGCGTGCCGGGCGCGCTTGCGCGCCACTTCGTCGACCAGCTTGCAGTACGCGCAGCGCGCGCCCCACGACGGCATGCCGCAGCTCTCGCAGGTGGACGGGGCCGACTCGGTGGCCGCCTGGGCGGCGGCGAACGCTGGTTGGCCGACGCGCAGGAAGTCACGCACGAAGGCCTGCTTGCTTCCGGGGCTCGCGGCCTCGAGACGGTTCAGGACGTCCTTGTGCGCGAGCTGCGTCGCACCCGCCGCGTTCGGGCACTCGTCGACGACGTAGTCGATGCCGCGCATGAAGGCATAGACCGCGGTCTCGTACTCCGAAAGGAGATGCAGCGGCTTCGCCTTGCGTACGAAACGCGGATGCGACGGCTCCAGCACCGGGCGCTGCCGGGCCAGGTGGTCGACCTGCCAGTGGAGGACGTTGCCGAGCAGGCGTGCGGCCTCGTCGTCGAGGTTGTGGCCGGTGACGAGGACGTCGAACTCGCCGCCGTACGCGGCCTCGTCGAAGAAGTGGCGCTTCAGCATGCCGCAGGCGGAGCAGGCGGAGCGGTTCGTGAGCGCGGCGACGCCGGGGATGTCGAGCCCCGGTCCCTCGTCGGCCAGCGTCACGATGCGCAGCTCGAGGTCGTGGGCGCGCGCGAACGCCTCGCACAGGGCCTGCGAGCGTGCGGAGTACTCGCCGATGCCCTGGGCGAGGTAGAGGCCGGTGGTCTTGTGTCCGAGGCGCACGAGCACGTCCCAGAGGGCGAGGCTGTCCTTGCCGCCCGAGACGGCAACCAGCACGCGGTCGTCGGGCCCGAACATGCGTCCCCTGTGGATCGCGCGCTCGACCTGACGCGGGAACCACTCGAGGTAGCACGGCCGGCAGAAGCCCGCGTTGTGCGCGCGCAGATGCACCTCGGCGCGCGTCCGGCAGCGCACGCACTTCACAGGGCGCCTCCGGAGATGACGGCGCGGATCTCGAGCTCGTCGTCCTCCTCCACCATCTCGCCGTCGGTGAGGAGCTCGTCGCGGCGGATCACCATCGCGGTATTGGGCAGGACGCCGAGCTCGCCGAGCAGGCGTCCCACGGTGCGGCGTCCGTGGATCTCGACCGTGCGACGCTCCGGTAGCAGCAGGACCCGCATGACGTGCGGCCCGGCTACCACGGGGTCCTGGACGCCACAAGGCGGTCGCGCCCGGCCGGCGTCGCGCCCGCCCGCACCTTGACAGGGTGCAACCTCGCCCATAGAAGACCGAAATTCCGCTCCAGCGCGGGGCGACCGAGATCATGGCAGAGAAGAAAGCGAAGACCGCGGAGAAGGGTGGCGACGCAGGCCGCAAGGTCGTGTGTCCCGAGTGTGGTGCCGAGTGCCGCGTCGTGCAGCAGGTCGGCGCCGGTCCGCGCGGGTTCTTCTGGACCTGCGACAAGGCCTGCGGCTTCTCTCGACGCACCCGCTGAGAGCCGTACGGAAGGAGCCACGCATGGCGCGTGCGCGGAAGGGCGACAAGGGCTCCAGCTCCAAGTCCAAGGCGACGGGCCTCTTCGACGAGGAGGAGTCCGGCGGCGACGAGACCGAAGAGGAGCTGCCGAAGGACGAGGCCGGGCGGCGCAAGATCAAGCGGCAGTACGAGGAGCTGCTCGGTATCCGCATCGAGAAGCTCAAGGGCCGCATCCTCAATCGTGAGCGCATCAACAAGACGATCGAGGGCATCTACTTCATCTGCGCCAACTGCAAGAAGGTCTGTCACAACATCGACGACGGCCTCGTCGAGGATCCGAACAACGTGAACAACCTCTGCACCGCGTGCGCGACCGCCAAGGAGCCGCGCGGCGGCAAGGGCGGCAAGAACGCCGCCGCCTGATCGGCGCTCAGCCGATCCCGAGCGTCGCCGCGAGCGCGGCGAGATCGTCCGGCAGGGGCGACCAGAACGACCACGCCGCGGCGCCGTCGCGCGAGGGCAGCGTCACACCGGCCGCGTGCAGCGCGTGACGCGTGAGCGGCAGGGCCGCGGCGACGCCGCCGTAGCGCGCATCGCCGACGACGGGGCAGCCGAGCGCGGCGAGGTGTGCGCGCACCTGGTGCGTGACGCCGGTGCGGATGGTCACGCCGACCAGCGCGGCGGCGTCCGCGCGGCGCAGCGTCGTGACCTCGCTGCGCGCCTCCCAGGCGCGGTCGCCCGGGCGCGCGACGCGCATGCGGCCGCGGATGCTGCGGTCGTGTGCGAGAGCGTGCGTCACCGTCGTCGTCGCGGGCGGCGTGCCCGTGACCAGCGCGAGATATCGCTTGGTCACGCTGCCGCGCGCGAATGCGGCGCGCAGGCGATCGTGCGCCGCGGCGTGTCGCGCCGCGACGAGGAGCCCGGACGTCCCGGTGTCGAGCCGGTGCACGAGGCCGCTGGCGAGGGCGTCGCCGACCGCGGCGGTCTCGGGGAAGCGCGCGGCGAGGAATGCCGCCACCGTGCCCGTCTGGCGCGGATCGAGCGCGTGGCCTCGCATGCCGCCCGGCTTGGCGACGACGACGAGGTCGCGCTCGACGTGCAGGACGTCGACCGCGAGGTCGGGCTCGGGATGCAGCCCGTCGAGAGGCGGCAGGGTGACGACGTCGCCGGCGACGAGCCGTGCGCCCTTCGCGGTGCGACGACCGTTGACGCGCACGGAGCCGTCCGCCACGAGCGCGCGCAGGACGCGACGCGAGCAGCCGAGCGCCGCGCGCGCGAGGAACGCGTCGAGACGCATCGGCGCGTCGACGCGGAGCGTGCGGGCGGCGGACATGCGTGGCGACGACAGCGGCGTCGTCGCGGACTGTCAAGCGCCTTGCTTTTCACCCGACGCGTGCCTACACGGATCGCGGGCGGCGCCTCCGGATGACACGCCAGTCGGGCACATCACGCGTTGCCGTCGTGCTGGCGGGCGGCTCAGGCACCCGCTTCTGGCCGCGCAGCCGGGCACGCGCGCCGAAGCAGCTGCTGGCGCTCGGCGGACGGCGCACGCTGCTCCAGGAAACGGTGCGGCGGCTGCGCCCGCTCGTGGGTACGCGCGGCGTGTGGGTGGTCACCGGACGCGCGCACGCCGCCGCGGTGCGGCGACAGCTCCCCGGGTTGGAAGCCGCGCGCGTCGTCGTCGAGCCGCAGGGGCGCAACACCGCGGCGGCGATCGCTCTCGCCGCGTTGCGCATGGAGGCGTGCACGCCCGACGCCGTCATGATCGTCGCGCCGTCGGACCACGTCGTCGGCGACGCGCCGGCGCTCCGGCGCGCGCTCGAGACCGCCTGTCGCGTGGCGGCCCGCCACGAGGCGCTGGTGACGATCGGTATCCCGCCGACGCATCCCGAGACCGGCTTCGGCTATGTGCGGCCGGGTGCGCCGATCGGCCGCGGCGCGGCCGGGGCACGATGGGCGAAGGGCTTCGTCGAGAAGCCGCCGGCGGTGACGGCGCGCCGTCTCGTCGCGGGCGGCGCGCTCTGGAACGGTGGCATCTTCGTCTGGCGGACCCGCGTCATCCTCGAGGCGCTGCGGGCGCATCTGCCGGCAGTGACGGCGCCGCTCGAGACGGCGCTGGCGCGGGGAGGCCCGCGTGCGCTCGCGGCGGCGTATCGCCGCGTGCCTGCGGTCTCGATCGACCACGGCGTCCTGGAGCGCGCCGAGCGGGTGGCGGTCGTGCCGGCGCGCTGCGGCTGGAACGACGTCGGCAGCTGGGCGGCGCTCGAGGCGCTGTGGCGCGACGGCGACGTCAACGCGGTGCGCGGCCGGACGGTGATGGTCGACAGCCGCGGGTGCGTCGTCGATGGTGGGCGGCGGCTCGTCGCCGTGCTCGGCGTCGACGATCTGGTCGTCGTCGATGCGCCCGACGCGCTCCTGGTGTGTGCGAAGGATCGCGCGCAGGATGTGCGGCTCGTCGTCGCCGAGCTGCGGCGACGCAACCTGGAGCGCTACCTGTGACCCCTGAAGCCAACGCCCTCGGTGCCACCGTCGCCTCCGCTCCGGCCCCGGCCGCGGTCTCCGAGCAGCGCTCGGCGATGCTCGCGCGCTTCGGGCTGCTCGCGCGCGTGCTCGTGCGGCTGGCGCTCGGCCAGGTGCGCATCCGGCCCGAGCTCGTCGAGCGCGTCCGCCAGCTCGCCAGCCAGGGCACCGTCATCTACGTGATGCGCTACCGCTCGACGATCGACTACCTGCTCGTCAACGCGGTGCTGCTGCGCGAGGGGCTGCCGCTGGCGCGCTTCGCGCCGGGCGTGTCGCTCACCTGGGCGCGGCCGCTCGGCGACCTCCTGCGCTGGGCGTTCCGGCCGCGGGCGCGACCCGGCGCCGGCCACAAGGCGTGTCAGCAGCTGGTCGCTGCCGGCGAGCCGGTGCTCGTCTTCATGCGCAGCCATGTGGTCGCGGGCCGCCGCCGGCGTGCGCTCGCGGCGGCGCGGCTCGGGCCGCAGTACCTGCGCGACGTCGTCCGCGCGGCGGGATCGTCGCCGCGCCCGACCTTCCTCGTGCCGGTCGCGATCTTCCGCGGCCAGGGCTTCCGCCGCCGCGAGTCGCGCTTCGCGACGATGCTCTACAGCGTGCAGGAGGCGCCGGGGGAGGCGAAGCGGCTGTTCACGTACCTGTGGAACGCCGGGCAGATGCAGCTGACGCTCGGGCGCGAGGTCGCGCTCGGGCGCTTCGTCGAGGAGCACCGCCGCGCCGGCGAGGAGCGCACCGTGCGGCGCCTCGCGCGCGCGCTCCAGATCGTCCTGTATCGCGAGGAGCGGGTGGTGCAGGGCCCGGCGCTGATGCCGCGGCGGGTGGTGCGCGAGACGGTGCTGCGCGATCCCGAGCTGGCGCGTCTCACCCGGCGCATCGCCGCCGAGCGCGGCGTTCCGCGCCGCAAGGTGGTGAAGGAGGCGCGCGGCTACGTCGACGAGATGGCCGCGAGCTTCAACGGCCTCTACTTCGGCGTCCTCGAGTTCCTCTTCAACCGCGTCTTCCCGCGCGTGTTCTCGGGGCTCGAGGTGGTCGGCCTCGAGCAGACCATCGAGCGGATGAAGGAGCACCCGATCGTCCTGGTGCCCTGCCACCGCAGCCACTTCGACTACCTGATCCTCACCTACATCTTCCACAGCAACTACCTCTCGCCGCCCCATATCGCCGCCGGCATCAACCTCAGCTTCTGGCCGATGGGGCCGCTCTTCCGCGGCGCGGGAGCGTATTTCATCCGGCGGACCTTCGACGACAACGAGCTCTACAAGATGGTGTTCCGGAAGTACCTCACGTTCCTCATCCGCGAGGGGTACACGCAGGAGTTCTTCATCGAGGGAGGTCGTACGCGCACGGGCAAGATCCTCACGCCGAAGCTCGGCATGTTGACGGCGATCGTGAACGCCTTCGTGCAGGGCATCCGCCGCGATCTCTATCTCGTGCCGGTGTCGATCCACTATGGCCGCATTCCCGAGGAGGAGTCCTACCGGCGCGAGGTGTCGGGCGAGGAGAAGGAGCGCGAGTCGCTCGGCGCGCTGCTGCGGGCGCGGGCGATCCTCTCCAAGCGCTTCGGCACCGCGTACGTCAGCTTCGGCACGCCGATCTCGCTCACCGACGCGCTCGGACCGCAGCGCGACGCGTTCGCGCACGGCGCCGGCCAGCCGCCGGTCGAGGAGGACAAGCGTCGCTTCGTGCAGCGGCTCGGCTTCCGCATCCTGCGCGAGGTGAACTCGGTCGCGATGGCGGGGGCGACGTCGGTGAGCGCCACCGCGCTGCTCGGCGCGCCGCGCCAGGCGTGTCGGCTGGCCGAGTTCCTCGAGGCCGCGCACGCGCTCGTCGCGCTGCTTCGTATGCAGGGCGTGCACCTCACCGAATCGCTCGTGCGCAACGAGGCGTCCGATTTCCGCGAGAGCCTCGCCTGGCTGGAGAGCGGCGGACTCGTCACGCGGCTCCAGGACGGCGAGGGCGTGGTGCTGCACGTGCCCGCCGACCGCCGCACGAACCTCGACTTCTACAAGAACAACACGATCCACTTCTTCCTGTTGCCCTGCCTCGTGGCGCGCGCGCTCCAGGCGGGCGTCGGTCTCGGCCACATGCGCGAGCACGTCTGGCAGTGGCTCGATCTCTATCGCTGGGAGTTCCCGCTGCCGGACCGCGAAACGCTGTCGGCGGAGATCGGCCGTTGGGTGTCCTACTACCGCGAGATCGGTGCGGTGAGCGGCGAGGTCGCCGACCCGGATCACGTGATGATGCGGGTGACGAGCGGTCTCCTCGAGAACTTCCGCGAGACGTACCTCGTCGCCGCGCGTACCGTGGGCGCGAACGCGGAGTGGCCGCAGAAGCAGACCGACCTCGTGAAGGTGATGCAGCGACAGTTCGCCACGAGCCTCCTGCTCGCCGAGGCCCGCCGCCCCGAGGGCAACTCGGTGGTCACCTTCGGGAATGCGTTGTCGCGGCTCGCCGAGCTGGGGTACGTCGAGTTCAGCCGCCGGCGGGGCAGCAGGGAACGTTGGCTCGAGCGCGGGCCGGCGTTCGATCGCCTGCCGGAGCTGGTGAGACGCCTGCGCGACTGAGAGGCCGGGACGTGCACGGCCGCACGATCCCTGCACGCTCGTCACGGCGCCGCGCGGTGCATGCGGCATTGCGCGGCCCAGGGCTGGCATCGGTCTTGCGACGCAGCGTGGGCACCGTGTGGAACGGATTCCTCGTCATCACGCTGCTGCTGGCGCTGCGCATGCCGGCTGCCGCGGCGAGCGCGCTGCTCGCGGCCGGTGATCCCTCGCCGCTCGGCCTCCCGTTCTCCACCTTCAGCACCGCCGCGCTCGACGCCGACGGCCGCCTCGTTCTGCACGGCGCCTCGACGGCGGCCTTCCATCGCGACGGCGACCGCCTCGTGCACCTGCTCGCCGCCGGCGACGTCCTTCCCTCCGGGCGGCGCGTGGCGGGCGTCGGCGTGCCGATCCAGGGCCCGCCCGGATGCGCGGTCGTCATCGGCTTCCTCGTCGGCGGCGGTGGTGCGGTGGTCCGCCGCTGCGGCGACGGGCTCGACGTCCTCGCGCAGACGGGCGACGTCCTCGACGCCGACGGTCCGCTCGGCGAGCTGCAGTCCGACGTCGCCTACGGCACCGCCGGCCACGTCGCGTTCACCGCACTGCTGTCCGACGGCCGGACGGTGATCGTGCGCGTGACGGAGCAGAGCCTGTCGGCGATCGTGCGCACGGGCGATCCCGCGCCGAGCGGCGGGAGCTTCGCCTCGCTGCGCACCGTCGGCGTCTCGGCGACGGGTCGTGTCGGCTTCCGCGCCTCGGTGTCGGCGGGCCGTGACGGCTTGTTCGTCGGCAGCGGCGGCATCGTCACGCCGGTCGTGGTGGTGGGCGAGCCCAGCCCGATCGGCGGGACGTTCACCGCCGTCGGCGGGGCGACGTTGAACGCCGCCGACGTCTGGGCGTTCCGCGGCGTCATCTCGAACGGCAGCGTCGCGGGCGTGTTCCGCGCCGTCGCCGCCGGCCCCATCCCGCAGGTGAGCGCCGTGGCAGTCGAGGGGCAGGGCACCGGCGAGCCCGACGTCACCTACCGCCAGTTCGCGTCGTCGCTCGTGCCGTCGATCAACGTCGGCGGCACGATCGCCTTCCGTGCGACGCTGGGCGGTGCGGGAAGCGGCTCGGCGATCTTCGCCGCGGCGCCCGCGGGGGCGCCGATCGCGCTCCTCAAAACCCGCGACGGGACCCCCGGCACGCCGTCGCTGGTCCGCTTCCGCGACCCGAGCCTCGCCGACGACGGCAGCCTCGTGGTGCCGGCGTCGATCAGCGGCAGCGGCCCCGGACTGTTCGTCTACCGCTCCGGCGCCGTGACCACCCTCGCGCAGGTCGGCGATCGCACCGACGTCGACACCGGACAGGAGCGCTTCCGCTTCGGCAGCCCGAGCGCGCGTCAGGCCGCCGAGGGCGCCGTCTTCCTCGGCAGCCGCGAAGGCATCTTCGTGCGTGAGTCCAGCGGCACGCTGAGGACGCTCGCGTTCGTCGGCGGCCCGACGCCGCTCGGCGGGACCTTCGCCGCGCTCGATCCGCCGGCGGTGGACGGCGCCGGGCAGGTGGCCTTCGGCGCCGAGATCCGCACCGCACCGGGCGACAGCCCGCGTGCGAGCCGTGCGCTCGTCGGCACCACGCGCCGCGGCGGCCTGCGTGCGCTCGCGGTCGCCAGCGAGCGCGTCGGCAAGGCGGGCCGGTTCGTCGACTTCTTCGCCGCCACCCTCGACTCCCTCGCCCGCGGCGGCGTCGGGCCGCGCGGCGAGGTCGCGTTCGAGGCGACGCTCCAGGGCGGCAAGACGCCGCGCGGGATCTTCCTCGTGACCGGCCGCAAGCCACGCATCCTCGCTCAGGCGCGCCGCAAGGCGCCCGGCGGCGGTCTCTTCGATACCTTCGGTACGCCGGCCGTCGAGCGCGGCGCCCGGGTCGCGTTCGTCGCCCAGATCGACCGCGACGGCACGCGCCTCCCGGCGCTCTTCCAGAAGCGCGGCGGCGGCATGCGGCGGATCGCCGTGCGCGGAGAGCGTGCGCCGGGCCGCCTCGTCGACCGCTTCGGCGATTTCGATCCGCCCGACTCCAGCTCGAGCGTGACCTACTGTCGCGCGACGCTCCTCGACACCGGGCGCGAGGGCATCTGGATGCTGCGGCGCAACTCCTTCGGCTTGCTCGTCGGCAGCGGCGATGCGCTGCCGGACGGCACCACCGTGCGCAGCGTCGGCCGGCCGCAGGCCACCGACGGCGGGGTGGTGTTCACGGCGCGCGTGAACGGTGCGAGCACGGGGCCGGGGCTCTACCGCGTCGCGGCCGACACGGTGCCGGGCCCGAGCGCGCCCGCACCGGCGATCGAGCGGCTGCTCGGTCCCGGCACGCCGTCGCCGCTCGGTGGGGCGATCGCGGCGATCTCCGGCGTCGAGGCGAGCCGCAAGGGTGGCATCGTCGTCATTGCCGAGCTCACGGGCGCGAGCGCGCGGAGCGCGATCCTCCTCGTCGATTGAGCGTCGCCGGGCTTCCTTGACCGGCCGGGGGCCCCCCGATAGAAACCCTCGACTTTTCCAACGTCGAGGATGCCGGACGACCACGAGCAGATCGTGGTCAGGCGGCGGAAGCTGGACGCGCTCCGCGCGCGCGGCATCACCCCGTATCCGAACGGGTTCCGCCCTGACCATACCGCCGCCGAGGTGCATGCGCGCTTCGGCGGGCTCGACGACGCCGGTCTGGCCGCGGCGCTCGACGTCGCCGTGGGTGGACGCGTGCTCGCGGTGCGCGACTTCGGCAAGGCCGGCTTCCTGCGCCTCCAGGACCGCGGCGACGTGATCCAGGTGCACGCGCGTCGCGACCGCCTCTCCGAGGACGACTTCGCGCACTACCGGCAGGTCGACGTCGGTGACCTGGTCGGGGTCACGGGGCGTCCCTTCCGCACGCGGACGGGCGAGCTGACGCTGGAAGCGCACGCCCTCGTCCATCTCGTCAAGTCGCTCCAGCCGCTGCCGGAGAAGTGGCACGGCCTCCAGGACGTCGAGGCGCGCTACCGCCAGCGCTACGTCGACCTCATCGTCAACCCCGAGGCACGCCGCATCTTCGTGCAGCGGGCGGCGATCCAGCGCTACGTGCGCGAGTTCCTCGTCGGGCGCGGCTTTCTCGAGGTCGAGACGCCGATGATGCAGCCGATCGCCGGCGGCGCGGCGGCACGCCCGTTCGTCACGCACCACAACGCGCTCGACATCGACCTCTATCTTCGCATCGCCCCCGAGCTCTATCTGAAGCGGCTCGTGGTCGGCGGCTTCGATCGGGTCTTCGAGATGGGCCGCGTGTTCCGCAACGAGGGCCTCTCCACGCGGCACAACCCGGAGTTCAGCCTGCTCGAGTTCTATCAGGCGTACGCCACCTACGAGGACCTCATGGACCTCACCGAGGAGCTGTTGGTCGGGTGCGCCCGGGCCGTGACCGGCGGGCTCCAGGTGACGTGGGGCGAGATGGCGATCGATCTCACGCCGCCCTGGCCGCGGCGGTCGATGGCGGAGCTGGTCGGGGAGCGGGCGGGCATCCCGGCCGAGCGCCTCCTCGACGCGGACGTGGTGCGGGACCTCGCGCAGCGCACCGGCGGCATCGAGCGCGCGAGCATGACGCCCGGCGAGCTGCTCGGCCTCTGCTTCGAGCGTCTCGTCGAGCCGCACCTGATCCAGCCGACGTTCGTCACGCAGTTTCCGGTCGAGCTCTCGCCGCTCGCGCGGCGCAACGACGCCGACCCGCGCGTCGTCGACCGCTTCGAGCTGTTCGTCGGGCAAAAGGAGCTGGCGAACGCCTTCTCCGAGCTGAACGATCCCGACGACCAGCGGGCGCGCTTCGAGGGGCAGCTCCAGGCGCGCGCGGCGGGCGACGAAGAGGCGCACGCGATGGACGACGACTACGTCCGCGCCCTCGAGTACGGCATGCCGCCGACGGCCGGTGAGGGCATCGGCATCGACCGCCTCGTCATGTTGCTCACCGGCGCGACGAGCATTCGCGAGGTCATCCTCTTTCCGCAGCTGCGGCCGGAGCGCGCGTGAGCTGGGAGCTGATGGTCGGCGTCCGCTACCTGCGCTCGCGGCGGCGCGGGGGCCTGCTGTCGCTGATCTCGGCGCTGTCGCTCGCCGGCGTGACGATCGGGGTCGCCACGCTGCTGATCGTCCTCGCGGTGATGACCGGCCTCGAGGTCGAGCTGCGCAAGAAGATCCTCGGCTTCAACCCGCACGTCACCGTGCAGAGCTATGCCGGGCCGGTGGAGCAGTGGCAGGACGCGCTCGCCAAGGTGCGGGCGGTGCCCGACGTCATGGCGGCGGCGCCGGTGGTCTACGGCCAGGCGATGGTCGGGATCGGCCGCACGGTGTCCGGCGTGGTCGTTCGCGGCATCGATCCGAGCTCGGTGGGCGGCGTGATCGAGCTTGAGAATCATCTCGCGCGCGGCAGCATGGAAGGCCTGAAGACGCCCCACCGCATCCCGCGCGAGGAGTCGGAGGGCGGCGGGTTCGTCGAGCTGCCCGGCCTGCTGGTCGGGCAGGAGCTGGCGCGCCAGCTCGGCGTCGGCCCGGGCGACGTCGTCAACGTGATCTCGCCCCTGGCGACGCCGACGCCCGCCGGCATGGTGCCGCGCCTGAAGCGCTTCGTCGTCGGCGGCGTGTTCGACTCCGGCATGTTCGATTACGACGCCACCCTCGTCTACATGAACCTCGCGGACGCGCAGCGCTTCTTCGATCTCGGCGAGGGCATCGGCGGCATCGAGGTGCGGGTGAAGGACGTCTACGACGCGCGCACCGCGGCGCGCGCCGTCGAGGACGCGCTGGGCGGCTTCCCGTACCGGGCGCGCGACTGGATGGAGCAGAACCGCAACCTCTTCTCCGCGCTGCGGCTGGAGAAGGTGGTCTACGCGATCGTGCTCTGTCTCATCGTCGTGGTGGCGGCGTTCAACATCCTCGCCTCGCTGACGATGCTCGTGAAGGAGAAGCGCCGCGACATCGCGGTCCTCAAGTCGATGGGGGCGTCCGGCGCGGCGATCGGGCGCGTCTTCATCCTGAACGGCGCCGTGATCGGCGTCGCGGGCACCGTGCTCGGCAACCTCCTCGGCCTCGCCGGCTGCTGGCTCCTCGCGCGCTATCAGTTCGTCGAGCTGCCGAAGGACGTCTTCCTCGTCACCACGCTCCCGGTGCGCATGGAGCCGGCGAACTTCCTCGTCGTGGCGCTGGTGGCGGTGGGCATCTGTCTCGTGGCGGCGCTCTCCCCCGCCCGACGGGCGGCGAATCTGGTCCCCGTCGAGGTGATCCGATATGAGTAGCGCCGCATGTCGGGCCGCATGACCCCGCTCGTGCAGGCGGAGGGCCTGGGGAAGACCTATGTCGACGGTCCGACCGAGGTGCAGGTGCTGCGGGGGCTCGACCTCCTCGTCGCACCCGGCGAGTCCGTGGCGATCATGGGCGAGTCGGGCGTCGGCAAGAGCACGCTGCTCCACATCCTCGGGCTGCTCGACGCGCCGAACGGCGGCCGGCTCCTGTTCGACGGCACCGACGTGCTCCGGCTCTCCGAGTCCGAGCAGGCGGCGCTGCGCAATCGGGCGGTGGGCTTCGTCTTCCAGTTCCATCATCTGCTCCCCGACTTCACGGCCCTCGAGAACGTGATGCTGCCCGCGCTGATCGGCCGCGAGCCGCTGCGCGGCGCACGGGAGCGCGCCGAGGCGCTGCTCGCGCGCGTCGGCCTCGGCGATCGCCGCGAGCACCGTCCGGGCGAGATGTCCGGCGGCGAGCAGCAGCGCGTCGCCGTGGCGCGCGCGATGATGCGGCGGCCGCGTCTCCTCCTCGCCGACGAGCCGACGGGCAGCCTCGACCCTGCGACGGGCGAGCGGGTCCAGGCCCTCATGATGGAGCTGAACGCCGCGGCCGGATCGGCGCTGGTCGTCGCCACGCACAACGCCCGGCTCGCGGCGACGATGGGACGCACGCTGCGTCTCGTCGACGGGCGGCTCGAGGAGAGCACGGCGCAGGTCGAGGGGCTGCGGGGGACGGCGGGCGGCGTGTGATGGGCGGGTTCGGTGCAGAGACACGAGGGAGCGGTATGGGGCGGAACGTCTCGGGGGTGATCGGGCTCGCGATGGCGCTCGGGCTGGCGCTGGCGCCGGGCGTCTGGGCCCAGGGCACGGCGCCGGCGCGGCGTGCGCCGGGCGCGCCGAAGCCCGCGCAGCCGGAGCCGGCCGCCCAGGCGACGGGGCAGCCCGTCGTCCGTATCGTCGTCGACGGCAACGTCCGCGTCGAGGAGGACGCGATCCGCGTCCACATGAAGACGCGCGACGGGCAGCCCTTCTCGCAAGAGGCGCTCGACGAGGACATCAAGGCCGTCTACCGGATGGGCTTCTTCGATCAGGTGACGGCCGAGGTGACGCCCGATCCCGGCGGCAAGGGCGTCGACGTGGTCTTCACGGTGAAGGAGCGGCCGCTCGTCCGCGCCGTCACGCTCGAAGGCAACGACAAGCTCACCAAGGAGGAGCTCGACGGCGCCCTGCGCGTGCGCCCGCACACCATCCTCGACGCCGAGAAGGCGCGCCAGGGCATCGAGGCGGCGAAGAAGCTCTACGCCGAGAAGGGCTATCTCGACGCGCGCATCACCTACACGACGACGCCCGTGGGCGAGAACGAGGTCGACGTCGTCTACACGATCGAGGAGCAGGAGCCGGTTCGCGTCCAGGAGATCGAGTTCGAGGGCAACGAGGCGTTCTCGGACCGCCAGCTGAGCCGCCTGCTCCAGACCCAGGAGGAGTGGATCCTCACGCCCTTCACCGGCGCCGGCAACCTCAACAAGGACGTCCTGCGCACCGACGTCGAGCGCCTCACCGCGTTCTACTACGACAACGGCTACGTCACCGTGCGCATCGACGAGCCGCAGATCGAGCGCAGCGACGCGGGCCTCAAGATCACCATCAAGATCGACGAGGGCGACCAGTTCAACGTCGGCAGGGTCGGCATCGAGGGCAGGGATCTGCCGCCCGACGTCGACGCCATGGCCGGCAGCCTCACCACCAAGTCGGGCGAGACGTTCAGCGCCAGCACCCTGCGCCAGGACGTCCAGACGCTCACCGAGCGGCTCTCCGAAGACGGCTTCGCGTTCGCGAGCATCGAGCCGGCCACGACGATCGAGCCGGAGGCGAAGACCGTCGACGTGATCTTCGAGGTCGAGCGCGGCAAGCCCGTCGTCGTCGACAAGATCGAGGTCACCGGCAACACCAAGACGCGCGACTACGTCGTGCGGCGCGAGATGCGGCTCCAGGAGCAGGAGCTGTTCTCCGGCACCCGGCTGCGCAAGAGCCGCGAGGCGCTCCAGCGCCTCGGCTTCTTCAACGAGGTCAACGTCACGACGCGCAAGGCGCCGGCGTCGGAAGACCGCATGGACGTCGTCGTGGACGTGAAGGAGGCGCAGACCGGCGCCTTCAGCGCCGGCGCCGGCTTCAGCTCGGCGGACTCGCTGCTCTTCAACGTCCGCATCCAGGAGAACAATCTCTTCGGCCGCGGCCAGCGCCTGGTCCTCAACGCCGACGTCGGCTCCATCCGTCGCAACATCATCCTGTCCTTCACCGAGCCGTACTTCATGGGCACCCCGCTCACGGCGGGCTTCGATGTGTTCAGCTGGCGGCTGCGGTTCGAGGACTTCGCCCGCGACGGTACGGGCGGCGGCGTGCAGTTCACGTATCCCGTCACCGCCTTCGGATGGGACTCGCTCTGGGGCTTCCCGCTCGACGAGGTGCGTATCGGCGCCGACTATCGGCTCGAGCGCGCGGCGATCGAGGACATCGACTTCGACGCCACCGCCTCGATCCGCGCGGAAGAGGGCAGCAGCCTGATCAGCAGCATCACGCCGCGCATCTCGCGCAACACCCTGAACCACTTCTTCGACCCGACGTCCGGCTCGGTGCAGGACCTCTCGATCGAGATCGCGGGGCTCGGCGGCGAGCAGTTCTACAAGGCCGAAGCGCGCTCGCGCTGGTACTGGACGTTCCTCAAGACGAAGACCTTCGGCGACTTCACCTACTCGCTGGGCGCGACGGCGGGCTACGGCGTCGGCAACGCGGGTGCGGACGGCGACGAGCTGCCGCTGTTCGAGCGCTACTTCCCCGGAGGCATCAACTCCATCCGCGGCTTCGAGACCCGCACCCTGGGTCCGCGCGAGCTGCGCAAGAACCGCTACGGCACCGTAATCTCGTCGTCGCCCATCGGCGGCAGCTCGCAGTTCATCCTGAACAACGAGGTCATCTTTCCGCTGGTGCCCAGCATCGGCCTGAAGGGCGTCGTCTTCGTCGATGCCGGCAACGCCTACGGCGGCGACCAGGACATCTCGCTCGACAACACGCGGGCCGCGGCGGGCGGCGGCGTCCGCTGGCTCTCGCCGCTCGGCCCCCTGCGGGTCGAGCTCGGCGTGCCGATCAAGGACAAGAAGCGGGATCAGACCAGCCTGCTCCTCTTCTCGTTCGGCGGCCCGTTCCAGTTCTGATTTTCTCGGGAGGAGAACACACAGCATGCGTCGGACGGACCGGATCGGGGCCCACTGGGCCCGGGGGGCCGCGCTCGTCGTGGCCGGCGTGCTCGCGTGTGCCGGCGTGGCACGCGCGGACAGCAAGGTGGGCATCGTCGACATGCAGCGCGCGCTCAACGAGTGCGACGCCGGGCGGCGAGCCAAGGATCAGGTGAAGTCGAAGTTCGAGCGCGCGCAGAATCAGCTGAAGAACCAGCGCGAGGAGCTCGATCGGGCGCGCGAGGACTACGAGAAGCGCGCCACCGTGATGCGCGAGGAGCAGCGCCGCGACCTGGAGAAGGATCTCGAGGGGCGCACGCTCGACTTCAAGCGCAAGTATGAGGACTTCCAGCGCGACCTGAAGCGCACCGACGCGGAGCTGACGTCGGGGATCGTCGAGGAACTCTACAACATCGTCGCCGACTACGGACAGCAGCAGCAGTACACGTTCATCCTCGAAGCCTCGAGCGGGGCGCTGCTCTACGGCGAGAAGTCGCTCGACATCACCGACGAGATCATCCGCCTGCACAACGGCGGCGCCGGCCGCGGCAGCGGCGGCAAGCGCGCGCCCTCGCGCCGCGGGGACGAATAGGGCTCCGTGCAGCACCGTGGTGCAACGCCCGCGTTCCCGTACCCGCTGCTCGACCGCGTGCTCGAGGTCGAGGCGGGGGTGCGGGGGCGCGCGGCGAAGCTCGTCTCGTCCAACGAGCCGTACTTCGTCGGACACTTCCCGGGCGTGCCGGTCATGCCCGGCGTGCTCCTGTGCGAGGCGCTCGCGCAGCTCGGCGCGGCGGTGACGGGCGAGGAGGACGCGACCCTCGCCTCGGTGGAGCGGGCCCGCTTCCGCCGGCCCGTCGTGCCGGGCGACGCCCTTCGTCTGGAGGTCGAAGCGCTCTCGGCAGGCCCCCCGGCCCGCCTGCGCGGGACGATCACCTCGGCCGACGCGGCGGTCGCGGAGGTCCTGTTCACGCTCGCGGTGCCGGAGGGGGCGCGCATCCATCCCACGGCCGTCGTCTCGCCACGCGCCGAGCTGGCCGCCGGGGTGCGCGTCGGCGCCTACGCCGTGGTCGGGCCCCACGTGGTGGTGGGGCCGGACACCCGGATCGCGCCGCACGCGGTGGTCGACGGACGCACCACCCTCGGGGCGCGCAACCGCATCTTCTCCTTCGCCAGCGTCGGCACCGTGCCCCAGGACCTCAAGTACCGCGGCGAGCCGAGCACGCTCGTGGTGGGTGACGACAACCTCGTGCGGGAGTACGTATCGCTGAACCCCGGGACCACCGGGGGCGGCATGGAGACGCGTATCGGCAATGGCTGTCTCTTCATGGTGTCGTCGCACGTCGCGCACGACTGCCGGGTGGGAGACCACGTGATCCTCGCCAACGGGGCGGCGCTGGGCGGCCACGTCACCGTGGAGTCGTACGCGATCGTCAACGGGCTCGCCGGCGTGCATCAGTTCGTGCGGGTCGGCGAGTCGGCGTTCTGCGCGGCGGGCGCCATGGTGTCGCAGGACGTGCCGCCGTTCTGCACGGTCGCCGGCGATCGGGCGCGGCTGTACGGGCTGAACCTCCTCGGGCTGCGCCGGCGCGGCTTCGAGACCGACACGATCGTAGCGCTGAAGCGCGCCTACCGCCTGCTGTTCCTCGGCCGCAGCGCGCAGCGTGAGGCGCTCGAGCGCACCGAGGCCGAGCTCGGGCAGGTCCCGGAGGTGGCGCGGATGGTCGGCTTCGTGCGGGCTTCGGAGCGGGGGGTCTGTCGGGCGTGAGCGAGCGCATCGGCCTCATCGCCGGCAGCGGCCGGTTCCCTGTCCTGTTCGCCGAGACGGCGCGCCGCAACGGCGTGAAGGTCGTGGCCGTGGCCCACGGCGGCGAGACCGACGAGCGTCTCGCCGCGGTGGTCGACTCGATCACCTGGGTAGTGCCCGGCCAGCTGGAGGCGCTCATCGCGGCGTTGAAGGCGGGCGGCGTGCGACGGACCGTCATGGTCGGCGGCATCGCCAAGCCGAAGCTGTTCCGCGAGTTCCAGCCCGACGCGCGCGCGCTCGCCGCCATCATGCGCGTCGGCAAGCTGCGCGACGACCTCCTCCTGCGCGCGCTCGCGGAGGAGCTCGAGTCGGAGGGGATCGCGGTCGTCGAGTCCACGCTGTTCCTCCAGGAGATCGTGCCGCAGCCCGGCGTGCTGTCGCGGCGCGTGCCCACCGAGGAGGAGTGGCAGGACATCCGTTTCGGCTTCCGCGCCGCGAAGCTGATCGGCCAGTTCGACATCGGCCAGAGCGTCGTCGTGCGCGGCGGCGCCGTGGTCGCCGTCGAGGGCATCGAAGGCACGGATGCGACGATCCGCCGCGCCGGCCATCTCGTGAACGGCGACATCGTCGTGGTGAAGGCCTGCAAGCCCACCCAGGACCTGCGCTTCGATCTGCCGGCGATCGGCCCCGAGACGATCCGCACCATCGTCGAGATGCGCGGGCGCGTGCTCGCCGTCGAGGCCGGGCGGACGGTGGTGCTCGACCGCGCCGAGATGCTGGCGCTCGCCGATGCCGCCGAGCTCGCCGTCGTGGCGGTCGATCCGGCGAAGGAGGCGCCATGAGCGCGCGTCTCCGCGCGGCCGTGGTCGGGGTCGGGTACCTCGGCCGCTTCCACGCCCAGAAGTACCGCGCGAACCCGCAGGCCGAGCTCGTGGCCGTCGTCGACGCCGACCCGGAGCGCGCGGCGGTCGTCGCCGGCGAGCTCGGCGTCGGGGCGCTCGCCGACCACTGGCAGCTCGCCGGCCGGGTCGACTGCGCGAGCGTCTCGGTGCCGACGCCGCTCCACCACGACGTCGCACGCGATCTCATGGAGATGGGAATCGACGTGCTGGTGGAGAAGCCGCTCACCACCACCGTCGAGGCCGGCAAGGCGCTCGTCGAGCTGGCGGTCCGCGGGGGCCGCGTGCTCCAGGTCGGCCACCTCGAGCGCTTCAACCCGGCGATCCAGGCCATCGTCGGACGCGTCACGCAGCCGCGCTTCCTCGAGTGCCAGCGCCTGGCGCCGTTCAGCGAGCGCGGCACCGACGTCGACGTCGTGCTCGACCTGATGATCCACGACCTCGACCTGATCCTCTCGATGGTGCAGTCGCCGGTGCGCGCCGTCGACGCCATCGGCGTGCCGGTGCTGACGCCGTCGGTCGACATCGCGAACGCGCGCATCCGCTTCGCCAACGGCTGCATCGCCAACGTCACGGCCAGCCGCGTCTCGCTGAAACGCGAGCGCAAGCTACGCCTGTTCCAGGAGGACGCCTACCTGTCCGTCGACTTCGACGAGCGGCGCGTGCGCATGTGCCGGCGCGAGCCGATGCCCGACGGCCAGTTCTCGCTCAGCTTCGAGGACCTCGAGGTGGCCGAGGGGGACGCGCTACGCCTCGAGATCGACGCCTTCCTGCGCGCGGTGCGCGCCCGCGAGACCCCGCCCGTGTCGGGTTGGGACGGCCTGCGGGCGCTGGAGGTCGCCGAGGTGATCCGGGAGAGCGTGGAGATGGAGGTGCGCGCGGCCCAGGCAGCTGCTCCGGGATGACCGTGCCGGCCGACGCCACGACCGCGGTGCCGGCGGCGGCCCCGCGCCGGGTGATGCTCGTGGCCGGCGAGGCCTCGGGCGACGTCCACGGGGCCGACTTCCTGCGTGCGCTGCGCCGCCGTCTGCCCGACGTCGAGGTCTTCGGCGTCGGCGGCGAGGAGCTGCGGGCCGGGGGCATGCAGACGTTCGCCGACGCCGCCGAGGTGGCGACGGTCGGCGTGATCGAGGGCGCGCGCAGCCTCGGCACCCTGCTGCGGCTCTATCGTCAGCTCGTGCGCCGGCTGCGTGAGGAGCCGCCCGACCTCTGCGTGCTCATCGATTTCCCGGAGTTCAACCTCCGCCTCGCCGCGCGCGCGAAGGCCGCCGGCGTGCCGGTCCTCTACTACATCGGTCCGCAGGTGTGGGCCTGGCGGCGGGGGCGGGTGCGCAAGATCGCCCGGCGCGTCGACCGCCTCGCCGTGGTGTTCCCGTTCGAGCCCGACCTCTATGCGGGGCGGGGCGTCGGCGTCGAGTTCGTCGGCCATCCGCTGCTCGACCGGGTCGCGGTCACGCGCGGGCGCGACGCGACGCTCGCCGCGCACGGTCTCGATCCGCGCCGGCACACGGTGCTCCTCCTGCCCGGCAGCCGTGCGAAGGAGATCGAGTACATCCTGCCGCCGATGCTGGGCGCGGTGCGCAGCCTGGCGGCGGCGATGCCCGACCTCCAGTTCGCGCTGGCGCTCGCGCACACGGTGTCGCGCGCGCACCTCGAGGCGACGGTGGCGGCGTCGCACCTGCCCGTGCCGGTACCGGTGATTCCGGGCGACGCCCACAATCTCATCGCCGCGGCCGACGTCGCGCTCGTCGCGTCGGGTACCGCGACGCTCGAGTGCGCGCTCCTCGAGCGGCCGATGGTGATCGTCTATCGCCTGTCGCCGCTCACCTACGGGCTCGCGCGCATGCTGGTGCGGGGCGTGTCGCACGTCGGCATGCCGAACATCGTCGCGGGACGCGAGGTCGTTCCCGAGCTGCTCCAGGGCCGTGCCACCGGGGCGGCGATCGCGGCGGCGGCGCGCGCCATCCTCGACGATCCGGCGCGCCGGGAGCGTATGATCGCCGACCTGCGCGAGGTGCGCCGCCGGCTCGGCCGCGGCGGCGCCGCGGATCGGGCGGCGGCGATCGCCTGCGAGATGCTCGGGGTGGGGGCGGCGTGACGTCGTACCGGCGCCTGCTCGCCTACCTGCGCCCCTACATCTGGCCGCAGGGCGTGGTGGCCGTGCTCTTCATGCTGGCGTTCAGCGCCACCGAGGGCGCGGCGCCCTTCCTCGTGCGCTTCACCTTCGACAAGGTCTTCACCGAGCAGAACCCGGACAACCTGAAGATCGCCGTCGCCCTGGCGCTGCTGCTCGGCGTGGTGCGCGGCGTGGTCGGCTTCGTCGCCTCGTACCTGAACGACTGGATCGGGCAGCGCATCGTCACCGACCTCCGCAACCAGGTGACGACCCACCTCCAGACGCTCGACCTGGCGTTCTTCAACGGCCAGCGGGCGGGGCAGATCGTCTCGCGCGTCACCGCCGACGTGACGCTGGTGCGCAGCTCGGTCACCGACGCGGTCCGCTCGCTGTTCCAGGACTCGACGACGCTGATCGTCCTCATCGGGACCGCGATCTACCTCGACTGGTTCCTCGCGCTGCTCGCCATCCTGCTCTTCCCGATCGCCGCCGTGCCGATCATCACGTTCTCGCGCCAGCTGCGCCAGAACGCCCGCCGCCAGCAGGAGGCGACGGCCCGGCTCAACGCGATGCTGCACGAGAACATCCAGGGCAACCGGGTGGTGAAGCTGTTCGACCAGGCGGCGTACGAGGCGGCGCGCTTCCACGCCCAGGACGAGAAGATATTCCAGCTCTACATGCGCAGCAGCCGGCTGCGGTCGCTGCCGGTCACCGAGGTCCTGGCGGGCTTCGCGATCGCGGGCATCATCTGGTACGGCGGGGCGAGCGTCATCGCGGACCCGGCGCGCAAGGGCAGCTTCTTCGCGTTCCTCGCGGCGGTCGTGTTCCTCTACGACCCGTTCAAGAAGCTGGTGCGGACGAACTACACGATCCAGCAGGGGCTCGCCGGCGCCGAGCGCGTCTTCGCGCTGCTCGACACGCGTCCGGCAGTGGCCGACCGTCCGGGCGCGCGCGAGCTCACGACCGTGGGCGAGGGCGTGCGGCTCGAGGACGTGGGGTTCGCCTACGAGCCCGGACGTCCGGTGCTCGAGCACGTCGACCTCGAGATCCCGCGCGGCCACGTGGTGGCGCTGGTCGGCATGAGCGGCGGCGGCAAGAGCACGATCGCCGATCTGATCCCGCGCCTCTACGACGTCACCAGCGGCCGCATCACGATCGACGGGATCGACGTGCGCGACCTCACCTTGACGAGCCTGCGCCGGCACATCGCGGTGGTCACGCAGTTCACGTTCCTGTTCAACGACACGGTGCGGGCGAACATCGCCTACGGCGACACCAGCGCCGACGCCGCGCGGGTGGAGGCGGCCGCCCGCGCCGCGAACGCGCACGACTTCATCGCGGCGCTGCCGAAGGGCTACGACACCGCCATCGGCGACCTCGGCGTGCGGCTCTCGGGCGGCCAGCGCCAGCGCCTCGCCATCGCGCGCGCGCTCCTCGCCAACGCGCCGATCCTGATCCTCGACGAGGCGACGTCGGCCCTCGACACGGAGTCGGAAGGCCTCGTCCAGGAGGCGCTGGAGCGTCTCATGGCGAACCGCACGAGCGTCGTCGTCGCGCACCGGCTCTCGACGGTGCGGCGCGCGAACCGCATCGTCGTCGTCGCCAACGGCGGGATCGTCGAGTCGGGCACGCACGACGAGCTGCTGGCGACGGGCCGTGAGTACCGGCGGCTGTACGAGCTCCAGTTCGGCGAGACCGCGGAGTCGCCGGACGAGCCGGCGTCGCGACTCGGCGGCGGGCGGGGCTGACCATGGCGACGGCCCGCGACGGCGGGGGCACGGCCCGGCGGGCGGCCGCCCGCGAGAGCGCGCGCGCCGAGGGCTCGGCCTTTCGCCGCCGGTGGACGTGGCGCGATCGTCTGGTCGTCGCCGTCGGCGGGGCCCTCATCGCCGCCATCCTGCGCCTGCTCTACCGCACGCTGCGCCTCGAGGTGGCCGATCCGGCGGGCGTGCTCGCTGCGCGCGCGCGCGGAGAGCGCGTCGTCTGGGCGACGTGGCACGAGGGCATCATCCTGCTGCCGCTCATGGTCTGGAAGGTCGATCCGCGCCTGCGCCCGCGGGTCATGCTCTCCTGGCACCGCGACGGCGAGATTGCGGCGCAGGCAGTGCGCCGGTTCGGCGTCGAGGTGATCCGCGGCTCGTCGACGCGCGGCTGGCTCGGCGCGCTGCGCGGGCTGCTCGACGCCGACGCACGCGGCGAGGACCTCGTCGTCGTGCCCGACGGGCCGCGTGGGCCGCGGCGCGAGGCGAAGGACGGCGTCGTGCAGCTCGCGCGCGCCACCGGCCTGCCGGTGGTGGCGATCGGCATCGCGGCCAGCGACGGACATCGCTTCGGCACCTGGGATCGGCTGCTCCTGCCGCGGCCGTTCGCGCGCGCCGCGCTCGTCCTCGGCTCGCCGGTGGCGGTGCCGCGACGGGACGTGGGCGACGCGCTCGGGCGCGTGCAGGCGGCGCTCGCGGCGGCGACCGCGGCGGCGGCGGAGATCGTCGGCAAGGCGGTCTGAGTGAGCCTCGTCGAAGCGGCGTATCGCGGCGTCATGGGCGGGGCGGCGCTGGCCGCCGGTGTGGCGGCGGCGGTCCCGGGGCTGCCGGTCGGATGGCGGGCAGCAGGCGACCGGCTCGGCCGCCTCGACGCCGGCGAGCGCGCCGCCGCGTCCAGCATGCCGGCGCTCTGGATGCACGCCGCGTCGGTGGGAGAGCTGACCGCCGTACGCCCGCTCCTCGGCGCGCTGCGCGAGCGCTTCCCCGGACGCCTGGCGGTGGTGACGACGCTGACCCGCACCGGGCTCGCGCTGGCGCGCACGCTCCCGGAGGCACACCTCGCCTTCCTCTTTCCCCTCGACGCGCCGGGGCCCGTCGCGCGCGTGCTCGACACCCTGCGCGTCGAGGCCTTCCTCTTCACCGAGACCGAGATCTGGCCGACGACCCTGGCCGCCCTGGCCGCGCGCCGCATCCCCGCGCTCATGGTGAGCGGCCGGGTGAGCGCGCGCACGGCGGCGCGGGCGCGTTTCCTGCGGCCGCTGTTCGCGCCGGCGCTCGAGACCGTCACCTGCTGCATGCAGACGCCGGAGGACGCCGCCCGCGTGGTCACGCTCGGCGCCGACCCGCGCCGCGTGCAGGTGGCGGGCAGCCTCAAGTTCGAGGTCGCCGGCACGCCGCCGCCGCCGGCCGTCGAGGCGCTGCGCGCGCGGCTTCTCGATCGGCCCGTCCTCGTCGCGGGCAGCACGCACGAGGGCGAGGAGGAGGTCCTGCTCGACGTCGCCCAGCGGCTCGCGCTCGGCCATCCGGGGCTCGTCCTGGTGCTGGCCCCGCGGCATCCGGAGCGGCTCGAGCGCGTCGCGGCGCAGGTGCGGGCGCGCGGGCTGGCGCTGCTGCGCTGGAGCCGGCTGGAGTCGGACGCGCTGCCCGAGGCGGCGGCCGGCGTCGTGCTGCTCGACGAGATGGGCGTGCTGGCGCACGCCTACGCGCTCGGCCGGGTGGCCTTCGTGGGCGGGAGCCTCGTCCCGGTGGGCGGCCACAACGTGCTCGAGCCGGCCCGGGCGAGCCGTCCGGTCGTCGTCGGGCCGCACACGGCGAACGCCGCGGACGCCGTCGACCGCCTCGTCGCGGCGGGGGGGGCGATGCGCGCAGCGTCGGCCGACGGCCTCGCGCTCGCGCTCGATCATCTCCTCGGCGATCCCGCCCGCGCGCGCGAGATGGGTCGGCGCGCGTGGGGCGCGGCGCAGACGGGGCAGGGCGCGCTCGAGCGGCACCTCAAGATCATCGCCGCCCGCCTCGAGTCGGCGACCTTCGCCCGCGCCGCCTCGGGATGAGCGCCGACGGCGGCCTGCACGACGCCGTCACGGCGGCCTGGACGTCGCCGGCGGTGGCGGCGCGGGTGGCGCGCGCGCTGCTGCTGCCGGCGGCCGGTGCCTACGCGGCGGTGATCGCCGCCCGCAACGCGGCGTACGATCGTGGCTGGCTGCCGGCGACGCGCGTGCCGGCGCACGTGGTGAGCGTCGGCAACCTGACCGTCGGCGGCAGCGGCAAGACGCCGCTGACGCTGTGGATCGCCGAGCAGCTGCAGGCGCGCGGCCACCGCGTGGCGATCGTCGCGCGCGGCTATCGCAAGCGGCTGCGCGGCGTCGTCGTGGTGTCGGCGGGCCACGGGCCTCTCGTCTCGGCGGCGGACGGCGGCGACGAGGCCGTCATGCTCGCGCATCGCTTCGCGGGGCCCGTGGTCACGGCGGAGCGGCGCGCCGAGGGCGCCGCGCATGCCTGCACCGCGCTCGGCTGCGACACCATCGTGCTCGACGACGGCTTCCAGCACCGCGCGCTGCGGCGCGACGTCGACGTCGCGGTCGTGGCCGACGACCCGGCGGCGGCGCACCTCCTGCCCGCGGGCAGCCGGCGCGAGCCGTGGTCGGCGTTGCAGCGCGCGCAGCTCGTCGTCGCCATGGACGGGGCAGCGGTGCCGGTGCCGGGTCACCCCGTGGTACGCGCCGCCACCCAGCCGCTCGCCCTCGTGACCGCGCACGCCGACGGCTGGGAGGCCTCGCCCCTGGCGGCGCTCGCCGGCGCCGAGGTGGTCGCGGTCGCGGGCGTGGCCCGCCCCGGCCGCTTCGTCGCGACGCTCGAGGCCCTCGGCGCGCGCGTCGTCGCCACCCTGGCGTTCCCGGATCACCACGCCTACGGCCCCGCGGATCTGGCCGCGATCGGCGCCGTCGCCGCGCGCGGGCGCCTGGTGACGACGGAAAAGGATCTGGTGAAGCTGGGCGGCGCGGGGCTTCCCGGGCTGTGCGCGCTGCGCATCGGTGTCGCGGTCGCGGACCCCGCGGCGCTCCTCGCGCGCCTGGCGCCGTCGGCGTCGGGCTCGGTGGCATTCCCGCCGGTTTGACGATAGACGGCAGCCCATGGCGATCCATCAGGAGCTGCTCGAGATCCTCGCCTGCCCGCAGTGCAAGGGCGAGGTCGTCCTGACGGAGGCGCAGGATGGGCTCGTGTGCGAGGCCTGCAAGCTGCGCTATCCGATCAAGGACGACATCCCGATCATGCTGATCGATGAGGCCGAGCGCCTCGCCTGAGCCGACGCCGGCCGGCCCGAAGCTCCTGGTCGTCCAGACCAGCTTCCTCGGGGACGTGGTGCTCACGACCCCGCTCCTCACGGCCCTGCGGCAGCGGCTCCGCCCGCGCGAGCTGGTGGTGCTGGTGCGGCGGGACGCGGCGGCACTGCTCGCCGGCCATCCCGACGTCGATCGCGTGCTGGTGGACGACAAGCACGGCGCCGAGCGCGGGACAGGCGGGCTCTGGCGCGTGGCGCGGCGCCTGCGTGCGGAAGGGTTCGACCTGGTGGTCTCGCCGCACCGCTCCCTGCGCACGGCGCTCGTGCTCGCGGCCGCCGGCATTCCGCGGCGGGTCGGGTTCGACGTCGCGCGGGGCGCGTGGCTCTACCACGTGCGCGTGCCGCGCGACCGGCGACAGCACGACGTGCGCCGCAACCTCGCGCTGCTCGCCGCGTTCGGTGACGTGCCCGAGCCGCCGCCGCTGCACCTGCCGGTCGACGCCGGGGCGGCGCGGCGCATCGCCGAGCTGCTGCCGCCGGGCGCGGGGCCGCTCGTGGGCCTGGCGCCGGGCTCGGTGTGGCCGACGAAGCGCTGGACCGTCGACGGCTTCGCCGCGCTCGCGCGCGCGCTCGTCGCCGGGGGCGCGCAGGTCGTGCTCGTCGGCGGGCCGGACGACGTGGGGCGCTGCGCGGCCGTCGCGACGGCGGCGGGGGCGGGTGTCGTCTCGCTCGCGGGACGCACGGATCTTCCGGGGCTGGTCGCGCTGGTCGATCGGCTCGCGCTCCTGGTCGCCAACGACAGCGCGCCGATGCACGTGGCGTGCGCGCGCGACGTGCCGGTCGTCGCCGTGTTCTGCGCGACCACGCCGGCCCTCGGCTACGGGCCGTGGGGGCGTCGCACGGCGGTGGTCGAGGCCGATCTCGCATGTCGGCCGTGCGCGCGGCACGGCGGCCGACGCTGCCCGCGCGGCACCGAGGACTGCATGCGCCTCGTGTCGGCGGCGGCGGTGTTGGCGACGGCGCGCGCGCTGCTCGGCGGGCGCATGGCGGGCTCGGCGGCATGAGCGGGACGCCGCCGCCGGTGTGCGCGGTCGTCCTGGCGCAGGGTGATCACGCGCGGCTCGCGCGCGCCCTGGCGGCCGTCGCCTGGGCGGCGGAGCGGGTGGTGCTCGACCCGGCCGAGCGCATGGCCGACGCGGATCTGCCGGCGGGCGTCGGGCGCTGCGTCGATCCGGCCGCGATCGCGTCGGTGGCGCGCAGCGCGTGGGTGCTCCTGCTGTGCGAGAACGAGGTGCCGTCGCCGGCGTTCGTCGCCGCGGTCGTGGCGGCGGTGGACGACGTGCCCGTCGCCTGGGCCGTGCGCCGCGACCTGCACGGGCTCGGCGTGCAGCTCGCCATGCGCGGCGCACCGGTGCGGCTCGCCCCGCGGCAGGGCGTGCGCGTGTCGCTGCGCATCGGGCTCCAGCTCGTGCTCGAGCTGCCGGCGCCCCTGCTCGTGCAGCGCATCGGCGCGCCGCTGGTCGTCGACTACGTGCCGACGCTCGACGAGGCCGTGCGCACGCTCGACGCCGAGTCGACCACCTTCGCGGCGCTGCTGGAGCGCATCGGGCGCCGGCCGCGGCTGCGCGGGCTGCTGGTGAACCCGTGGGTCGCCGCGGGTTGCGTGCTCGCGGGCCGGGCGGCGACGCGCGTCGGTCTCGGACGGTGGATCCTGGCGGTGCTGCTCGGCTACCGTGTCGTGGTGGCGCACGCGAAGCTGTGGGAGCGGGGACGCGACCGCGTCCTCGCGGCGGAGGCGGCGTGACCTTGCCGCCCGCGTACACGCTGCTGCGCGCCGGCACGGTGCAGGCGGCCGTGCGCTGCGATCTCGCGGATACCCTGGCGGCCTGGCTGCTCGCGCCCGAGCTGTGCGCGCCGGGCGACGCCGAGCCGATCGCCGGCGGCCGCGGCGCCGCCTGGCGGCTGTGCCTGCCGGGCGGCGCGCGCGCGGTGCTGCGCCGCTACCGGCGCGGCGGCTTCTTCGCGCGCTGGGTGACCGAGACGTACGTCGACCGGCCGCTGCGGCCCCTGCGCGAGCTGGCGGTGACGGTCGAGGCGCGCGCGCGCGGCGCGGCGGTGCCCGAGGTGCTGGCCGCGCGCGTGGAGGGCCGCGTCCTCTATCGCGGCGCGATCCTCACCGCCGAGATCCCCGGGGCGACGCCGGTGCTCGACGCCCTGGCCGCGACGCCCGATGCGGAGGCGCGCCGCGCGTTGGCGCGCCGGGCCGGGGAGGCGGTGGCCTCGCTGCACGTCGCGGGGGTCGTGCACGCCGACCTCAACTGCGGCAACATCCTGCTCGCGCCCGGTGCGACCGCCGGCGCGACGGTGATCGACCTCGACCGCGCTTCGCTGCGGCGGGGGCCTCTCGGTCGGTGGCGCCGCCGGCGCGCGCTGCGCCGGCTGCACCGCTCGCTCGCGAAGCTCGACCCGGGCGGCGCGCGGGCCGGCTCCGACGCGGTCGCGGCGTTCCGCGACGGGTATGCGGCGCGGGCGGGGGGACCGTGCGCCTGCTGATCGTGCTGCCCGGCGCCATCGGCGACGTCGTGCGCGCGCTGCCGCTGCTCGGCCGCCTGCGCCGAGCCTGGCCGCAGGCGCATCTCGGGTGGGCGGTCGAGCCGCCGTCGGCGCCGCTGCTCGAGGGGCATCCATGGCTCGACGAGGTGCTGGTCTTCCAGCGCCGCGGCGGGGTGCGCGCGTTCGGCCCGTTCCTGGCGCGCGTGCGCGGCGGGCGCTGGGACGTGGCGCTCGACCTCGGGCGGGGCATCAAGAGCGCGCTCGTGGCGTGGGCGTCGGGGGCGAGCGACCGGCTCGGGTTCGCGCGCGCCGACGGGCGCGAGCTGGGCTGGCTCTTCGCCACGCGCCACCTGGCTCCGCAGGGCGTCGCGGTCGCGAAGCTGGAGCAGTTCCTCGGCTTCGCCGACCTGCTGGGGGCGCCGGCGGCGCCGGTCGAGTTCGGGCTGGCGGCGCGCGACGCCGAGGCGCGCGACGCGGCGGCGCTGCTGGCGTCGTTGCCGCGGCCGCTGGTCGCGGCCTGTGGGCTCGTCGTGTCCGTCGCGCGCGTGGTTCCCGGAGCGCACGGCGGCGGTGCTCGGGGCGCTCGCGCGGCGGCACGGCGGCAGCGCCGTCCTGCTCGGCACCCCGGCGGACGCGGGCTTCGCGACGGCGGTGGAGCGGGCCGCGACGAGCCCGGTGCGCGACCTCGTCGGCCGCACGTCGCTGCGCCAGCTGCTGGCGCTGCTGCCGCACACGGCGCTGGCCTTCGGGCCCGACTCGGGGGCGCTGCATCTCGCGGCGGCGGTCGGGGTGCCGGTGGTCTCCCTATGGGGCGCGACGAGCGCGTGGCGCTCCGCACCCTTCGGCTCGGAGGCCCGCGTCGTGGAGGGCGCGTCGCCGTGCCGGCCCTGCTTTCTTTCGACCTGTCCGATCGGTCGCGTCTGCATGCAGGCCATCGACGCCGCCGCGGTGCTCGCGCACGCGGACCCGGCGCTGGACGGGGCCGCCGCGGCCGGAGGGCCGGCGTGAGCACGACGGCGACGACGTGGGCGCCGTGGCGCCGCGAGGGCTGGGCGGGAACGTGGCGCCCCGACGCGGGCGTCGACCTCGCCGCCGTGCTCGCGCTGGTCGCGAGCGGCGTCGGGCGCACCTCGCGCACGCGCGCAGCGTCGCCTGCGACCCCCGCCGGCACGGTGTGGGTGAAGTGACGCCCGCACCCGGCGCGCGGCGGCGCGGCGCGCCTTCGCTGCACCGGGCGCTCGCCGCGGCCGGATTCGCGGCGCCGGAGCCGCTGCTGCTCGGGACCCGCGCGCGGGCCGGGCTGCTCGTGACCGCCGACGTCGGCGGCGAGGAGCTGCTCGCGGCGGTGGTACGCCCGGGCGCCCGCGGCGCGAAGCGCGCGCTGCTCGCGCACCTGGGCCGCGAAGTGGCGCGCCTGCACCGCGCCGGCTTCGTACACGGCGATCTCGTGCCGCCGAACCTGCGCGTGCGCGGCGGCCAGCTCGTCTTCCTCGACAACGACCGCACGCGGCGGCTGCCGTTCGCCTTCGGCGCGCGGCGCAACCTCGTGCAGCTCGGACGCTTCGTGGTGCCGGGGCTGAGTCTCACCGACCGCGTGCGCGTGCTGGCGGCCTACGCCGCCGTGCGCGGCTTCGGCGGCGCCCGGCGCCGGCGGCTCGCGCGCTGGGTGGCGCGCAAGGTGACGCAGCGCCGCTGCGCCATCGACCGCATCGCGCCCGCCGACGCCGCGCGCGCGGGCTTCCGCGAGCTCATGCGCAGCGGCGGCCCGTTCGACCCGGGAAGGGCGGCGGCGTGAGGCGGGCGGTCGTCACGCTGGCGCACCCGCAGCACGCGGGCATGCTGCGCGCCCTGCGCATCCTCGACGATGCGGCGCCCGCACACGGCTGGACGCTGCACTTCGCCGTCCCGCAGCCGCACCCGCTCCTCGCCGAGGCCGGGATCGATCCGGCGCGCACGAGCGTGGTGCCGGGTCTCGGCCGCTGGCGGCGCTGGCGCAGCCGGCTGGCCGCGCCGCTCGTCGTGGGGCGTCTCGCGGCGCTCGCGCGGGACGCCGCCGTGTTCTACTCCGAGACGCTGTCGACGTTCCCGTACTGCTGGCTCGCCGGTCGGGTCACCGGCGTGCCGACGGTGGTGCACGTGTACTCGAGCTATCCGCAGGCGCGCCCGTATCGAAAGCACTGGCTGGGCCGCGCGCGCCACGTGATCGCGCCGTCGGCCGACTCGCTCGAGCTGGCGCGCCGGGCGATCGGCGGATTCGCGCCCGGCACGCGGGCGCTGGTGGCCTACAACGGCATGGACATCGGCCGCCTGGAGCGCGAGGCGGCCGCGCCGGTGCCGCCCGGGCTGCCGCCGATCCCGGCCGGGCCGCGCATCGGCATGGTGGGCAATCTCGACCCGCGCAAGAACCCGGCGACGCTGCTGGCGGCGCTGCCCGCGATCCGCGCCGCGGTGCCGGACGTGCACGTGCTCCTCGTCGGCGCCTTCCCCGACGCGGCCACCGAGGCGCGGGCGCGCGCCGAGATCGCCGCGCTCGGCGTCGGCGACGCGGTGACCGTGACCGGCTTCCTGCCGAACCCCTTCCCGCTCGTGCGTACGCTCGACGTGCTCGTGCACCCGGCCCTGCGCGATCCATTCCCGCTCGCGCTGCTCGAGGGCATGGCGCTGGCGCGGCCGATCGTGGCGTCGGCGGTGGGCGGCATCCCGGAGATGCTCGTCGACGGGGAGAGCGGCGTCCTGATGGCGCCCGAGGATCCGGCCGCGCTCGCGCAGGCGGTGATCGGGCTGCTGCGCGATCCGGGGCGCCGGGCGGCGATCGGTGCGGCGGCGCACGCCCGGCTCGCGGGGACCTTCTCGCTCGCCGGCTTCGCGGCGACCATGTTCGCCGCCTTCGACGCGGCGGCGGGGGAGGCGGGCCGATGAGCCGCGTCGCGGTGATCGTGCCGACGTGGAATCGGGCCCACACGCTGGCGGCCAGCGTCGAGAGCCTGCTCGGGCAGGAGGGCGTCGAGCCGCAGGTCGTCGTCGTCGACGACGGCTCGACGGACGACACCCCGGCGGTGCTCGCGCGCCTCGGCGAGGATCCGCGCGTGCACGTGGTGCGCGGCACGCATCAGGGCATCGCCGCCGCACGCAACGCCGGGCTCGCCGCCGTGACCGACGCGCCGTACGTCGCCTTCCACGACTCGGACGACCTGGCGCTGCCGGGCCGTCTGGCGGTGCCGACGGCGTACCTCGACGCGCATCGTGAGATCGATCTCGTCATGATGAACGGCCGCATGCTGCCGCCGGAGGACGCGCCGCACGAGCCCGAGGAGCCGTGGATCCGGCCCGAGGTAGCCCGCGCCCTGGCGTCGCGGCCGATCGGCGTGGCGGAGGTGTTCCGCTGGAACCTCGGCCAGCTCCAGGGGATGTGCTTCACGCGGCGCGCGCTCGCGGCGGTCGGCCCGCTCGACGGCTCGTTCACCATCCTCGACGACCTGGACCTCGTGCTGCGGGTGACGGCCCGCTTCCAGGCGGTCTTCCTCGACGTGCCGGCGTTCGCCTATCGCCGGCATCCCGGCGGCGTCGCACGCAACCGCGAGCGCGTGCGCGAGGAGTCGATCCGGCTCGCCGACAAGCTCGCCGCCGGGCATCCCGAGGTGCTCGAGGTGCTCGGGAGGGAGACCTTCCGCCGCCGCCAGGCACGGCGCTGGGCCCGGCTCGCACGCGCGCGGGCGAAGGCCGGCGACGTCGAGGGGGCGCGGACGGCGATCGAGCGGGCGCAGCGCCTGGAGCCGCAGAACGTCCGCTGGCGCCTGCAGGCGCTGTGGCTGCGGCTGCGGGGCTGATGCGGATCGCGTTTCTGCACCGCAGCCTCGCGGGCGGCGGCACCGAGGCGGACCTGCGTCGCATGGCATCCGGGCTGGTCGCCCGCGGGCACGCCGTCACCGTCTTCTGCGCCAAGCCGCGCGGCGCGCCGGAAGGGGTCGCGGTGCGCCGGGTGCCGGTCGTGCGCGCCGGGCGCCTGCTGCGGCTGCTCTCGTTCGCGCTGCTCGCCCCGCGCCTGGCGGCGAGCGAGCCGTGGGACGTGGTGGTCGGGTTCGGGCGCACGCTGCGCCAGGACGTCGTGCGGGTCGGGGGCGGTACGCACCGCAGCTACCTGGCGCGCATGGAGGCGGACGGCTTCCGCGCGGCGGCGCGCGGGCCGTACCATCGCGCGATCCTCGCGCTCGAGCGGCGCATGTTCGCGCCGGGCGCGTACCGGCGCGTGCTGACGGTGTCGGCGCTCGCGGCCGACGAGGTGGTGCACGACTACGCGGTGCCGCGCGCCCGCGTCGCGGTGGTCTACAACGGCGTCGACCTCGTGCGCTTCGATCCGGCGGCGCGCGCGCGCCTCGGACCGCCGCTGCGCGCGGCGCTCGGCATCGCCGCCGACCGGCGCGTGTGCGCGGCGGTCGGCAGCGGCTTCGTGCGCAAGGGCTTCGACCTGCTGCTCGAGCTGTGGGCGACGCAGGCGCCGCCCGCCACGGTCCTCGTCCTCGTCGGCGACGACGAGCGCCTCGGCCGCTGGCGGCGCCGCGCGGCGGCGCCCGAGCTCGCCGGCCGCGTCGTGGTGACGGGGCCGCGCGCGGACGTCGAGGCGGTGTACGCGCTGGCGGACGCGGTCTGCGTGCCGTCGCGGCAGGAGGCGTTCGGCAACGTCGTGCTCGAAGCCTGCGCCGCCGGCGTGCCGGTGGTGACGACGCGCCGGGCGGGCGCGGCGGAGCTGCTCGACGGTCCGCTCGCGACGCTGGTCGTCGCGTCGCCCGACGACCGCGCGGTCTCGCCGCGGCCCTGGCGCGCGCTCGGGCCCGAAAGGGCCGGCCCTCGGCGCCGCGGCGCGCCGGCGCGCCGCGACGCTCACCTGGGACACGCACGTGGCGGCGGTGGAGCGGGTGCTCGCGGAGGCGGCGCATGCGCGCGCCTGACGCGCCGACGATCGTGCACGGGCCGCTGCGCGCCTGGGTCGCACCGGGCGAGCGGCTCACGGACGCGGTCGGGCCCGACGGCGATCCGGACCGGCTGCTGACGCATCCGCACTGCCGGGTGGTGAAGTTCCAGCGCAAGGTGGCGGTCGGCGACATCGACACGCCGGTCGGGACCCTGTTCGTGAAGCGCTACAACGTGCACGCCTGGCGCGTGCTCGTCGCCAGCCTCGGGCAGCCGTCGCCGGCGGTGCGCGCGTTCATGGCGGCGGCGGCGCTGGCGGAGCGCGGCTTCGGCGTGCCGCCGGTGGTGGCGGCGGTCGAGTACCGGCGCGCGGGCCTGTGCATGCGCAGCTTCTTCGTGACCCGCGCCGTCACCGAGGCGGAGACGGCGGACGTGCGCTGGCAGGCCCTCACGCGGCGAGCGGCCGATCGGGCGTGCCGGCACGCACGCCGGGCGTTGGCGCGGGCGCTGGGGACGCTGTTTCGCGCCCTGCACGCGCGCGGCGTCTACCACGCGGATCTGAAGGACGTGAACATCCTCGTGCGCGGCGCGCCGGAGGCGCCCGAGCTGGTGCTGCTCGATCTCGAGCGGGTCACCGTCGGGCCTGCGCCGTCGCTGCGGCGGCGGACGAAGAACCTGGTCCAGCTGGAGCGCACGCTCGGCCGGCTGGCGAGCCGTACGGATCGGCTGCGCATCCTCGTCGCCTACCTCGGCCCCGAGGCCGAGCGCGCGGTGCGGCGCCGCTGGGCGAAGCGCGTGCTGCGCGCGGCGGCGCGCAAGGAGCGCGCGCGCCGCCGTCCCGCGCCGCCCGTGCGGCGGGACACGGTGTCCTGCACGGTGGTCTGCCAGGACGAGGCGGGGCAGATCGCCGGCTGCCTCTCGAGCGTCGCGTGGTGCGACGAGATCGTGGTCGTCGACGGCGGCTCGCACGACGACACGCCCGCGATCGCGCGCCGCTTCACGCCGAAGGTGATCCACAACGCCTGGCCCGGGTATCGCGCCCAGAAGCAGTTCGCGCTCGAGCACTCGAGCGCGCAGTGGGTGCTGAACCTCGACGCCGACGAGCGCGTCACGGCGGAGCTCGCCACCGAGATCCAGCGTGCGCTGCGCGAGGTGCCGGTGCCGATCGACGGCTTCCGCATCCCGCGCCTGGTGTCGTACCTCGGACGCTGGTGGTACCGGGGCGGCTGGTACCCGCGCCCGGTGCTGCGCCTGGTGCGCCGCGCGCACACCACCTGGGGGGGGACCGACCCGCACGACCGTGCCGAGGTGCCGGGGCGGGTGGTCGGCATGCGCCACCCCATCCTCCACTACACGTACGACGACATCGCCGATCATCTGCGCTCGGTGGACAAGCTCACCGCGGTCGCGGCGACCCAGGTGCCGCGGGGACGACGGGTGGGGACGGCCCGCCTGATCGGCGAGCCCGCCTGGCGCTTCGTGCGCGCCTTCGTCGTCAAGCGGGGCGCGTTGGAGGGGCTGCCGGGGCTGTTCGTCGCGGCGACCGACGCGTTCTACACCTTCCTGCGCTGGGCGCGGGTGTGGGAGCGGGAGCGGCGCCCGTGACCCGTGCGCGGGTGTCGGTGGTGGTGGTCAACTGGAACGCGGGCGAGGCGCTCGGCGCCTGCCTCGACAGCCTCGCCGCCGACCCGCCGCGCGACGGCCCCGGACGGCGCGAGGTCGTGGTCGTCGACAACGCCTCGGAGGACGCGAGCCTCGGGCTGGCGCGGGCGCGCGGGCCGGCGATCCGGCTCGTCGAGACCGGCAGCAACCTCGGCTTCGCCGCCGGCGCCAACCGCGGCGCGGAGGCGGCGACGGGCGACGTGCTCGTCTTCCTCAACCCGGACGCCCGCGTGCGCCCGGGCGCCCTCGACGCCCTCGTCGACGCGCTCGGCTCCGTGCCCGGCGCCGGCATCGCCGGCGGCGGGCTCTGCGACGCCCGCGGGCGCTGGCAGCCCGCGTCGGCACGCTTCGGCCCCATCCGCCACCTGTTGCTCGACACCACGCCCGGCCGCGCGGCCGCGCGCCGCCGCCGGGCCCCGCACGTCGTCGAGTGGGTGTACGGGACGTTCGTGGCGGTGCGGCGCGACGTCTTCGCCCGGCTCGGGGGCTTCGACGCGAGCTACTTCTGCTACGGCGAGGACATGGACCTGTGTCACCGCGCCGCGGAGCTCGGCATCCGGACGATCCAGGTGCCCGGCGCGGTGGCCGAGCACGGCACCAACGTCTCGGCGACGCGGCGTTTCGGCAGCGGGCGCGAAGCCGCGGTCGTCGCCGGCGAGCTGCGCTTCTATACCCGCCGCGGCCGCCGGCTCGACGTGCCGCTCTTCCGCGCCCTCGCCGTGGCGAAGTTCGGGACCAAGGCGGCGCTCGCGGCGCTCACCGGACGGCCGGCGGCGGTCGAGGTCTACGGCCGCGTGGTACGCGCCTGCCTCGCGCCGGTGGCGGCATGAGCGCGCCGGCGCGCGCCGGCGCGGTGGTGACGCTGGCAGTGCCGTGCCGCACCGACGAGCCGGAGCTGGGGCACACGCTCGCGACCGCGTGGCGCAGCTGGCGAGCGGC